>CAMHIM010000006.1 GCA_946185225.1 uncultured Prevotellaceae bacterium
TCTACGGTCCGTCGAACATTAACCGCTTCAACCTGTTCACCGCCATCAACGTGACGGCAACGGTTGCTGACGGATATTCTACGGGTGAGGCCATCAAGGCTGTGCAGGAGGTGGCTGCCGACATGCTACCTACGGGTTACTCCTATGAGTATCAAGGACTGACGCGTGAAGAGGCCAAGGCCTCGAACACGACGGCGCTCATCTTTGTCCTCTGTTTCATCTTTATCTACCTCATCTTGTCGGCCCAGTACGAATCGTACATCCTGCCACTGGCTGTGGTGCTTTCCGTACCGTTCGGTCTGGCGGGTTGTTACCTGTTCACGATGGTGTTCGGTCATGCTAACGACATCTATATGCAGATTTCATTGATTATGCTGATAGGTCTGCTGGCCAAGAACGCCATCCTGATTGTGCAGTTCGCCCTGGAGCGCCGCGAGACGGGTATGGCCATTTCGTGGTCAGCAGTGCTGGGTGCAGCTGCCCGTCTGCGTCCTATCCTGATGACGTCGCTGGCAATGGTTATCGGTCTGCTGCCGATGATGTTTGCCTCTGGAGTTGGCAAGAACGGCAACCAGACGCTGGGTGCTGCCGCTGTGGGTGGCATGCTCATTGGTACGCTGTTACAGATATTCGTTGTCCCGACGCTCTTCGTCATCTTCCAGTCTCTGCAGGAGAGGTTCAGGCCCATGAAGTTTGAGGATGAAGAGAATGCCGAAGTGGCTGCCGAACTGGCACAGTATGCACATGCAAAACCTGTAGATTATGAATTGGAGAAGTAATATGAAGAAACTGATGATATTCATGTCCGCAGCCCTGCTGCTGTCGAGTTGCGGACTCTATAACAAGTACGAGCGCCCCGACGTCAATGTCGGAGGCATCGTGCGAGACCCCGCGTCGCTTACTGACACGCTTGCCGTACAGGATACGACATCCTTTGGCAACCTGCCCTGGCGTAGCGTCTTCACTGACCCGCAGCTGCAGACACTCATCCAGCAGGGACTTGACAACAATCCCGACTTGCTGAATGCAGCACTGAACGTCCAGATAGTAAACGAAGCACTGAAGATTGCCAAGTTGGCATTCCTTCCTTCTGTGGCCTTCACGCCGCAGGGGTCGCTGACGACGCTGCGTACCGACCCTGCCATCAATTCAAAGACGTACCAACTGCCTGTCTCTGCCAGTTGGAACCTCGACCTCTTTGGCAACCTGCTCAATGCCAAACGGTCGGCACAGATGCAGCTCATTGCTACGAAGGACTACCAGACGGTGGTGAAGACTAACATCATCTCGGGTATTGCCAACCTCTATTACACCTTGCTGATGCTGGACCGTCAGGTGGAGATAGTCACCGATATGGAGCAGCTCACCAAGGATACCTGGGAAAAGATGCAGGTTATGCACGACAACCGCATAGGCTATCGCTCTACGGCGGTGCAGAGTGCTGAGGCAGCCTATTATCAGGTGCAGACACAGAAAGTAGATCTCCTGCGTCAGGTTCGTGAGATGGAGAATTCCCTGTCGTTGCTGCTTGGACAGCCAGGACAGACCATCCGACGCGGTGTCTTTGCTGGACAGAGTCTGCCGACAGAACTCTCTACCGGCATCGGACTGCAGATGCTCAACAATCGTGCTGATGTACACTCGGCAGAGATGTCGCTGGCCCAATGCTTCTACGACGTGCAGCAGGCCCGTTCACGCTTCTATCCGCAGATTACGATTACCGGAACCGGTTCCTACACAAACTATAACGATGTCGTCAACCCTGGTAAGATGCTCCTCTCGGCCGTCGGTTCACTGGTACAGCCCATCTTCCAGCACGGACAGATTGTGGCAGGACTGAAGGTGGCGAAGTTGCAGTATGAGCAGGCCTTCAATAAGTGGCAGACCGCCATCTACAAGGCTGGCAACGAGGTCTCGAATGCCCTCGTGGCCTATAACTCCTATGCTGAGAAGGCAGAACTCGACGGCAAGCGCGTCAGTGTGCTCAAGCAGAACGTTGAGGACACCAAGAAACTGATGGAGTCCTCCTCCAATACCACCTACCTTGAGGTTATCTCAGCACAGAGCAACCTGCTCAATGCCGAGATTGCAGAGGTACAGGACCAGTTCTATAAGATGCAGTCAGTAGTTAACTTGTACCAAGCCTTAGGCGGAGGTGCTAAGTGAGTTAAGAATTAAGAATGAAGAGTTATGGCAAGTGACATTTCTCCTAAAGCAGAGATTTCGCCCAAGGCGAAAATCGGCAATAATTGTAAGATATTCCCCTTTGTCTATATTGAAGATGATGTGGAGATTGGTGATAATTGTATTATCTTCCCCTTTGTCTCTATTTGCGACGGTTCACGTATCGGCAATAACAATAAGATTCACCAAGGTTCAGTAATAGCTGCCCTGCCGCAGGATTTCAACTTCCGCGGAGCCAAGTCGTACGTGCAGATAGGCGACAACAACGTGATTCGTGAGAACGTTGTCGTCAACCGTGGCACTCAGAGGGACGGTGTCACCAAGATAGGTAATCGTAACTTCCTGCTTGAAGGCACTCATATTAGTCATGATACAGTGGTAGGTACTAATTGCGTGTTCGGTTATGGCACAAAGATAGCTGGAGACTGTGAGATTGGCAATGGTGTCATTTTCTCCAGCGGTGCTATCCAGAATGCCAAGACCCGCGCTGGCGACCTTTCCATGATTCAGGCTGGTTCTGCTTTCTCCTACGATGTGCCTCCCTACGTGATTGCCGGAGGCAGTCCCATGGCTTACGGTGGTCCCAATACAACAATGATGAATTATGCGGGCATCAACGAGAAGGTGCAAAAACACATCGCCAATGCCTATCGGTTGCTGTTCCACGGAAAGACCAGTGTTTTTGACGTCATCAATCAGATTAAGGACCAGGTGCCTGACTCCCCCGAGATACAGAACATCATCCGGTTCCTGGAGAGTACGCAGTGTGGTATAATGTGTAAGTAGGACTGCAACAGCATCCCCTGTCAATAAGAATCCCCGTCCAGTAAATGGCGGGGATTCCTTTTTTCTTGTTGTCATGTATGCAGCGTGGTCAGTATGACGCGGTACACGGGATTCCTGTAGCGATGACCCTGTCCCGGATGGCGTCCAGTTGCTCGTGTGTCGCCTTCAGGAGCCCTTCCGTCGGCACCTCACGGTCTATCGTGTAGATCATCACCTGCTGTGGAGCAATCTCCTTCACCGCTTCCATCCAGGGGCCGACATATTCCTCACCAGTGTTATCGGCAGCAAACGTCTCTTCTCCGACTCGTAGAGAGCCCCTCATGAACATGGTCTGTATGATGACATGCCCGTGGAATGCCTTCAGACCTTCAATCACCGTATTTACGTCGTAGGCACCGCAGGGCTGGTCTACCTTTTTTATATATAAGGAGTTGACGGTGTCAAGCTTCTGGATGTTGTTGTCAGTCTTCAACAGCGCCTCTCGTACTGCTGGCCGGTGTACCTGAGTGGCGTTGCTAAGAACCGATACCTTTGCCTTCGGGAAGTACTTGTTGCGCAGTTTGATGGTGTCGTCAATGATTTCCGGAAAGTGCGGGTTTACGGTCGGTTCGCCGTTTCCCGCAAATGTAAGTACGTCGGGAGCCGGACCGTTTTGTTTCATGTCCTTCAGCCGTTGCTCCAATGCTTCTCGTACCTCTTCGCGAGTCGGCATGGGCAGGGTGGGGCGACGCTCTCTGTTAAGGCCGCATTCACAATAGACGCAATCGAACGTACACACTTTGCCGTCGGCAGGCAACAGGTTAATGCCTAACGAAACCCCCAGTCTGCGGCTGTGCACGGGACCGAAGATAGGAGAGGAATATATAACAGTGCTCATATTTCGATGGCAAAGTTACGTAATTATTCCTAAATAATTTTGCGAATCGCGCGAAAAGTGTTACTTTTGCGCCTAATTTAGGTTTATAGCGTCTAATAAGAAATGTCAAAGAAACATAAGAAGGCAGTGCATCAGCGTGGGATACAAGTTGTCACGCTCTGTATCAGTACGACAATGGTGCTTGTGTTGCTTGGCCTTGTAGTGCTTTCAGTATTGGTGGCTCGTAACCTGTCGAAGAGTATGCGCGAGAACCTGACGGTAACCCTGGTGCTGAACGATACGTTGACGGTGAACGACGGACACATGCTCTGTCGTGACCTCTACCATCGTTCCTACACAAGGAATGTGGACTATATTGGCAAGGAGCAGGCCCGTCAGGAGATGTCGGCAGTGCTTGGAACCGACCCGACGGAATTCCTGGGAGCCAATATCTTGCCGGCTACCGTGGAGGTGCAGCTGAAGGCCGACTATGCCAACCGTGACTCCTTGCGCTGGATAGCCAAGGAGCTGGAGCGGAACCCTAAGGTGACGGACGTCACTTACCAGAAAGACCTGATGGATAAGGTCAACGACAATCTCAGCAAGGTCAGTGCCATTTTGCTTGTGCTGGCAGCATTACTGACAGTGGTGTCGTTCTCGCTTATCAATAATTCCGTTCGTCTCAGTGTCTATTCCCGCCGTTTCACTATTCACACGATGAAGCTGGTGGGAGCGTCCTGGTCGTTTATCCGGTGGCCTTTCATGCGCATGGCACTGGGTGTGGGCCTTGTTGCAGCTTTGCTGGCTTGTGTGGTGCTGGGAGCCTGTGTCTATAGCATGTACCAGTATCAGCCGGGTTCCGAGCAGATAGTTACCTGGCTGGAGCTGACGATAACCGGTGTGTCGGTGTTCCTGTTCGGTATTGTCATTACGGCGTTGTGCTCCTACGTCTCCGTGGGCCGTTTCCTCAGGATGACGGCCGGTGAACTTTATAAGATATAAGAATTAAGAAGAATATGGATAAGAGAAACTTCGCGTTTGGACGCATGAATTTCATCCTGCTGTCTGTAGGCATGCTGCTTGTCATCATCGGTTTCATACTGATGAGCGGTTCCGGCTCTACCGACCAGGCCTATAATCCCGACATCTTCAGCGCTCGTCGCATTAAGGTGGCCCCGATAGTCTGTCTTGTAGGCTTCATATCAATGATTTATGCCGTTGTGCATCGTAGCAAGGACCAGAACGGGATAGAGGAAATAAAGAAGTAAGTACCGATGGACTGGATTGAAACCGTTATCATAGCTGTTGTCGAGGGTTTGACGGAGTTTCTGCCCGTATCGTCTACCGGCCATATGATTATCACGCAGAACCTGTTAGGCATTGAGCAAGGCGACCCCTTTGTCCATGCCTTCACCTTTATCATACAGTTCGGTGCTATTCTCTCGGTCGTGTGTCTCTACTGGAAGCACTTTTTCCAATTTGACAATACACCAGCGCCCGATGGCAGTACGCCGTGGCAACGCCTGAAGCATAAGTATCGCTTCTATTGGTTGCTTTTCGTTGGCGTATTACCTGCAGTCGTCATTGGCTTGTTGGCTAAGAAGTCAGGGCTGCTCGACTGGCTGCTTGACAGTGTGCTTGTCGTTGCCGTCATGCTCGTCGTGGGTGGCATCTTCATGCTTTTCTGCGACCGGCTGTTCAACAAGGGCATGGACGCAACACCGCTTACCGAGAAGCGTGCCTTCAACATCGGCCTGTACCAGTGTATATCGGTAATCCCCGGCGTGTCGCGTTCGATGGCAACCATTGTCGGCGGCATGACTCAGGGCCTGACCCGCAAACGTGCTGCCGAATTCTCGTTTTTCCTTGCTGTTCCCACGATGGCAGGTGCCACGTTGCTCGACCTGCTGGACTTGGTGAAGGAGGATGCTTCCTGGGCTACCTCCCATAATATTGCCATGTTGCTGCTGGGCTGTGCCGTAGCCTTTGTGGTGGCGCTGCTTGCCATGAAGTGGTTTGTGGCGTTCCTGACGAAGTATGGCTTCAAGGCCTTCGGCTTCTACCGCATCATTGTCGGCAGCATCATTATTGTCCTGTTGCTGACGGGGCACTCACTTGCAATGGTTGACTGATGAACTTCAACGAGGGAGCATACATCCATATCAATAAGCCCTATGGCATGACATCGTTCGGTGCCTTGGCGCGTGTCCGCTATCTGATATCCAGAAGGATGCATGTTAAGCGTGTGAAGACGGGCCATGCCGGGACGCTTGACCCTTTGGCAACGGGTGTGCTTATTCTTTGTACAGGGCGTTTCACCAAGCAGATAGAGTCCCTGCAGCTCCACGATAAGGAGTACACGGCAACCCTCCAGCTAGGTGCCACTACCCCCAGCTATGACCGGGAGCACCCTGTCGACCGGACCTATCCCACTGGACATATCACCCGTGACCTGATACTCCGTACGCTGGAACAGTTCAAGGGCGACATCATGCAGGTGCCACCGCTGTTCTCTGCCGTCATGGTGAATGGTGACCGCGCCTATAAGCTGGCACGTGACGGTGAAGACGTCCAGCTGAAAGCCAAGCCTATCCACATCGAGGAGCTGGAACTGACGTTGTTCGACCCAGAGCAGATGCAGATGAGCATCCGCGTGGTATGTGGCAAGGGTACCTACATCCGCTCACTGGCCCGCGATATTGGTGAGGCCCTTGGCAGCGGAGCCTATCTCACCGCCTTGTGCCGTACCCGATTAGGCAATGTATGTATAGAAGACTGTCTGACTCTTGATGAGTTTCCCCAATGGCTGGAGCAGCAGGAGGTGGAACTGACGTAAGACAAAGGTCAGAAATCTTGAAGCATCGAAATACCGAAATACCAAAATAACAGATGAAGTTATCGCAATTCAAATTCAGACTGCCCGAAGAGCAAGTAGCCCTGGAACCGCCGTTCCAGGCATTCAAGAACGAAGACGGCACCGTTGACAAGGTGTACAACCGTGACCAGTGCCGACTGATGGTCGTTCACCGAAAGAGCGGTGCTATCGATATGTTCCGTAAGGATGCCGACGGCAATGACACGGAAGAGTTCCTTACGTTCCGCAACGTCCTCGACTATTTTGACGAGGGGGATACCTTTGTCTTCAACGACACCAAGGTCTTTCCCGCCCGTCTTTACGGCACAAAGGAGAAGACCGATGCCCGGATAGAGGTGTTCCTGCTTCGTGAATTGAATGAGGAACTCCGTCTGTGGGATGTGCTGGTGGAACCTGCCCGTAAGATACGCATCGGCAACAAGCTCTTCTTCGACGAGGAGGGGCCGATGGTGGCTGAGGTCATCGACAATACCACGAGTCGCGGTCGCACGCTGCGTTTTCTCTATGACTGCCCTCACGATGAGTTCCGCCGTGAGCTCTACGGGTTGGGTTCAGCACCGCTGCCCCGCTACATCATAGAGCAGCGTGCCGCTACGGAGGATGACATGGAGCAGTTCCAGACCATCTATGCCAAGAACGAGGGTGCCGTGACGGCCCCCGCATCGGGTTTGCACTTCAGCAAGCAGCTGATGAAGATGATGGAGATTCGTGGCATCAACTTCGCCTTCGTCACCGTCCATTGCAGCCTTGGAGGCTTCGACCCCATAGAGGTGGAGGACCTCACCAAGCACAAGATGAACTCCGAGCAGATGGTGGTCAACGAGGAGGCTTGCCAGAAGGTCAATGCTGCCAAGCTTGCCGGGAAGAAAGTGTGTATTGTCGGTGTCAGCACGGCGCGAGCCACGGAGACCGCCGTAGGCACTGATGGTCAGTTGAAGGAGTATGAGGGGTGGACCAATAAGTTCATCTTCCCTCCCTATGAGTTTGGGTTGGGCGACTGTATGGTGGTCAACTTCTACCATCCGGAGTCCACGATGCTGATGACGACAGCAGCCTTCGGTGGCTATGACCTTGTTATGAATGCCTATGAGCTGGCATCGAAGAACGGTTACCGGTTTGGCTGCTACGGCGATGCCATGCTGATACTCGACGACTGATGCACGTGGTCTATCTCGGCCTGGGCTCCAATCTCGGTGAGCGGGAGCGGTACGTTGCCGAGGCCGTCGCCAGAATCGGTGAGCGGGTGGGGCAGGTGGTGCGCCAGTCGTCCCTCTACGTGACAGAACCGTGGGGGTTCCGCTCCGTCCATCCGTTTGTCAATGCGGTGGTCTGCTGTCAGACGACCCTTACCCCACGGCAGCTCCTATGTGCCACGCAGCAGATAGAGCGTGAGTTGGGGCGGCGTCACAAGACTCATGACGGAGCCTATGAGGACCGTACCATCGATATTGACATCCTGCTCTACGACGACCTTCGGGTGGACGAGCCGGACCTTCAGATACCGCATCCGCTGATGTACGAACGAGAGTTTGTTATGCAGCCTTTGCGCGAAATCATGGAATAGGAATAAACTACTCAATAACTAAAGCTTATGAAGAAACAAGTATTATCATTCATTGCGGCAGCCCTGTGTTCGCTTTCTGCAATAGCGGCTAACCCCTATGTTAAGTACACGCAGCAACTGCCTTTTCAGATGGGCGAGGTGTCTGCGCCCGTTATCCCTGACCGTACCGTCAACTTGAAGAACTACGGAGCAGTTGGCGATGGCCTGACTCTCAATACCAGGGCCTTTGCCAAAGCTATTGAAGCCCTGAGCAAGAAGGGCGGCGGACACTTGGTGGTGCCCCGCGGCGTCTGGCTGACGGGGCCCGTCGTGCTGCAGTCCAACATAGACCTCCATCTGGAGGCTGGTGCCGTCATCCAATTCTCGGGGGACGAAGCCCTCTATCCTGTCGTGAAGACCTCGTTCGAGGGCCTTGACACGCGTCGCTGTCAGTCGCCCCTTTCCGCTGTAGGCTGCGAGAACATCTCCATTACGGGGCAGGGTGTTATTGACGGCAATGGCCAGTACTGGCGTCCAGTGAAGAAGGCTAAGGTGACGGAAAGCCAGTGGCAGGAAGTGCTCGACCGTCCCGGTGGTGTGGAAGCCAAGAAGGGCTATTGGGTGCCCAACCAGGCATACGCCGATGCCGAGAAGAGTGCTAACATGAATGTCCCCAGGGTCCAAACCGACGAGGAGTGGAATGCCATCCGCCGTTTCCTGCGTCCCGTTATGGTGTCCCTCGTGAGTTGCAGGAATGTGTTGCTTCAGGGTGTCATCTTCCAGAACTCCCCTGCCTGGAACCTGCATCCGCTGATGTGCGAGAACATCATTATCGACCGCGTTCTTGTGCGTAATCCCTCCTATGCCCAGAACGGTGACGCGCTGGACCTGGAGTCCTGCAGGAACGCGCTGATTGTCGATTCCAGGTTCGATGCCGGTGACGACGGCATTTGCATCAAGAGCGGCAAGGATGCTGATGGTCGTCGGCGCGGACGTCCCTGTGAGAATGTGGTTGTCGACGGTTGTACTGTCTTTGCCGGTCACGGCGGCTTTGTCGTAGGTTCCGAGATGAGCGGCGGAGTTCGTAACATCCTGGTGGAGAACTGCCAGTTCCTGGGTACCGACGTGGGGCTGCGCTTCAAGTCGACGCGCGGACGCGGAGGCATCGTGGAGAATATCTATATCAACGGCATCTCCATGACCGATATCAAGACCGACGCCATCACCTTCAACATGTATTACGGCGGAAAGTCGGTGGCTGAGATGCTGGCCGACGGCGAAAATCCCGATAATGTCACCAAGGCTCCTGTGACTGAGGAGACCCCTATCTTCCGCAACATCGACATCAAGAACATCATCTGCAATGGCGCCGGACGTGCTATGGAGTTCAACGGACTGCCCGAGATGCCCATCAACGGCATCCGTCTGCAGGACGTCCGTATCACGGCCAAGCGCGATGCAGTGTTCACCAACTGCCAGAACATCCGGCAGCGTAACGTGCACATCAAGGTGACAGAATAAGCCCGTAGTGCGGGAAGCCCTTTTTGAAGGTGCCGGTCTTTCGACATGAAAGACCGGCACCTTCGGGTCGAAAGTCGGCATGTTTCAAACAGCCTCTCCGGAACGTCGGTGTATAAGCGCAAGAATCCCCGCTCCTCAGCCGAGGAGCGGGGATTCTGTTTCTTCCGTACTGCTTTACTTACGAAGGCCGAGAGCCTTGATGATAGCGCGGTAGCGGTTGATGTCCTTGTTGTAGAGGTATTTCAGGAGCTTGCGGCGATGTCCTACCATCATGGTCAGTGAGCGGGCGGTGACGTGGTCCTTGTGATTCTCCTTCAGATGCTCGGTCAGGTGCTTGATGCGGTAGGTGAACAGGGCAATCTGAGCCTCTGCCGAACCCGTGTCCGTGGTAGCCTTGCCGTACTGGCCGAAAATTTCCTCTTTCTTGGCTTTGTCTAAATACATTGTTTTGATGATTAATTGTGGTTTGCGCATAAACATCGTTGTGACGCTTTCACCGCCTTCATCATGGCGGGTTACGTCGGTCGGATGCATCGGATTTTCCGAAACGCGGGTGCAAAGGTACGAATAAGTGAGTAAAAAAACAAACATAATGCATTTTTTTTGTTCTCGTCCCCTCTTATTTCCCAGTTTTTGTGTAATTTTGCACCCGATTTACGTAAATAACTTATGCAGGATATCAGAAATATTGCAATCATTGCGCATGTGGACCACGGCAAGACAACGCTCGTGGACAAGATGATGCTCGCCGGCAACCTGTTCCGTGAGGGACAGAACCTCAGCGACCAGGTGCTCGACGCCAATGACCTGGAGCGTGAGCGCGGCATCACTATTCTATCCAAGAATGTCAGCATCAACTGGAAAGGCACCAAAATCAATATCATCGACACCCCGGGACACTCCGACTTCGGCGGCGAGGTAGAGCGTGTGCTCAACATGGCCGACGGCTGTCTGCTGCTCGTCGATGCCTTCGAAGGTCCCATGCCCCAGACGCGCTTTGTGCTGCAGAAGGCCCTGCAGATAGGTCTGAAGCCCATTGTCGTGGTCAACAAGGTCGACAAGCCCAACTGCCGTCCTGAGGAAGTCTATGAGATGGTGTTTGACCTCATGTTCTCCCTCAATGCCACCGAGGACCAGCTCGACTTCCCCGTCGTCTACGGTTCCGCCAAGAATGGCTGGATGGGCGAGGACTACAACCATCCCACCACAGATATTACCTACCTGCTGGACAAAATCGTCGAAGTCATTCCTGCTCCGCAGCAGATAGAAGGCACTCCTCAGATGCTCATCACCTCCCTGGACTACTCCAGCTACACCGGCCGCATTGCCGTAGGCCGCGTACACCGCGGAATGCTGAAGGATGGACAACAGGTGACCATCTGCCACCGTGACGGCTCCCGGGAGAAGACCAAGATCAAGGAACTGCACACCTTCGACGGTATGGGCCACAGCCGTACTCAACAAGTGGACTGCGGCGACATCTGCGCCGTCATCGGACTGGAGAAGTTCGAGATAGGTGACACCATCTGCGACTTGGAGAACCCCGAACCATTACCGCCCATCGCTATCGACGAGCCCACCATGTCCATGCTCTTCACCATCAACGACTCCCCCTTCTTCGGCAAGGACGGCAAGTTCGTCACCTCCCGCCACATCAATGACCGTCTGGAGAAGGAACTCGAGAAGAACCTCGCCCTGCGCGTCGAGCCCTTCGAGGACTATACTGACCGCTGGGTTGTCTCCGGACGAGGCGTACTGCACCTCTCCGTCCTCATTGAGACCATGCGTCGCGAGGGCTATGAGCTGCAGGTAGGCCAGCCTCAGGTCATCTATAAGTGGCTTGATGATTCTGGGAAATCCGGGGAAGCTGGACAATCCGGCTTTGTGAAGTGTGAGCCCATTGAGGAACTCACCATCAATGTCCCCGAGGAGTTTGCTTCGAAGATGATTGACATGGTGACCCGCCGCAAGGGCGACATGGTGTCCATGGAGAATCAGGGTGAGCGCGTCAACATCGAGTTCAATATCCCTTCCCGCGGCATTATCGGACTGCGTACCAACGTGCTCACCGCCTCCCAGGGTGAAGCCATCATGGCCCACCGCTTCAAGGAATACCAGCCCTATAAGGGCGACATCGAACGCCGTGTCAACGGCTCCATGATAGCCCTGGAGACCGGCACCGCCTATGCCTATGCCATTGACAAGCTGCAGGACCGCGGCAAGTTCTTCATCGATCCCGGTGAGGAAGTCTATTGCGGCCAGGTCGTCGGTGAGCACGTCCATGACAACGACCTCGTCATCAACGTCTGCAAGGCCAAGCAGCTCACCAACGTACGTGCTTCGGGCAGCGACGAGAAGGCACGGGTCATTCCGAAGACCGTCATGTCGCTGGAGGAGTGCCTGGAGTACATCAAGGAGGACGAGCTTGTGGAAGTCACTCCGAAGGCCATGCGCATGCGCAAGACCATCCTGGACCATGACCAGCGTAAGAAGGCCAGCCGCCAGTAGTGGACTATTTCTTCTTTTTCGGAAATTTGTTGAAGTTCCACGTCAATTTCAGCAGTGCGTATTGAGAAATGACGTTCGTGTAGTTCTCGGTGCGACCTTGTGAATTGATGGTGTACTGGCGGTTGGAGAGTTGGCCCAGCAGGTCGAAACCCTCCAAACTGATGGATAGTTTCTTCTTCAGTAGCGGGCGTGATATACGCATACCCAGTATCAGTTCATTGGTGTTCATCTGTGGGTCGCTGTAGCCGCGGCGGCTGTAGTTGTTCAGTGTACATCTGAACTGCAGCTGCCAAGGAAGTTGCACTTGTACCATGCCGCCGTAGCTGATGTCGAAGGCATTCACTTTCAGAAAGTCCTCGCGGTCGCTGGTGGCGCGGCTCCAGTTGCAGTTCCCGTTAAGTGCAATCTTGTTGCCTTTGCCGAAAGTCCATTCTGCCGTCACGTTGTCGCTGAGACTGGTGTTGTGTACGATGCTGTGACTGCTGGCAGTCCCTTCTACGCTGTTCAAGTCGACACTGTGATTGTAGTTGGCTACGAGATTGTTCTTTATCGACCATTTCTGTTTCTTGTCCAGGAATTGTCCGTAGTTCAAGGAGGCACTGGTATTCCAGTTGCCGTTTACGTTGACTGGCTGTGTCGTGGTGCGTCCGCTCTCTTTATCATATACCATGCTGGTAGCTACTGCGTCGTAGGAGCGGCTGTAGGAAAGAGTTGCTGACAGTGACCGCATGTGCGGTCCGCCTATGATGTTGAACATTCCGTTCATGGTGAACTGGCGTGTTTGGCGCAGATGTGCATTGCTTAGACGCACGTTCAGCGGGTTGCTGTCGTCACGGTAGACCACCAGCGACGTAATGTCTGGTTCGGTAGTGGTAAGCGAAGCGTTGAAGGTTGCATTGATGTTGGTGGGAAAAGAGACGGTGTTCCCCTGTAAGTTAATGCCCTGGTTCTCATCGGCCTTAGAAAGATAGATGATGTAAATGGATGGATTGAAAGCCCAGTTGCTCTGGGTGAGATGTTGTTGCGTCTGCCGGAAGTAGTCGTAGCGTTTGTGCTTATAGGCTATCGGCATGTTGAACGAGACGGAACCGTTACCCAGAAATCGCGGACTCAGCCGCAGTGAGAGGGACAGGTTATGCAGGTTGTCGTAGCGAGTGGAGTAATAGCTGTTCGTAGCGTCGAGCACGTTGCGCAAAGCATCTGCCGTAGAAGGCAGTAAATCCAGCGGCGTGTCACTGCTGCGCCCTTCCAGACGGTCCAGACGGTAGAGCGAGTTCTCGTTGTCGCTGTAGTTGTAGCGATAGTCGTAGGAAAATGCCAGGTTGTGTCGTCCCAGTCCCAGGTTGTAAGAAGCCTGTATATTGGCGTCAAAACTCGTTGAGGGTGCATTGGTGTAATTGTTACGAAAGTCACGTGTGTCGCCGGCTTTCAGGTAGCGCAGATCGGAGAGTTGGTAGCTGTGTGAGGAGGAATGGTTGTAGTTGGTGGTGGCGCGTAGGCTGACGACGTCGGCCATCACTTTGATGTCGGCCAGTATTTCGCCGTTGAGAGTGATATTCTCATTGTCGTTTTTGCTGCGGTTCTGGTTCATGTTGAGTGTCATGTCCCGATAACGTTCCGGATGCAGGAATAGGCTATCGAGTAGTGCCCCGTACAATGCCGGGTCGGCGTCGTAGTTAGCCGACCTCGAGCGGCTCTTTCCGTCGCCAGCGTTGTAAGCGACGCCCAGCGTTGCCTGACTAACAAAACTTTCAGGTGAGTAGCGGAGGTCGGCGACTCCTGAGAGACTGCGTGTGTTGTTTCGTGCGTAGTCAGCAGAGCGGCTGTAGGTATCACCGCCTGTCAGGTAGGTTTGAGAAGAGGTCCATGTATCGGTATGACTACTGTTCGACGCGCCTGTTAGATGGATTCCCATAGATAGCTTGTCCTCGAAATTTCCGTACGAGTATCCCAAATTGAAGTTACGTAATGTGTTGACACCTCTGAGAGGTGATGGTTGCGTGACGGTGAAGGGAGCAGCATCTACTGCCATTATTGTTGGCTCACCAGTGTTGTTCAGGTTGTTCAGGTTGGCTGTGGCCGAGAGCCGCCCCTTGCCCGCCGTGCGTACAGCCAACCCCCTTACGCCGTAGCGGTTGTCGGTACCTACGCCTGCTGTCACGTTACCCATGACTCCTACAGCGTATATTTTCTTCAGCCTTACGTCCATGACGTAGCTCCTGTCGCCCATGTCACGGCCCATCATTAGACTCGTCTTACCCGTGCGGTCGAACACTTTCACCTTGTTTACCGTGTAGGCCGGCAGGTTCTCCAAGGCAGCCTTCGGGTCGCCTTCGAAAAAGTCGCGTCCGTCCACCAGCAGGTGGTCTATCTTCTTGCCATTCACCTTGATTTCACCGTTCTTGTTCAGTTCGGCTCCTGGCAGTTGGCTGATGAGGGCGTCGAGCATGGAGCCTTCAGCCAAATTGAAGGCCTCGGCATTGTAGACAATGGTGTCGCCGTGCATGACCATCTTGATTTTCGTGCCTGTCACCGTCACTTCGTTCAGTTGTCGTGACTCCGGCTTCATCTCGATGCGACGCAAGTCGATGTCGCCCTGTCGCTTGTACTTCACTTCAAAAGGAGTGTAGGTCGTCTTATAACCTATGCAGGATATGCGCAACAGGTACTTGCCTTTCTCCTTGACCGGCATCTGGAAATAACCGAAGTGGTTGACTATGAATGTATCGCGGTTGACGGGCACATAAGTAGCGAGTACTGTGCTGTCTGCAGCGGAAAGTAGGCAAATGCTTGTGTTGGTGACGGGTTCGTGGGTGAAGGCATCGACAATGCGTCCCCTTACCACTCGCTCGTCTGTCAGCAGTGTCAGTTGTGCCGAAGCATGAATGCAAACCAAGAGAAGCAACCAAGTGGTGACGGTAGATTTCATAGCGTAACCAAGTAGAAGACGGTCTGTTACTTATTCATACAGTGATTCCACGAAGGTCTTGGTCACCTGGAACGAGTGAGCTGCCACGGTATCCCAGAAGTCGTGGTACATGGAGGCGTCGGTGTCGCGCAGGGGGATGTCACTGATGACGCGGAACGAGATGAACGGCACCTGGTTGATGTAGCAGGCCTGGGCAATGGCACACGACTCCATGTCGACGGCCTTTGCCTCGGGGAAGTGGCCGATGATGTCACGCATCTTCTCCTTCGAATCCACAAACCAGTCGCCCGTGACAATGAGTCCCGGGTGGATGCTGACGCCGCAGTTCAGTCCGGTGGCCTTCTGCAGCAGCCGTGCGTCGGCCTGGTAGCGTGCGGGCAGCCCCTGCACCTGGCCATAGACGGTGGTGTCGTCAATGGCACGTCCGCAGTACACGTCGTGGTAGCACAGCTCTGCGCTGACGACCACGTCCTGCACCTCAATGTCGTCGCCGTTGCCGCCGGCGCAGCCGCTGGAGATGATGACGTCGGGGCGGAACTCATTGATCATGCGTTGTGCGCCGAGGGCGGCATTGACCTTGCCGATGCCGCATTTCTGTACCATGATGTCTTTGTCATGAAAGAGTGACTGGAGCTGTTGCAGCTCCTTGTCCATTGCTACGATAATTCCTATTTTCATTGTGTTATTGTGTGATGGTGTTTGTGTTATGTCTTGTTTCAGCCCGATAGCCTGTCAGCGGTCGCCACAGCCACGGAGTGAGCCGGCGGACGGCAACGGCACACAGCACCATGGGCAGCAGTGTGCATAGTACCACCAGGCCGTATCGCACAGCCAGCGGCATGGTGACATCTGCCAGTGGTCCGTATAGGACAAGGGCCTTGGCCGCGTCGACGAAGGCGGGGTGGGTGCAATAGATGAAGAAGGTCAGCGGTGACAGGTGTCCGACCCATCTTTCCGGCAGCAGTGAGCCGAAGGCACAGAAGGCTACTGCCACGAACAGCGGGGCTGACATGCGGTAGAGATAGAAGGGCAGGGAGTCCCAGGGGATGCTGGCCATTGCGCAGCACACCGCAGGTACCCCGGCTATTGTCAGTAGCATGCCTGTACGTCTTGCTGTGAGCGAGTGGTGAAGACGTCCGAAGCATGCAACAACCGTGTCGGCGTTTAGGGCGACGTAGCAGCCTGCCAGCAGACAGGGTGTCCAGAAGAACAGATTCTCGTAGGGCAGCAGGAAGCAGCCGAGGCTGGCCGCTGTGAGTACTGCCGAGAGGATGCGGCTCTTCCGCAGCACCAGCCCTATGAGCGGGGCTATGAGGGCAAACAGGAAGAGGTCGCGAACGTACCACAGTACCCCGTCGGGCACACTCTGCAGGATACATAGAAGTACCCCCCAAAAGTCAGTGGGGATGACTTTGGTGGTGGGCATGTGCAGTACGTGAATCTTGACGACGTAGTAGCCGTAGAACAGCACGTTGTACAGGAGGTAGGGCACCAGCAGTGAGCGGACGCGCGAAAGCAGTTTCTGCCGGTAGCATGCCCAGGTGGGCTGCCAGTGCTGGAAGTAGAGCAGGGAGGAAATGACGAAGAAGGTCGGAACGGCGGCGTTGGTCAGCACGAAGAGCGGCAGCAGCCTTGTCTCGTCAATCCAGATGGCGTGCATGCACACAATGAGCAGCGTCATCAGGACATTGGCGTGGGTGATTCCGCGGGAAAGGGTAGGCGACATTCTTCTTTTTTTGTATATTTTGCTGCAAAAGTACGAAAAATTCTGCATAAATGTCTATCTTTGCAGACAAAAAAATAATCAGACCGAAATGAAACTTACAAAAGACTCACTGATGAAGTTGCTACCTGACGTGCTGGTAGTGCTCCTGTTTATGGCAATCTCCTTTGCTTACTTCTTTCCTGCCGACATTGAGGGTCGTGTCCTTTACCGTCACGACGCGTCGGCCGGCAAGGGTGCCGGTCAGGAGTTGTCCGAATACATGCACCGTACGGGCGAGGTGTCCCGGTGGACGAACGCCCTGTTCGGAGGCATGCCTACCTATCAGATAGGTCCGAAGTACGACAGTGCCGACACGCTGGCAAAGGTTGAGACGGCCTACCACCTGTGGTTGCCGGAGTACGTGTGGTACCTGTTCGTCTACCTTCTGGGCTTCTACATTCTGCTGCGTGCCTTCGACTTCCGCCAGCACCTGGCAGCGCTGGGTTCCGTCGTGTGGGCCTTCTCCACCTACTTCCTTATTATCATTGCTGCTGGACACATCTGGAAGGTGATAGCACTGGCCTATCTCCCGCCCATGATAGGCGGCATGATACTGGCTTATCGGGGTAAGTACCTGTGGGGACTGGTGGTGACAGCCATCTTTGCAGCTTTCGAGGTCAATGCCAACCACGTGCAGATGACCTACTACTACCTGTTTATTGTCCTGTTCCTTGTCATTGCCTACCTGGTGGAGGCCGTGCGCACCCGCCAGCTGGCACGCTTTGCAAAGGCAACGGCAGTCCTCGCAATGGCTGCCGTACTGGCGGTGTGCATCAATCTTCCCAACCTCTACCATACCTGGCAGTACAGCAAGGAGTCCATGCGCGGGCAGAGTGAACTGGTGAAGGCCAACAGTGGTAACCAGACCAGCAGCGGACTGGACCGCGACTACATCACGCAGTGGTCGTACGGCATCGGCGAGACGTGGACGCTGCTTGTGCCCAATGCCAAGGGAGGTGCCTCGGTGCCTCTGGCCATGAACGAGACAGCCATGAAGCATGCTGACAACAACTATGTGGGCATTTACCAGCAGCTGGGGCAGTACTGGGGAGAGCAGCCCGGCACCAGCGGTCCCGTCTACGTGGGAGCCTTCGTGCTGTTCCTGTTTTTCCTTGGCCTGTTCCTGGTCCGCGGACCTGTGAAGTGGGCATTGCTGGCCGCTACGGTGCTGAGCGTCATGTTGTCGTGGGGCAAGAACTTCATGGGGCTGACCGACTTCTTCCTCGACTACGTCCCGATGTACGCCAAGTTCCGTACAGTAGCTTCCATCCTTGTCATCGCTGAGTTCACCATTCCCCTGCTGGCCATGCTGGCACTGAAACGGATTGTGGAGGAGCCCGAGCTGCTTGCCCGTAAGGTGAAGTGGGTGGGAGTCTCCTTTGCCGTGACGGGCGGTATGGCGCTGTTGTTCGCCCTGATGCCGGGACTGTTCTTCGACAGTTTCGTGTCTACGTCCGAGATGCAGGCCCTGAGCCAGTTGCCCCCGGAGCACATCCAGCCGCTGCTGCAGAACCTGACGGAGATGCGGCGCGCCATGTTCACCAGCGACTGCTGGCGCTCGTTTGCCGTTATCGCTGCCGGTGTGCTGCTGCTGTGGCTCTATAAGGCCGGCAAGCTGAACGCCTCCTATCTGACAGGGGCGCTGCTGCTGCTCTGCCTGATTGACTTGTGGCCTGTGAACAAGCGCTACCTGAACGACGAGATGTTTGTCGACAAGACAGAGCGTGAGCGTCCGCAGGTGATGACGGACACCGACCGGCAGATTCTGCAGGACAAGACACTCGACTACCGGGTACTGAACCTGGCATCGAACACGTTCAACGAGAACGAGACCAGCTATTACCATAAGTCTGTGGGAGGCTATCACGCAGCCAAGCTGCGCCGCTATCAGGAACTGATAGAGGCCTATATGCAGAACGAGATGGGGGCGGCCCTCAATGCCATATCGACAGCTGCCGGTGACATGACCAAGGTCAAGGGCGACAGTCTCTTCCCCGTGCTGAACATGCTCAATACCCGCTATTTCATCCTGCCGTTGCAGTCCGGACAGACCGTCCCCCTGCGGAATCCGTACACCTATGGCAATGCCTGGCTGGTGGACGAGGTGCGCTTCGTGGACAATGCCAATCAGGAACTTGACGGGCTGGCATCCGTGAACCTGCGCTGCCAGGCCGTTGCCGACAAGAAGTTCCAGGAGGTGCTTGGGCAGAGCGTGGAGCAGGACTCCGTGAGCACGGTGACGCTGAAAGCCTACGAGCCTAACCAGCTGACGTATGAGGTCAATTCGGGCAAGGGCGGTGTCGTGGTGTTCTCGGAGGTGTACTATCCCGGATGGACCGCCACCGTTGACGGCGTGGAGGTGCCGCTGGGGCGTGTGGACTATGTGCTGCGTGCCCTGCGGGTGCAGCCGGGAAGTCACGAGGTGGTGCTGCGTTTCTTCCCGCGCTCGGTGAAGACCACGGAGACCATCGCCTATGCTGCCATGGCCCTGCTCCTGCTACTGGTGGTGGGCAGTGCCTTCTGGAGGCAGCGGAAGCAAAAGTAAGGGAGTCGTCCCGGACAAAACGGGATGTTGAGGAAAGCAAAAGCCGACTTTGAACCCTTCAAAGTCGGCTTTTGTTGTATGCAAAGTCGGCTTTTCAATGCCTCAAAGTCGGCTTTTGTCTGGCCAGCCTATATCTCATGCGTGATGTGGTGCCTCACGTAGGCCCTGTGCCCGTAGAGTGCCACGACAATGAAGCAGACGAACGGAACAATGAACGACGTGTTCGTTGCCGGGAGGCCGGCAAGGGTGAAGTTCAGGTCAATGATGGATGCTTGAATGGGCGGGAAGAACGAGCCGCCGAGAATGGCCATGATAAGACCGGCGCCGGCAAACTTCACGTTCTCGCCTACACCGCGTAAGGCGATGCCGTAGATGGTGGGGAACATGAGCGACATGCACGCGCTGATGGCTATCAGGCAGTACAGGCCGTTGCGGTCGGTGAACATGATGACGCCGCTGGTGGCCACGCCGGCAATGATGGCGAGGACAGAAAGCAGCTGGCCGGGCTGGATGTACTTCAGGAACCAGGTGCAGATGAACCGGCTCACGGTGAAGAAGACCATGGCAATAATGTTGAACTTCTGCGACAGTATCTCGGCAGCCTTCTCGTCCATCCCCTCGGCCATGAAAATGCGCGTGCCGTACTGAATGATGAAGGTCCAGCACGTCACCTGCGCACCGACATAGAAGAACTGTGCGATGACACCCTCCCGGTAGTTCTTGACCTTGGAAAGCTCACGTAATGCGGCTCCCAGCGTCTTGCCCGATTTCTTGTCGCTGTCCATGGGCATACGGGAAACAAAGATGACGGTAAGCAGCAGCAGACCGATAATGCCGATATAGATGTAGGGCTGGATGAGCACGCTGAGGTCGTGGTCCTTGATGATGTTGAACTGTAACTCAGGCAGTTCAAAGCGTTCCAGGGAGGTCATGGGGCTCATCCGGGCCTGGACGAAGTGCATGGCAACAAACATGCCTGTCAGGTTGCCGATAGGGTTGAACGCCTGGGCAAGGTTCAGACGCTGGGTTGCCGTCTCCTCGCTGCCCATGCAATAGATATAGGGATTACAGCTCGTTTCCAGGAACGACAGGCCGCACGTCAGCACGAAGTAGGCGATGAGGAACGGGTAGTAGAAACCTATTGCCTTGGCGGGGATGAAAAGCAGGGCACCGATGGTGAAAAGCGACAGACCGACCATTACGCCGGCCTTGAACGAGTAGCGCTGGATGAACAATGCTGCAGGGAAGGCCATGGCAAAGTATCCCAGATAGAATGCCACCTGAACCAGTGCACCTTCGGTGACACTCATGCGGAAAATCTTGGAAAAGGCCTTCACCATGGGCGTTGTGACGTCATTGGCAAATCCCCAAAGGGCAAAGCAACAGGTGATGAGGGCAAAGGGAAGCAGAAGGCTGACTCCGTTCTTGGAGAGGACGCCGTCTTTCTTAGGTAGTGTGTTCATTGGTTTTTTAGTTGATAAAGTCGGTAAAATTTTCCGCAAATGTACAACAAATAATTAAGAAATATTCAGTTTTGCTGAAGAATTTGTTATCTTTGCCCGCAAAAAGACGTAATAAATGAAAAAACTGCTCTCTCTGCCTCCTAATCTGGTGGGTAGCTTTCATGAAGTGACGGGACTTTCCCCACAAGAATATTTCTGCACCTGTGACCCTGTGGGCCATCGCCTCGGCAGCGGTGGCGGAACGTCCTGGCTGCTGCACCAGGCATTCCTGAACGAGGAAGACAAGGCTGCGCAGACGGACATCCGCTCCTGGCTTTCCCGGGAGAAGCGCATCCTCCTTCATGCCGGCGGACAGAGCCGTCGGCTGCCGGCCTACGCGGTGTCAGGCAAGGTGCTGACTCCGGTTCCCGTGTTCAGGTGGGAACGTGGACAACGACTCGACCAGAACCTTCTGTCACTGCAGCTGCCACTATACGAACAGATGATGGCAAAGGCCCCTGCCACGCTTCATACGATGGTGGTCAGCGGGGATGTCCTCATACGGACGTCCCGGCCCTTAGACGCTATCCCCGAAGCCGACGTGGTGTGCTACGGCTTGTGGCTTGACGCCTCCGTGGCCAAGAACCACGGCGTCTTCGTCAGCGACCGTCGCACCCCGCAGGTGCTCCGGCAGATGTTGCAGAAACCCTCTGTGGAACAACTGGCAGAACTGCAGAAGGACCACTTCTTCCTTACTGACATCGGTGTGTGGATGCTCAGCGACCGGGCCGTGGAACTGCTGATGCGCCGCAGCGCTGTCGACGGCAAGACGTACGGCCCCTCGGCTGGTGCAGACCGTTTCAGGGAGTACGACCTCTATAGCCAGTTTGGCTGCGCCCTGGGAACAAACCCGATTCTGGACGACCCGGAACTGGCCCGGCTGAAGGTAGCGGTGATTCCGCTGGAGGGAGGGGAATTCTACCATTTTGGAACCTCACGCGAGATGATTTCCTCGACAATGGCACTTCAGAACCTGGTACACGACCAGCGCGAAATCATGCACCATGACCGTAAGCCGCATCCCAGCATCTTCGTCCAGAATGCCGTCATGGACATTTCGTTTACGACGGACAACTACAATATATGGATTGAGAACAGCCACGTAGGGAAGAACTGGCACCTTACTCACGACCACGTCATCACCGGAGTGCCTGAGAACGACTGGGACATCAGTCTGCAGCCGGGAGAGTGCATCGACGTGGTGCCGGTAGGCGACAAGGACTATGAGGTGCGTCGCTACCGCATCGACGAACCTGTTGACAGCAACGCCTTGGCGGAGCGGGCCAACCTCCGACGGCTGTTTGAACAGCGTCGCTGCTTCCGTAAACGCAATTGGGAGGCAATGACACGCAACTGGGAACACTCGGTGTTCTACCAGCTGGACCTGGACGACGCTATACGGCAGTTCCAGGAGGAAGGAATCCCCATGCCCGAGGCACTGCCGGAGAGCGCTCCCCTGATGACACGCATCCATGACGCCATGTTCCGCGGACAGAGCGAGAAAGCCTTCGGACTGCTCCGCGAGGCCATCATGAAGGGACCTTCAGGATATGAGAAGACATTGCCGATAAAGCAGCCGATGGCTCCTTCGGTAGCCTCTGACCAGATAGTGTGGGGCCGTAGCCCGGTACGTATAGATATTGCCGGAGGATGGACCGACACGCCGCCTTATTGTCTGCTGGAAGGCGGCAACGTGGTGAACCTTGCCATAGAACTGAACGGCCAGCCCCCGCTGCAGGTCTATGCACGCCCCTGTCGTGAACCGCACATCATCCTGCGGAGCATTGACCTCGGAGCAAGTGAGGTGGTAGAGACCTATGAGCAGCTGACACAATATAATAAGGTAGGCTCGCCGTTCTCCATCCCTAAGGCTGCCCTTGTCCTGGCAGGATTCTCTCCCTCAGAGCAGCGTCTCTCGTCGGCTACCCTCAAGTCACAGCTGGAAGACTTCGGCAGCGGCATCGAGCTGACGCTACTTTCGGCCATCCCTGCAGGAAGCGGACTGGGTACCAGCAGCATCCTTGCCGCCACGGTGCTCGGCGTGCTCAGTGATTTCTGCGGATTGGGATGGGACAAAAACGAGATAGGACGGCGCACGCTGATGCTGGAACAGCTGCTTACTACTGGCGGTGGCTGGCAGGATCAGTTCGGAGGGGTGCTGGGCGGCGTCAAACTGCTACAGACACAACGCGGCTTCGACCAGAGCCCCCTTGTCCGGTGGCTCCCAACCGACATCTATACGCACCCCGAGTATCAGGCATGCCATCTGCTTTACTATACAGGTATCACCCGCACTGCCAAGCACATCCTTGCAGAGATCGTACGCAGGATGTTCCTCAATCAGGGTGACCAGTTGCGACTGCTCCGTCAGATGAAGGAGCATACGATAGAGATGTATGAGGCTATCCAGCGGCAGGACTTCTGCCAGATGGGGCGCCTCGTCCGCAAGACATGGTTGCAGAACCAACAGCTTGACAGTGGCACCAACCCCGACAGCGTGCGACGTCTCACCGACCTCGTGGATGACCTGTGTCTGGGTTATAAGCTGCCGGGAGCGGGCGGTGGGGGCTATCTCTACATGATAGCCAAAGACCCGGAGGCCGCAGCACGCATCAAACAGTTGTTGAACGAGAACCGGCAGAATACCAATGCCCGCTTTGTAGACATGACGCTGTCGGCCCAAGGACTGCAGATTAGCAGAAGCTGACCCATGGAATTCCGGACGAGAGTACAGGTGGGAAGCCCAGACTTCCTGATAGAACCCATGGAAGAGATGCTCTTCGTTGGGTCGTGTTTTGCCGAGAACATCGGCCGACGCTTTGTCGAAGAGAAGTTCCGGGCTACGGTGAACCCCTTTGGCGTGATGTATAACCCTGTCAGCATCCTTCATACCGTCCAGCGCTTTGAGGGAACGCCCCGTGTCGTTTTCCTGACACTCGGAACCAACCATGTCTACCGGTTGCGGGAAACAGGAGAGATTGTGGACAACTGCCAGAAACGCCCCGCCAGCCTGTTCAGCGAAGAACAACTGTCGGTGGATGAGTGTGCCGATGCCCTCCGACAGACGGTGACCCTGCTGCGCAGCCGCCGTTCCGACGTACATGTAGTGCTTACCGTCAGTCCCATCCGCTACCGCAAGTACGGCTACCATGAAAGTCAGCTCTCCAAGGCGACGCTGCTCCTGGCTGCCGACAAGGTGGCAGCCCAGGAAGCCCTCGCTTACTTTCCTGCCTATGAAATCGTGATGGACGAACTGCGTGACTACCGCTTCTACAAGGAGGATATGCTGCACCCGTCAGACCAGGCCGTGGAATATCTCTGGCAACAGCTGGAACAGCATTATCTCTCGCCGGCTGCCAGACAGTTTCTGGAAGAATGGCACCCAGTCAAGGAAGCACTGTCTCACCGGCCTTTTCATCCCGATTCGGAGGAATACAAGGCTTTTATGGATAAAACTATGTTAAGAGTTGCGAAGTTGTCGGAAAAATACCCTACCTTTGCATTGTAAAGAAAAAAAACACTATGACATACACAATTGAAAAAGTGGCTACGCTCATCGGAGCACGCCGCTATGGTGACTACGAAGCCAACGTACGATGGCTGCTTACCGACAGCCGTTCCCTTTGCTTTCCTGAGGAGACGCTCTTCTTTGCTCTCCGTACGCAACGCAATGATGGACACCGGTATATTGGGGACCTGTATCGACGAGGTGTCAGAAACTTCGTCATAGAGACGCTCCCGGCCTTAGAGGAATATCCGGGCGCCAACTTCCTGAAAGTACCATCGCCTATGGCTGCCTTGCAGCGGTTGGCTGAACGCCATCGTGACGAGTTCTCCATACCTGTGGTGGGCATTACGGGGTCGAACGGAAAAACCATGGTCAAGGAATGGCTCTATCAACTGCTGCTCCCCTCACAACGTATTGTGCGCTCGCCAAGGTCCTACAATTCCCAGATAGGAGTGCCCCTGTCGGTATGGATGCTCAATGAGCATACAGAGCTGGGCATCTTCGAGGCAGGTATCAGCCAGCCGGGAGAGATGCTTGCCTTGCACGACATCATACAGCCTACCATCGGTGTGCTGACAACGTTGGGCACCGCTCATCAGGAGAACTTCCGCTCTCAGGAAGAGAAGTGCATGGAGAAACTCCAGCTGTTTCATGACACCCGTGCCATTGTCTATCCGTCAGACAATGATGTGGTAGGCCGGTGTATCCGTCGTTCCGGCTATCAGGGGGAGCGGTTGGGCTGGTCGCGCTACAATGAGAAGGCTCCGTTGTATGTCAAGGATATTGCCTATAATGAACAGGGAACGGATGTTACGTATGTCTATCAGGGAGAAACCTTTGCCTATTCTGTCCCGTTCCAGGACGAGGCATCCATAGAGAACAGTATTACCTGTGCAGGAACAGCCTTGCTGCTGGGACTCACACCTGAGCAGCTAACAGAGCGTATGCCACACCTGGAGCCGGTAGCAATGCGCCTGGAAGTCAAGGAAGGACAGCATGGCTGTACGCTAATCAATGATTCCTATAACAACGACTTGAACTCGCTGGACATCGCGCTGGACTTTATGGGTCGTAGAAGACAGACGCAGCCGGTGCATGGAAATCAGCGAACAACGCTGATACTCAGCGATATTTACCAGAGTGGCGAACAGCCGGAGGAACTCTACCGGCAGGTGAATGACCTTTGCCAGAAACGAGGCATTGATAAGTTTATCGGCATTGGGCCCGAGGTGTCGGCACAGGCTCATGTGTTCCTGATGGCAGAGAAGTGCTTCTTCGCCAATACGGAGGCCTTCCTGGAGAGCATGGCCTTCCGTCAGTTGCATGACGAACTGATACTGCTGAAAGGTGCCCGCCGCTTCTGTTTTGAACACATTACAGAACTGTTGGAGCAGAAAGTTCACGAGACCATCCTGGAGGTTAATCTTAATGCAGTGGTGGAGAACCTGAACTACTATCGCTCGTTCATGAAACCAGAAACGAAGCTGGTGTGCATGGTCAAGGCTGATGCCTATGGGGCAGGTGCCGTAGAGGTAGCCAAGACCCTGCAGGACCACCGGGTTGACTACCTGGCTGTTGCCGTGGCCGACGAGGGTGTCGCCTTGCGACGGGCGGGAATCACGTCGAACATCATGATAATGAACCCGGAGATGACGGCCTTTAAGACGATGTTTGACTATGAACTGGAACCGGAGGTGTACTCCTTCCGACTGCTGGATGCGCTTATTAAGGCCGCCAGAAAAGAGGGCATCACAGGATGGCCGGTCCATATCAAGCTTGACACGGGTATGCACAGGCTGGGATTCAATGTGGGAGATGAGAGCGGATACTCGGAAATAGATATGCTCATCGACCGACTGAAGCATCAGACGGCAGTCATCCCCCGTTCAGTGTTCTCACACTTTGTCGGCTCTGACAGTGACGCCTTTGACGACTTTTCGGAAGAACAGTTCCGACGCTTTGATGAAGGCAGCAGGAGACTGCAGGAAGCCTTCAGTCATAAGATACTGAGACACATGGATAACTCGGCTGGTATCGAGCATTTCCCCCAGCGACAGATGGATATGTGTAGACTGGGACTGGGACTATACGGAGTGAACCCGCGGAACAATGAGATGCTTAGTACAGTGTCGACGCTGAAGACTACTATCCTGCAGATTCGCCATGTCAAGGCTGGCGACAGCGTGGGATATAGCCGTAAGACAATCTTGGAGCGCGACAGCATAGTAGGAGCCATCCCCATTGGATATGCTGACGGACTGAACCGTCATCTGGGAAACAGAAACGGCTATTGCCTGGTTCACGGGAAGAAGGTGGACTATATCGGAAATATCTGCATGGACGTAGCCATGATAGACCTGACAGATGTTGACTGCCAGGAGGGCGACAGCGTGGAAATCTTCGGTGAGCACCTGCCTGTCACAGTGCTTAGTGATACGATTGATACTATCCCTTACGAGGTGCTGACGGGTGTTAGCAACCGCGTCAAGCGTGTCTATTTCCAGGATTAGAGAACCACTTTCTTACCATGAACAATGTAGATGCCGGGACGCAGTTTCCTGGCATCTGCATTGTTCATGGGACGCCCGTCAAGGCGATAGACAGTGGTGGCAGAGGGCGGTGAAGTAATGGTTCTAATAGCGTCCGGTTCCGTCTTCTTGCCTGCGCGGTAGTAGAAGTTCATGGTGCCGTCGCTATTCTGTGTGATATGGAGGATGGCACCCTGCATCAGTTTATTGTTTACGGAGTTGCGGTGGAAAAGTGTGGCAGCAGGTGTGGAGGTGGCTGTCAGACTGTCGAGACTTTGATAGGGATACAACCGTGGGAGATAGCTTTTTTTACTGGCATTGAAGAATGTCATTCGCAGATGGTCGTTGCCACAGGTGTAGCCCTTTTCCAGAGCTTCTTCTTCGGTGATGATGGTGTTGGGAAGATTGTTCTCCCACACCTCCTCATCGTAGTCTACGTGAGTTATCATTAGTCCCGTGGCAGGGTACGACGTGTCCCACCCCGTCTTCTGGCGATTCTCTATCATGTAGAATTCGTTATGAAACGCATCGTTGTAGATGATGTAGGCATTTCCTTGTTCGCTCATGGCCTTTAGGTTGACTACACTGACATCCGTCTCGGACAGTTCGATGGGGACTATCCATCCACATGCCATCTTTTCGTAGGCCGTATAGCCGGCGGGACAGAAGCTGTTGCCGTTGTAGCAGCCGCTGGCCATGAGATCGAAATCCCCCATACTATTTCCATAGGAACCCGTGACTTGGTAGAAGTCAGGAAGACCTAAACAATGTGAGAACTCATGACAGAAGGTACCGATGCCGGTGATGGAGTTGCTTATGTCGAGCTCATTGCTACAGGCGTAGATGTTAATGCTGACATTGTCCAGTGTGAGGGGTGTTCCAGCCTCTTCTAACGACCACATGTGTGGCCAGATGGTATTTTCTATGTAGCTGTCGGCTTCGCCCATGCCGGCATAGACCACGAAAACCTCGTCCACCTCGCCGTCGCCGTCCCAGTCGTAGTCGGCGAAGTTGACCTCGTCATCAGCTGCCTTGCACATCTCGGCAATGAGCTCCTCTGGATGCAGGTCGTAGCCATCGGCATCATTCTGGCCGTAATATTCTGAATTGTTGGCGGCAACGTATGGACCAAAGACATCAAAACCTAACTCGAATAGTCCGTTCGACTGGTCATGAAAGTAGTCGGCCACGCTACCCTTAAATCCTTCGTCTGTAGTGTAGCCTGGTGTGTTTAGTATCTCTTTGTATTTTGCTGCATCATGCCCTTCTTTGAAATGTATGTCAGGGAACTCCGCCAAGATGACAATCCCTTTTTTCTTACCGAGAAACTGAGTGCGTTCACTCGAAGCTGCATGTCGAATGCCTGCCATACGGACAGACGCCTCATGACGTTTGGGAAGGGTGCGCCAGCACCCCACGCCTTTATGGATGCTTGAAGCTTGAATACTGGTGTATATCAAGGTCAGGGCGATGACAGACAGACAGGGTTTAATCATTTTTTCATACAAAGATTCTTCATTATGAGTGCAAATATACAAACTTTCTTTCGATTTGTGGTTGTAATAAAAAAAAAAACTGTAATTTTGCAACGCTATTCTACGCTAAAACAAATTATATATCAATAAAATGGAACAAGTTTTCAGTTACATTATCAGCCTTGGAGCATCGGTTATGATGCCTATCCTCTTTACCATCATCGGTTTGTGCATCGGCATGAAGTTCGGCAAAGCACTCAAGTCAGGACTCTATGTTGGTGTGGGTTTCGTGGGCCTCGGTATTGTCACGGCTCTGCTGACGACCAACTTCGGTAATCCGCTGTCGGAAATCTCCCAACTCTATAACCTGCAACTCGGTGTGTTCGACATGGGATGGCCGGCTGCTGCTGCCGTAGCCTATAATACGGCTGTGGGAGCACTCATCATCCCCATCTGCTTAGGTGTGAACTTCCTGATGATTATCACCAAGTGTACACGCACGGTGAATATCGACCTGTGGAACTACTGGCACTTCGCCTTTATCGGCGCTGTGGCCTACTTCGTCATGGACCAGAGTCTGGCATGGGGCTACTTCGCCGCCATCGTCTGCTATATCATCACATTGGTGATGGCCGACCTTACTGCCGACAAGTTCCAGGGATACTACGACGACATGGACGGCATCAGCATTCCGCAGCCGTTCTGCCAGAGCTTTACGCTGTTTGCCATCGGCATCAACTGGCTGTTGGATAAAATACCCGGCTTCTCGAAACTTGATATCGATGCCGAGGGACTGAAGCGGAAGTTCGGTGTGCTGGGTGAGCCCATCGTATTGGGTGTCATCGTCGGTGCACTGATAGGTGCCGTAGCCCAGCTGGACATCAAGAAGGTGCTCTTCCTTGGTGTGACAATGGGTGCCGTGATGGAACTGATACCCCGTATCACCAAGCTGTTCATCGATGGTCTGAAGCCCATCGCCGAGAAGACGCAGGAAGTGGTGCAGAAGAAGTGGGCCGGCAAGAAGGTGTATATCGGTATGTCGCCTGCACTAGTGATTGGACATCCTACCACACTGGTGGCCTCGCTGATTCTCATTCCGCTGGCTTTGCTGATGGCCGTGGCCCTGCCCGGCAACGAGTTCCTGCCATTGGCATCGCTTGCCGGCATGTTCTATGTCTTTGTGATGGTGCTACCTTATACGAAGGGTAACGTGGTGAAGACCTTGATTATCGGCATTGTCGCCGTCGGCATCGGTCTGTGGTTTGTCACTGACATGGCACCTGCTTTCACACTGGCAGCCAACACCGTCTTTGAGGCCACACAGGACAAGGCTGCCCAGATTCCGGAAGGTTTCCAGGCTGGTGCAATGGACTTCGCATCCTCGCTCTTCGGCTACGTCATCTATGCTTGTGTGAAGTACCTGAAGTGGATTGGCATGGGTGTGTTGACACTTGTTGCCGTTGCTATGGTGGTGTGGAATCGTATGCGCATCGTCAAAGAAGAGAAAAACAATAAATAATCAATAAAACAATGAAAAAAACGATTTTGACATTATTGCTTATGAGTAGCTTAACCAGCGGCTTTGGCCAGCAGACCGTTAACTTCCAGACTGCCTGTCATCCGGAAGACGTAAAACACTATGACACGAAGACGCTACGTGAGCGTTTCGTGATGGAGAAGGTGATGGAGGCAGACAAAATCAACCTTACTTACTCGCACTACGACCGTTTTATCTTTGGTGGAGCGATGCCTGTGACGAAAGACCTGAAGCTGGAGAATTTTCCTGACTTGGGACTTGACGTAGACCCCGGCATCAAGGAGAAGTATTTCCTCTACAACCGTGAAGTCGGCGTGGTAAACTGCGGTGAGGGCGACGGCTGGGTGATTGTTGACGGCAAGGAGTATGCCCTTTCTCCGAAGGAAGCTCTATATATAGGTCGCGGCCATATTGGTAAGGACAAGGACGTGAACAAGGAGGTAATCTTCCGCTCCAAGGATGCAAAGAAACCAGCGAAGTTCTATCTTAACTCGGCTACGGCTCACCAGCACTATAAGACCCAGTGGGTGACACTGGACGGACGTAAGGGTTCGCTCAAGGCCGCCGTTTGGGGACCTGTCGGCTCGTTGGAGGAGTGCAACAGCCGTACGGTATACAAGCTGATAGTGAACGACGTACTCGAAGAAGGCCCCTGCCAGTTGCAGCTTGGGCTGACCCAGCTGAATCCCGGCGCTGCTTGGAATACAATGCCGCCTCATACCCATGGCCGCCGTATCGAAGCTTACTACTACTTCAACCTTCCTCAGGAGCAGACCATTGCTCATATCATGGGCGAGCCTCAGGAGAGCCGTGTAGTATGGTTGCACAACGAGCAGGCCATCATGTCGCCTGAGTGGTCTATGCATGCCGCTGCCGGTACTTACTACTACACCTTCATCTGGGGTATGGCTGGCGAGAACCTGTATTATAATGACAAGGATAATATTCCGGTCATTGACATCAGATAAGGTGCTGTCATTGAAATCCCGAAGAGACATAATAACAAAAACCGAAACAATAAAACAATGACTCCGATTCAAACAACCAAAATGTCCAACTTCCGTTGGGTCATCTGTGCGTTGCTCTTTTTGGCAACCACAGTCAACTACATGGACCGTCAGGTTCTCTCGTTAACGTGGAAGGATTTTATTGCCGTTGACTTCCACTGGACCGATGCCGACTACGGCTTCATCACCGGTATGTTCTCCCTGTTCTATGCCATCGCCAACCTCTTCGCCGGTAAGTTTATCGACTTCATGGGCACCAAGAAGGGCTACCTCATCGCCATCTTCGTATGGTCTACGGGTGCCGTGATGCATGCCGGTTGCGGATGGGTGGCCATGAACATTGAGGGATACGACTCTATTGCCGCCTTACGGGCTGTCCAGGCTGGCAGCGACGCTGCTGTGGCCATCGCGACCATCTCGGTATGGCTCTTCCTGTCGTGCCGTCTGATTCTTGCCGTCGGTGAGGCAGGCAACTTCCCTGCTGCCATCAAGGCTACGGCAGAGTACTTCCCCAAGAAGGACCGCGCCTTCTCTACCTCCATCTTCAATAGTGGTGCTTCTGTGGGAGCACTGGCAGCTCCTGCCACCATCCCCCTGCTGGCTCGTGCTTGGGGCTGGGAGATGGCTTTCATTATTATAGGTGTACTTGGCTATGTATGGATGGGCCTGTGGATGTGGCTTTATGAGAAGCCGCGCCAGAACAAGCGTGTGAATCAGGCAGAGCTGAACTACATCGAGCAGGACAACGACCTGGCCGATGTCCAAGATCGCGAGGCCGTGAAAGAGGAGAAGGCCATTCCGTTCTTCCAGTGCTTCACCTTCAAGCAGACGTGGGCCTTCCTTGTCGGCAAGTTCATGACCGACGGTGTGTGGTGGTTTTTCCTCTTCTGGGCACCGGCCTACTTCTCTGACCAGTATGGCTACACCAGCGACTCGACGATGGGTATCCTGCTGATTTTCACTCTCTACTTCATTGTCACCGTGCTCAGTATCGGCGGCGGCTACCTGCCGAAGTACTTCGTTGAGAACAAGGGTATGAACCCCTATCTGGGACGTATGCGTGCCATGCTCATCTTCGCCTGCTTCCCCGTGCTTGGACTGCTGGCCCAGCCCCTCGGTGCCTACAGTGCCTGGTGGCCTGCTATCCTCATCGGTCTGCTCGGCGCCGGACATCAGGCATGGTCTGCCAACCTGTTCTCGACTATTGGTGACATGTTCCCCAAGTCTACTATTGGCACCATCGTCGGTCTTGGCACGATGACGGGCGGTCTGGGTTCTATGGCTATCAATATGGGCTCAGGCCAGTTCTTCGACTGGGCAAAGGCTCAGGGGGAGGCCTTCACTTTCTTTGGCTTTGAAGGGAAGCCGGCAGCCTATATGGTGGTGTTCTGCATCTGTGCCGTTGCCTACCTCATCGGCTGGTGCATCATGAAGGTGCTTGTTCCTAAGTACAAGCCTGTTGTGGTGGAGTAATCCATTGATAGAATAAATATTAAAGGGACGCCCGTTATTGGCGTCCCTTTAATATTGTGTGGGGTAGGAAACCCTGGCGGACAAGGGTGACAAGTAGCTCCCTTGACATCGCCTCGTTGTCCTTGCGGGTGTAGCGGATGTCAGTGAAGACCTGCGCCAGTGTCTCTTTGTTGTTGATTTTCACGAAGTGCAGGTTCTCCTCCAGATGCTCCTTATTATAATAATAGGTGTCGATGTCCTTGCCCATGTAGTCGTTGTAACGTTCCTGATGAACGAAACTCTCTAACGGCAGACGGTCGGAGAGTGCCGGCTCCTCGGCAGGCCAGCCTACAGTGAGGGTGGCTACGGGCATCACCAACTTCGGCAGGTGCAGTGCTTCGATGATTTGCTGGGGCTGGTAGACGGTAGTACCGAGGTAGCAGTAGCCCAGTCCCTCCTCGTCCATCAGGTTGCAGAGTGTCTGGGTGTATAGCAGGGCATCGGTAGCCGCATTGATATACGACAGGAGGTTGTCGTAGCCAGGCTCTGCCTTACGGCAGCGTGCCCAGGTGCTGGTGCGGTTGAAGTCGGCGCAGATGGTCAGCACCACCGGCGCCTCTTTCACCATCGGTTGGTTGAAGTGGGCTGGTGCGAGGCGTTCTTTCATCTCCTCCGAACGGGTGACAATGACACTGTACAGTTGCAGGTTGCCCATGGTCTGCGTGCGGGCAGCCAGGCTCATGAGCCGGTTCAGCAGTTCCTCGCTCACCGGCTTGTCAGCATACTTGCGTATGCTTCTTCTGGTTTCCAAGTTCTTCATATCTGCCGCCAAAGGTACAAAAAAAACTCGAAAAAGGCTGTGATAATGCGGAAAATGTGTATCTTTGCACCGAGAAACTGAAAAAGTATGCAAACGAACTCTAACGAACGCCCGACGATGAGTGTTGAGGCTGTCACGGCCTTGATGGAGCGTTGTCGTCAGGTGATGCCCCCGGCTGATGCTCCGTTCTTGCAGGCCGTTACCTCGCTGGCTCTTTCTGCCTTGCAGCAGGGCGTGCGCCCTGAAGTGACCGAAGTGCGTCCCCAGGCCTTGGAATGCGACGTAGTGCGCTTCCAGAACAACAAGGAGAAGTGGGTGGCATTTGTCGGACTGCTTGATGGCTATCCCTATGAAATCTTCACGGGTCTGCAGGACGATGAGGAAGGCATTCTCCTTCCCAAGTCCGTCACAAAGGGAAAAATCATCAAGCAGACTAATAGTGACGGCACGAAGCGTTATGACTTCCAGTTTGAGAATAAACGCGGCTACAAGACTACCGTCGAGGGGCTTTCGGAGAAGTTCAATCCCGAATACTGGAACTATGCCAAGCTCATCAGTGGTGTGCTGCGCTACCGCATGCCCATTGCCCATGTCATCCGTCTCGTTGACGGGTTGCAGCTGAAGGACGAGAGCATCAATACCTGGAAGAATGGTGTGGAGCGTGCCTTGAAGAAATACCTGAACGACGGTACGGAGGACTCGTTGGAGGACACGGCAGATGACACTGACCTGTAGTACAGTAGCCCTGCATGATGTGCGGCTTTACGCCCATCATGGCGTGCTGCCCCAGGAGCAGACTGTAGGGGGCTGGTATGTGGTAGATGTCGAAGTGGAGTTCCCCGTGGGACGTGCGATGGAAACCGACGACGTTGCCGATACGTTGGACTATGCCGTTCTGCTGGACCTGGTCCGGAAGGAGATGGAGGTTCCCTCCCGTTTGCTGGAACATGTCGCCGGCCGTATTGCTGACGCTGTGGAGGAACGCTTCCCTCAGGCTACCGGGCTTGCCGTCCGACTGACGAAAGAGAATCCTCCATATGGGGCCGATAGTGCCGGTGCCAGTGTGGAGATGCATTTTAGGAAAGAAGAATCATGCTGAAAAGGACGCTGTTTTGTCTGCTGGTTATCATGATGTCTGTGGCTACGGCAGTGGCTGCTGACAATAAGTTTGTATTGGTGGTCGATGCCGGTCATGGTGGCTTTGACGCTGGTGCCGTCGGTGCCATTTCGAAGGAAAAGAACCTGACGCTGAAGTTCGCACTGGCCTTTGGAAAGATGGTTGAACAGAACTGCCCTGACGTACGTGTTATCTATACGCGTAAGACCGATGTCTTTGTGGAATTGGATAAACGCGCAGGCATCGCCAACCGCAATAAAGCCGACCTCTTCATTTCCATTCATATCAATGCACTACCCAAGAAGTCCCGTAAGGTATCCGGTTTCCAGACCTATACCCTGGGAAATGGTTCCGGTAGTGGGTTCTCGACGAACCTGGAGGTAGCCAAGCGTGAGAACTCCGTTATCTTCTTGGAGAAGGACTACAAGCAGCGTTATCAGGGCTATGACCCGAATTCTCCTGAAAGTAATATCATGTTTGAGTTCATGCAGGATAAGAACATGGAGAACAGTGTTGATCTGGCCAAGTTGATGCAGCAGAACGTTTGTGCGGCTACAGGTCTTCCCGACCAGGGCGCCCACCAGGCCAACCTGGCCGTGCTCCGCCTGTCGTCCATGCCGGGCTGTCTGCTGGAACTGGGCTTTATCTCCACTCCTTCCGACGAAAAGTACATGAACAGCGCTGCTGCCACTGAGCAATATGCCCGTGGTATCTTCAATGCGTTCATAGCTTATAAGAAGAAGTTCTCTACGGGTGTCATTACTCCCTACCAGGCAGCCCCCCAGCCACAGCCCACCGTGCCGACTATCGTACCGAAGCAGCCGCAGCCGGAAGTGAAGCAGGAGCCCGTCCCAGAGCCGAAGCTTGAGCCGAAGGCCGAGTCCGTCCCTGAGCAGAAACAGGATTTGAAGGATGAGCAGAAGGCAGATACGGCAACCGTGGCGGTTTCACAACCTGCAGTGGAACCGGTACCCCAGAAGGAAACCGTCCGGCCCGCTTCCCCCGCAGTCCCTGAAGGACCCGTCTTCAAGGTACAGCTGGTTGCCAGTTCCCGCAATCTGCTTCCCAACAGTCAGCAGTTCAAGGGTGTGAAGAATGTGGAGTGTTACCGGGAAAACAACCTCTATAAATATACGGTAGGGGCCTCTGCCGACTACGACGAAATCCTGGCGTTGCGTAAGACCCTGTCCGAGAAGTTCCCTCAGGCCTTTATTGTCGCATTCCGTGGCAGTCAGCGCATGGACATCAATGAGGCTATCCGGGAATATCAGCATAGCAAGAAAAAAAATAAGTGATATGAAGTTTTTTACGAAAGAAGTACAGATTGCCCTTGTGGCCCTTGTGGCCATTGTCGTGCTCTTCTTCGGCATGCAGTTTCTGAAGGGTTTGAGCATCTTTTCCAGTGATGACAGTTACTTTGTCAAGTTTGACGATATCAGCGGTCTGAGTGTGTCCAGCCCTGTCTATGCCAACGGCTATCGGGTAGGCGTGGTGGAAGACATCATCTACAACTACGAAAAGACAGACGACATCGTAGCCGTCATGGGTCTGGACAAGAAGCTGCGCCTGCCTCGTGGTACTCGGGCAGAGATTGCCAGCGACCTTCTTGGCAATGTGAAGGTGGAACTTCGTATTGGCGATGCATCCCAGGGACTGCTGGCCAAGGGTGACACCATTCTCGGAGGTCAGCAGGAGGGTGCCATGGCGAAGGCGGCCAATATGATTCCCCAGATTGAGAAGATGCTCCCCAAGCTCGACTCTATCCTGGCCAGTGTCAATACACTGCTGGCCGACCCGGCCATTGCCAGTTCGCTGCACAATGTGGACGACATCACCGCCCAGCTCAATACAACAGCCGCCCAGCTGCAGCAGATGACAGTAGCTCTTAACCGTCAGATGCCCACTGTCATGCAGCACGCTAATGCCACGCTGGCCAACACGCAGACCCTTACCAAGAACCTGAGCGACCTGGACATCGCACAGACCATGGCCCGTGTCAATGCCACGCTGGCCAATGTTGAGCAGATGACGGCCAAGCTGAACTCCGATGAGGGGTCTCTCGGACTGCTGATGCGTGACCCCGGACTGTATAATAATCTTAATACTACGATGATTCACGTGGACTCCCTGATGCTTGACTTGCGTCAGCACCCCAAGCGCTATGTCCACTTCTCTGTTTTCGGTAAAAAAGACAAGTAATTTTAATTTTGTCTAAATAGAAGAACGGGCGGTAGTCGTATGGGCCGGCCGTTTCTTACTCCCCAATTATCAGTGCGTTTCAAGGTTGCGTCCGGACGTAGAATCAGATAGCGGCAAAATCTCTTAAGGTTGCTCGTTGATGTTTCTAACATACTGAAATACAGGAGGTTTTAATTGTGCAAGACCTTAAAATGACGTTCTTCGCCGTGAAACATCCTAACGTCCCTTATGATAGGAAGTTATGACGTTTGTACACACGCTGACCTTTTGAGGTATGTTTGCCCACGTGAGAAAAAAAAGCGAACTTTGCAATCGCAAAAGCAAAAACGACAATCTTGTCGCCTTTTAACATCTGACATCATAAACTATCAACAACGCCAATGGTCAACGGTCATCAGGCGCTTTGGGACAAATGCCTCCTGCTGATTAAGGAGAATGTCTCTGAGCAGATTTTCAAGACGTGGTTCGCCCCGATAGTCTTCGAGCAATACTCGGAGGCCGACCACACGCTGTTGGTACAGGTGCCCAGTCCATACATTTATGAATATCTGGAACAGCACTATGTAAAGCTGTTGAGCTGGGCCTTGACGCGTTGCTTTGGTACCAGTGTCCGTCTGACTTATCGTATTGTGACCGATAAGGAGCACGGTCTGCGTCAGGATGTAGAAGGCGGTCTTCCCGAGAATGTGGAGGCACCGCACGCTTCGCGCGGCAATAAGGCACCGACGACGCTCGATGCCGCCGTTCCCCAGGACTTGAACCCCCAGCTGGACCCGAAGAAGGTCTTCCAGAACTACATTGAGGGCGACTCCAACAAGTTGCCCCGTACGGTCGGCCTTTCCATTGCCGAACATCCGGGCCGTTCCACGTTCAACCCCTTCTTTGTCTTCGGGCCTTCCGGTTGCGGCAAGACCCACCTCATCAATGCCATCGGTGTGCGCTGTAAGGAGATGTATCCCCAGAAGCGCGTCCTCTACGTGTCGGCCCGCCTCTTTCAGGTGCAGTTTACGGATGCTGTGCGTCAGAACACCACCAACGACTTTATCCAGTTCTACCAGTCCATCGATGTCCTCATCGTTGACGACATCCAGGAGTGGGCCACCTCGCCGAAGACCCTTGATACCTTCTTCCATGTCTTTGACCACCTCTTCCGTTTGGGCAAGCAGATTATCTTGGCCAGCGACCGTCCTCCTGTGGACCTTGCCGGCTTCAAGGACCGACTGCTGACGCGTTTCTCCTGCGGTCTCATTGCCGAGCTGGAGCAGCCCAACGTGCAGCTGTGCGTAGACATTCTCCATGCCAAGTGCAGTCGTGACGGCTTGAGGATTCCTGATGATGTCATTCAGTTCATTGCCGAGAACGCCAACGGTTCCGTGCGCGATCTGGAGGGTGTCATCAACTCCCTGATGGCCTACAGCATTGTTTACAACAGTGCCCTGGACATGCGTCTGGCCGAGCGTGTCCTCAAGCGTGCCGTGAAGGTCGACAACCATCCGTTGACCATCGACGACATCATGGAGAAGGTGTGCCAGCATTTCGGCGTCACCCAGCAGCAGGTGTTCAGCCGTAGCCGCAAGCGCGACTACGTCCAGGTGCGTCAGGTGTCCATGTACCTCGCCCAGAAGTACACGAAGATGCCAGCCTCCCGCATTGGTCTGCTTATTGGCGGCCGCGACCATTCCACTGTGCTTCACAGCTGCAACACCGTTGAGCAGCGGTTGAAGATAGACCAGGCATTCTCGGCAGAAATCAGCAGCATCGAGAACTCCTTTAAGTTGAAGAAGTAATTAAACCATTCCCCGCAGTGTTCGTCAAACTCTAAAATTGTGTGACGATGAACCGTGTTCTCTTTCTTTCCTTGCTCCTTTCCATGGCCTTTCTGGGTCATGCCGGCACGCTTGACGACTTGCGTCAGGCCTTGGAGCAGTCGTCCGTTTCCCAAGTTCAGGAAAAGGTCTATGTACATACCGACAACACATGCTATTTCGTAGGCGACACCCTCTGGTATAAGGCCTACGTCGTCCGTTCCGACAACCACCGCCCCACCGACATGAGCCGCATCCTCTATGTCGAGCTGCTCTCGCCCGACGGTCTGCTCGTCGAGCGTCAGAACATCATTGTCTCCGCCACGGGCCACACCTGCGGACAGTTCGTCCTGCGCGACTCCCTCTACAGTGGCTACTACGAGCTGCGTGCCTATACGCGCTGGATGCTCAACTTCAACGTCAGTCACCACGATTACCGTACGGACGAGACGTGGTACTTCTACAACAAGCAGATGGCCGCCGACTACTACCGGCAGTGGGACGGCCTCTTCTCGCGCGCCATTCCCGTCTACGGCAAGCCCGACGAGCCGGGCGACTACGATGCCCGCCGCATGTACCAGCGTCCCAAGACGCGTCTGCCCAAGCCTAAGAAAGACGAGCTGCAGGCCACGTTTTATCCTGAGGGCGGCCATCTGATTGAGGGCGTCGAGAACCGTGTTGCCTTCGAGCTGCACGACCAGAACGGCGAGGCGGTACAGGTGCGTGGCACCCTTGCCGCCGATGCTGCCGCCGTCCCTCTGGTGCCGCAGCACATGGGGCGTGGCGTCTTCACCGTCACTCCCGGCAGCCGTCGCCTGAAGGCCACCTTCACCTGGCGCGGCAAGGACTATACCTTCTCCCTCCCCAAGCAGGAGTCCCAGGGCGTTGCCCTGTCCCTCGACGGGGCTGTCGCCACCCTGCGTGCCCGCGGTCTCGCGTCGTCGCAGCAGTATGCACTGGCCGTTCTCACCCGTGGCGTCCTGCGCCATTTCCAGCCCCTGCAGTTCTCCGCTGCGGGTGCTGCCACCGTCACCCTTCCCCTTGACAGCCTTGCCACCGGCGTCAGCGACCTGGTCGTCTTCGATGCCGACGGCCGCATCCTGGCCGACCGCCTCTTCTTCGTCAACCACCACGATGCCGACCAGCACCAGATTGTCACCCCCGTGGCCGCCACCGAGACCTTTTCGCCCTACCAGCGCGTCGAGGTTCCCGTCCAGCTGCCCGGCGTCACCGAGCCTACCGTCTTCTCCCTTTCCGTCCGCGACACCCGTACCGACGAGCCGTCCTACGACGACGGCAACCTCATGACCTCCCTGCTCCTCAGCAGTGAGCTCCGCGGCTTCATTGCCCGTCCCGCCTGGTACTTCGAGGGCGACGACGAGGAGCGTCGTCAGGCCCTGGACTGCCTCATGATGGTGCAGGGCTGGCGTAGGTACAAGTTCCAGGAACTGGCCGACACTACCTTCCGGCCCCGCTACGAGCCTGAGACCACCATGACCGTCAGCGGTACGGTATATCGCATGCTGGGCATCGCCGAGGTCGAACAGAGCGAGATACCCAACTGGCAGAATGGGGTAGGGCGTGTGGGCTCCAAGTCGTCCTTCCTCGATGAGGAGGAGTCCGGCGAGACGACTGACGGCGAGACCACCGAGATGGTCGATACACCCGACATCACGGCGACAGTCGACGACAATATAGAGTACGGCAGCCTGAACGATGCTAATGCCGAACTTGGCACCGACCACAGCAACCTGCGCCGTGACGTGCTCGTTGAGGCGGAGGTCATCATGGGCGACGAGATAGCCACCGCCGTCCAGAAGACCGACCACGGACGCTTCCTCTTCCAGATACCGCCCTTCTACGGCGTCACCTACCTGAACCTGAAAGCCTACAAGGAGAAAGACTCCGTCCGCAAGGCCATGGCGTCCCGCCAGGACGTCACCACCTTCCGGGAGGATGCCTACCCCGACTACTACGTCAAGCGTGACATGCCGTACCCCGTGTTCACCCATCGCTACAACTTCTACGAGAACCACGCCCCCGACTACGACCCGTCAATGGTTCTCGACACCCTCTCCGAGCTGTCCATGGAGAACGACGTCCACCAGTTGCAGAACGTCAACGTCAAGGGGCGTCGCCGTGGCCGCCGTGCCGTCGACTGGGCGAAGCCCGCCTTTGTGCGCGACGCCTACGACCTCTATAACGATGTGACGGACTACGGTCTGTCGTTCGGCAAGTTCGACATGCGCCAGTTCCCTGCGCAGGTGTCCCGTTTCCTCTATGGCAACATGGGTCGCCCCAACATGTACAACATCGACGGCCGGCTGGAGGGGCAGACCTACTGGCGCAACTACTCCGACATCATCGACATGGGCCCCCTCTCCGGTTTGAGTGCCGAGCTTCAGGAGGCCGCCCAGCACCTGAACAACCGTTCGCCGGCAGCCATCTACAAGAACCTGTTTCTCTCCCGTCTCCAGAACATCCGTGTCTTCAGCGACTATGAGCCGCGTCTGGAGGACTCCACGATGGTCGAGAACGAGTATACTGCCGACGTCACCGTCGAGATGTACAACATCCCCGACGACGGCAAGCAGGTCGTCTATCGAGACCGTCACATCTACTTCCACGGCTTCAACATGCCGGAGGTGTTCTACCAGCCCGACTACGGCAGCCGCCCCGTCGGCACGCTGCCCGCCGACTACCGGCGCACGCTCTACTGGAACCCCAATGCCGTGACCGATGCCGAGGGCCGCTTCACTGCCGCCTTCTACAACAACGGCAAGGAGACGCGCATCAAAATAAGCGCCGCCGGAGTTACCCCCGACGGCCGCCTGATGTTTTCGAAGTGAGGCCCCCGGCCTCACTTCGGTTTTTCACTGTTTTCGATGTTTCGAAATCTCGA
>CAMHIM010000007.1 GCA_946185225.1 uncultured Prevotellaceae bacterium
AGACGAAGCACAATGCTTCTCGTTTATTTACCGGCGATGTAGGTCTGGATGCGCGTACCGGACAGGTCACCCTACACTTTCTCGTACTTGTACTTGCTGCACGAACTCATCCCGAGTCCGACCAATACTGCCATCAACAACAACTTAGTTCTCATAGTCTACCTCATGGTCTAACTTCGACAGGAAGTCCTCATAGACGTCTTGCTCCACATCGCCCATGGCGTACTCTTTGTCTGCATCCTTGCGGATTTCTGCTATCCATGCACGGCGGGCCCGCACATAGTCTTCGCGCACCCGTTCGCATGCCCGCTCATCCAACACATCCAGGTGGTAGTAATCCATGATGAGCTGGTAAGACCACGCCCAGCGGTAGTCACGGTAATGGGCGTTAATGGTTTCGAAACGGTCGAGCACCTGCTGGATGGTTTCCAAACGTCCTTCCTTGATGTCGTCTATCAGGCGCTGCTCCTCGCTCTCCGGCAGCAACAGACCAGACAAGTCGGTCCAGCGCCCCACTCCCACGTCGTTCATGGGGACACCGAGGATGCCGTCCTTCTGGGCACGCTTCAGCACGGCCCCCATATAGATGCGAAGGGCGATGTCGTAATACTTCATACCCTTGCGCAGGGAGGAAGCGTTGATGACATACTCATGGAAGTTATAGGTAGTGACGTTGTCTCCTGAAGCCTGACGCAGGGACTCCAAGATTTTCATGCCTTCCTGTATCTCGCCGACGGTAAAGGGCGACAGCCAGTCGAAGTTGATGATGCTCTTCTTGGACTGCTTCGAACGTTTGTCACGCTTAGGCCACTTCTTGATGTCACGATAGAGGCCTACGGTGGTAATGTTTCTTCCCGGCACCAGATAACAGTCGTCACCGTATGCCATCAGATAGGAGAACGGCAGGTTGCGGGTGTCGGGATGGTGCATCAGTTTGCCGAAGCACACGCTGAAGGCACCGATAGTGGCCGGCATCAGGATGTAGCTTCCCGAGGCGGTCTTTGTGCCGCGTTCCAGGGTGCCGTAATGCATAGGTCCCATCTTATAGGCGTGGTTCGAGAAGTTCGTGTTGGAACCAGCGTTATAGAAGGAGAACTCACCGCCGATGAGCAGTGAACTCTTATGATGGCTGGCTGAGAAGGGGCCGCAAAAGGCAGCACAGGCCTCACCGTTAGCCATAAAGGAGTTGGCGAAGAACAGCGATGCCTCTGCTGTAAAGCCATTGGTAATCTGACAGGCTTCACCGACGAAGCAGTCCTGCATCTTCACACTGTTATTGATGGAGCATCCGTCACAGATGATGCTATTCTCACAGATGACACCTGTACCGATATATACAGAAGCATCTTTGGACGACATGATGGTACACTCCGAAAGGCGCGCCGCGCCATTTATCTCACAGTCGCCCTTGATGACAGTATTTGTAATTTCCTTCGTGTTCGTAATTTTCACGTTGTTGCCAATGACGCCCCGCTCCGGCATGGAAACGCGCACCTCATCGTCAATGAGCTGGTGAAGGATGCGGCGCAGTTCTTTGTCGCGGTAGTGTTTCACCATGAATGCCGCGAGCTGCGAGTTCAGTTCACGGAAGAGAGTCACGTTGCCATCGCCCATCTCGTTCAGCACGGAGATGGTGGAACCGGCACCATAGTTGGCCCCCTCGGTAGTCTCGATGGTCGAGATATTGGAGATGTAGCAATCGTCGCCGATGGTGTAGTTGTTGATGAAGTTGCCAACCTTCTCTATCAGGCAATTGTTACCTATACTGACGTTACGCAGCGTAGCATCGTTGATGCCGGAGTGCTTCTGGAAGCCCTTGCTCACCTCCACTTGTTTGTCGAAGGAGCCCAGAGTGATGTCTCCGTATAACACTACCCTGTGAAAGTTGTAGGGGCGAAAGGTCGGGGCAACCTTCACGCGCGTCCAATCCTCGGCCCAGCAGCCATTCTGCTCAAGGACGTCAATCTCGTCCTGTGTAAGTGTTCGGTAATCGTTCATATCATTCGTCACTTTAGTCTTCTATCGTATACAGGAAATCATTATAAGGGTATTTCTGCACGTGGAGTTCCCGGACTCGCATATAAAGCACCTTTCGCAGTTCGTCGATATTCTCACGCTCACGGGCGGAGATAAACAGGCAGTCACCCTGCAGCTTTCCCATCCACGTCTTCTTCAGTTCGTCCAGCGAGATGTTCTCACGGCGGGGAGGCGTAAGGTCGTCCTCGTCCTGGGGAGTCCACTGGTAGGCATCTATCTTGTTGAAAACTATCAGCTGCGGCGTCTCGGCACACCCCAGTTCGGCAAGGGTCTGCTCCACAACGCGTATCTGGTCCTCAAAGTCGGGATGGGAGATGTCCACCACATGAACCAGCAGGTCGGCCTCACGGACTTCGTCAAGGGTGGACTTGAACGACTCCACCAGGTCGGAGGGCAGTTTGCGGATAAAGCCTACGGTGTCGGCAAGCAGGAAGGGGAGATTGTCGATGGTCATCTTACGCACCGTCGTGTCAAGTGTGGCGAAGAGTTTGTTCTCGGCAAACACCTCACTCTTAGCCAGCAGGTTCATCATCGTCGACTTGCCTACATTAGTATAGCCCACTAAAGCCACACGGATGAGTCTGCCACGGTTCTTACGCTGCGTCGTCTTCTGTTTGTCTATTTCAGCCAGACGTTGCTTGAGCAGGGTAATGCGCTGCAAAATGATACGACGGTCCATCTCCAGCTGCGTCTCACCGGGACCGCGCAAGCCCACCGTACCCTTGCCGCCACCACCGCCGGAACCGCCACCTTGACGTTCCAGGTGGGTCCACAGGCGCTGTAGACGGGGCAGCATATATCGGTGCTGCGCCAGTTCCACCTGAGCCTTGGCCTCAGCGGTCTGTGCACGCATGGCAAAAATATCAAGGATGAGCGATGTGCGGTCCAGTATCTTCACTTTCAGTTCCTGCTCTATATTACGTATTTGCTTGGCAGTCAGCTCATCGTCAAAGATAACCATACCGACAGGCTGGGGGCACGTATTGTCATCGGAAGACCACTGGTTGTTGTCCATCCAGTCGTCATAAGCATCCTGGCAATCCTTGATGTATTGTTTTATCTCGTCCAGTTTTCCCTTGCCCACATAGGTCACCTGGCTGGGGCCTTGCACCTTCTGGGTGAAACGCTTCATCGTCACCGCTCCGGCAGTATCGGCAAGAAACTCCAACTCGTCCAGATATTCCTTTGTCTTGGCCTCGTCCTGCTGCTGGGTCACCAGTCCGACCAGTACAGCAGTCTCTGCCTTGGCTTCGGAAATCACAAATTCTTTCATGTAATGTATTTCTCTTGTTGGGCACAAAAGTAAACATTTCCACCGAAATACACAAGAAAAACAAAAAATATGTCGTATCTTTGCCGAATCAACTACGAAACAAATGAAAAGACTACTGACTACACTACTTCTGGGGCTGATGCTCATGACATCATGGGGTCAGGCCCACTACGACTACGACAAACTTTGTACCGAGAACCTGAACCGCGGCGTCGTGGCCTTCCGCACGGGCGACGGCAGCGTGGCTGTCAGCTGGCGTATCCTGCGCAGCGACAGAAGAGGCGAGCCCTTCGACCTCTATCGCAACGGTGAGAAACTGAACAAGGAGCCGCTGACCACCGGAGGTTCGTTCTACATAGACAGGGAACCACTGGCAGACGACGCCACCTACGAGGTACGGGGAGGCTCCGTGAGCGGTCTTTACACGCTGCACGCCGACGCTCCCGTGGGCTATCTCCCGATAAGGCTGCAACGCCCCCAAGGAGGCAAGGTGCCTGTCATGCAGCAGCCAATGTCAAGACAGCAAGGCAGGTTCCGCTGGCGCGACACGGGCGAGTTCGTCTACTCGGCCAACGATGCCACTGTCGGCGACGTCGATGGTGACGGGCAGTACGAGATTATCCTGAAATGGGAACCATCGAACGCACACGATAATGCGCACGACGGTTATACCGGCCCCACCCTCTTCGACTGCTACCGGCTGGACGGGACACTGCTCTGGCGCATCAACTTGGGGCGCAACATCCGCAGCGGTGCCCACTACGTTCCGTTCATCGTCTATGACCTGGATGGTGACGGACGGGCAGAGTTCCTGGTCAAGACGGCTGACGGTACACGGGACGGGAAAGGAGCCGTCATCGGTGACTCGCTGGCTGACTGGCGCAGTCCGCAGGGGCGCATCCTGGAAGGGCCGGAGTACATCAGCGTCTTCAACGGACTGACGGGCGAGGTCATGGATACCAAGCCATACATCCCCGCACGAGGCGAACTGGCTGCCTGGGGCGACAGCAAGGGAAACCGCTCGGAACGCTATCTGGCTGCCGTAGGATATTTTGGCAGCAAGAAGGCATCTGCCGTCTTCTGCCGCGGTTATTACACCCGCAGCGTCCTGGCGGCATGGGACTGGGACGGCAAGAAGCTGAAGGAGCACTGGACCTTCGACACCAACCAGTCCGAGTGGCGTACCTATGCAGGACAAGGCAACCACAACCTGCGCGTGGCCGACGTTGACGGCGACGGCTTTGACGAGATTACCTACGGCTCGATGGCTGTCGACCATGACGGGCGGGGGCTCTATAACACAGGCTTCGGCCATGGTGACGCCATCCACCTGATAGCCGAGCCGAAGACGGACGCGCTGTACATCTGGGACTGCCATGAGAACAAGCGCGACGGCTCCGACCTGCGTGACGCCAGGACGGGCAAGGTAGTGTTCCAGATAAAAAGCCGTACTGACGTGGGACGTGCCATGGCTGCCGACATCGACCCCACCAACCCGGGTGTGGAGATGTGGTCGACGGACAGCCACGGCATCCGTAACATGAAAGGAGAGGTGGTACAGACGGCCAAAGACCCCAACGACCCACAACACGACAACACCCTGATAATGGGCGGGCGCTACCTGCCCGTCAACTTCGGCATCTGGTGGGATGGCGACCTGCTTCGCGAACTGTTGGACCACGAACGCGTCTCGAAGTACAACTGGGAGAAGGGAAGCATCGAAGACCTTGTGCGCTTCGAGGGCATCGTGTTTAACAACGGGACAAAGTCGAACCCCTGTCTGGCAGCCGACATCCTGGGCGACTGGCGCGAAGAGGTGATTGCCCGCGACCGCGAATCCACGGAGCTACGCATCTTCGTCAGCCCCTACCCCACCGACCATCGTCTGAACTGCCTCATGCAGGACATTCCCTACCGGCTCAGCGTGGCCACGCAGAACGTTGGCTACAACCAGCCTTCAGAGCCAGGCTTCTACATCGGACCTGACAAGACAGACTATCTGAAGTAACTATCAACTATTCACCAGAAAGATATGAGAAAGGAACTATTCATGCTCTTCCTTATGCCGCTGACTTTAGGGGCCAAGGACATTCATACTGCCTCGCCCGACGGGCGGCTGACAGTACACGTACAAGACGAGGGGGCACAGGCCCGCTATGCCGTCACCTATGACGGCGAGTATGTCATCAGCCCTTCGCTGCTGGGCTTCAAGGCAGACTTCGGCGACTTCACCCGGGGACTGCACATCACGGAGACCAAGACGGGCAGTGCAGACCAGCACTACCAGATGCGTCAGGCGAAGCAGTCGCACATACATTACACGGCGAATACGCTGACCGTCAGCTTCGAGAACGAGCGACGACAGCAGATGGCCGTGGAGTTCTCCGTAGGCAACAACGACATTGCCTTCCGCTACCTCATCCCACAGCAGGAGAAGGACCGTCCCAAATGTGCCGTTATCACGCAGGAAGAGACATCGTTCCTGCTGCCCGACGGGACAACCACCTTCCTCTGTCCACAGATTGGCCCCATGACCGGCTGGGAGCGCACCAAGCCGAGCTACGAGGAGGAGTATGCTGCTGACGCCCCCATGACGAGTCCTTCACGCTTCGGCCAGGGATACACCTTCCCCTGCCTGTTCAAGACCACGGGAAACGAAACGACGCACTGGGTGCTTATCAGCGAGACGGGTGTCTCCAGTCTCTACTGTGCCTCCCACCTGAGCGACTACCAGCCTGACAAGGGTTACACCATCGCCTTCCCCCAACAGGGCGAGAACAACGGAGTAGGCTCCACCTGTGCCTCCATCGCCGTTCCCGGGGCGACGCCCTGGCGCACCATCACGATAGGCAATACGCTGAAGCCCATTGTCGAGACCACCGTAGCCTACGACGTCGTCAGACCACTCTATGAGCCTTCTTGCGACTATCAGGGAGGGCGCTACACCTGGAGCTGGCTCATCTGGCAGGACAACAGCATCAACTACGATGACCAGGTGCGCTTCATCGACCTGGCTGCCGAAATGGGCTACGAACTGTGTCTCGTGGACAACTGGTGGGACCAGAATATCGGACGTGCCCGCATGGCCGGGCTGTCGGACTATGCCCGGAAGAAGGGTGTCTCCCTCCTGCTATGGTACAACAGCAACGGCCACTGGAACGACGCTCCTCAGACGCCCCGCGACTGCATGTCGACCGCTGCAGCCCGTGACCGGGAGATGGCCTGGCTCAAGAGCATTGGAGTAAAGGGCATCAAGGTGGATTTCTTTGCCGGCGACAAGCAGGAGACCATGAAACTTTACGAGGACATCCTCTTCGATGCCAACCGCTACGGACTGCAGGTCATCTTCCACGGTTGCACCCTGCCGCGGGGCTGGGAGCGCATGTACCCGAATTATGTCGCCTCTGAGGCTGTGCTGGCCTCAGAAAACGTCTACTTCTCTGAGCACCACGCCCGGCAGGAACCCTTTGAGCTGACCATGCACCCCTTCTGCCGCAATGCAGTAGCGGCCATGGACTGGGGCGGTGTCATCATGAACAAGTTCCTGTCGAAGGACAACCGCAGCCGTCACCGCCGCTATACGACGGACGTCTTCGAGATGGCTACGGGCATCACGAACCAGAGTGCCGTCAACTGCGTGGCCATGCAGCCCAACAACCTCGAGGAGCTTCCCCAATGGGAGCTGGAGTGGCTGCGCCGGCTGCCTACCACCTGGGACGAGACGCGTTTCATTGACGGCTATCCCGGACGCTACGTCGTGCTGGCCCGCCGTCACGGCACCGACTGGTACGTGGCCGGCCTGAACGCCCTCCAGGAACCGCTGCGCCTGACGCTGGACCTGCCGATGCTGGCAGGAGAGACGGTCCGTCTGTTGACGGATAACAAGAAAGGACTTTCCCTTCCTGCCACCTTGAAGGTTGACAAGAAGGGAAAGGCGAAGGTGGAACTACAGCCGGCCGGCGGCCTGATTATTCAACGCTGACACGTTCCGAGCGGAACGTGACAACCTTCTCGATGCCTGGCTCCAGCTGGGCATCGAGATTTTTGATGCTGGCCCCTCGGACGTCGTCAAGGACTACCGCCGGGCGGTACTCCGGACGGAGATAGGAGAAGCTGACGTCGTTGACGTGAAGCCCTTCCACGTGACGGGCATACAGACCGTAGGCGGGCGTCTGGCCGGCAAACTTCGGCTCGGGGTAGTTGGTTGCCTGTTCGCGGTACTGCTTGTCCACCAGCTCACGGGCACCGCCACCCTGGAACTGCAGTCGGATGTTGTTGAGCCATACGTTTCTGACGGGTTCACCGGGCATGCCGGTGACGATGATGCTGCAGAGCGAGTCGCAGTCGTCGGCAACGACATTGCTAATCTGGATGTCACGGGCCGACGAGGGCTGCGTCACCTCCTTGGGTCCGCGGTTGCGGCAGCCAGTGGTGATGTAGATGGGATAGTGGTGGACGTGGCTCATGGTGATGTTCGACACGACGATGTTCTCCATCTTTCCCTGGTCAACCTCCTCGAAGGCCAGTCCGCTGGAGTACATGAAGGTGCAGTTGGTCAGGGAGATGTTACGATAGCCGCCATTGGACTCGGTGCCCAGTTTGAAGCGTCCGCACACCCAGCCCACGGGTTCGGGGACATAGGTGCCGTCGAGCAGCGTGCCGCACTTATAACCGGTGATGTTGCAGTTGGAGACGGCGATGTGCTCACATGCCACAGGCTTCTTCAAGGCATAGGAAGCCTTGAGCACCAGCGCGTCGTCGGAAGGGGTATTGATGCGGCAGTTGGTGATGGTCATGTACTTGCAGCAGTCTATGTCGAAGCCGTCGCGGTTAGTGTCGATGGTGACGTTGTCGATGGTCGACAGGTCGCAGCCGGTCATGATGATGCCGAAGTGTCCGCCGCGATAGATGGTAATGTCACGCAGTGTCACCTGGCGGCAGAGCTTCAGGGCGATGGCCTTGTCGCCGGTACCGATGCTTCCTCCCTGCACCTGTCCTGCTTTCTCGGTGTCCTTTTTGGTAAGTCCCTTTCCGTCAATGAGTCCGTGCCCGGTGATGCTCACGTTCGTCTGTCCTTCGGCCCAGATGAGCGAGTTATGGAAGTAGGTGTGTCCGCCGTCCTGATACTCCGGGAAGCCGCCGAACGACTCGCTCTCGTCGTAGGCTCCCATGGAGGCAGGTGCAGCGAGGATGGTACATCCTGCCGAGAGGTGCAGGTCGATGTTGGACTTCAAGCGGATGCTGCCGCACAGATAGGTGCCGGCGGGGAGGAGCACCTGTCCGCCGCCGCTGCGGACGGCGTCCTCAATGGCTGCATTGACAGCCGGGGAGTCCAGCGTCTTCCCGTCGCCCTTGGCGCCGTAGTCGCGCACGTTGTAGATGCCCGTTGCTGCACCGGCGGTACCAGCCACTGCGCACAGCAACATTGCCAGTATTGTTTTCTTCATAGCTTGTCTTTATATTATTTCTTTTTCAGGATAGCGTCGTACACCGCGCGGGCAATCTGCGCGTCACCTTTCTCCGTAGGATGGATGCCGTCCTTCTGCATCTGCTGGCCGTCGTTGTCGTTGAACAGCGCATGTAGGTTGACCACCTGCAGATGTTCGCGCTGTGCCACTTTCTCGATGACGGGAATAATCTCGCTGGTGATGACGGAGTCGCTGATGTTCCATGAGGGTTTGTAGGCGGGGATGGGGGTGCAGAGGATGATGCGCGTCTTCGTGGAGCGTTGCATTTTACGGGTGGGTTTGCCCTTCTTGTTCAGCACCGGCTCCATCGGGCACAGCTGGTCAATCATCTGCATGAGGTCGCTCTCGAACTCCCTGCCGTGCTTCCAGTTCTCGGGTTTGCTGTCGTTGGTGCCGAGTTTGATGACGGCGACATCGGGCTTGAAAGCCAGTGCGTCGCGCCACGCCAGCTCTTTCATGATGGGGAAGTCGCCCTTGTTGAGCAGCGTGCGTGCGCTGACCCCGCAGTTGCGTACCTGATAGCCGCTGCCGAGCAGCTGCTGCAGCTGTCCGGGATAGGCCTTGACGTCGTTCATGTCGATGCCGTGCCCGTCGGTGATGCTGTTGCCGATACATGCCACGCGCACGGCGTCCTGCCGCGGTGCCTTGTGGTAGTTAAGCCACGCGGCGAGGTCGGCCAGCATCTGGTCGTGGAAGGCATAGCTGGTGCGGAAGCCGAAGCCGTGGCCGCCGGCGGGATAGACGTGCAGCGAGCACTCGTTGCCCTGACGGCGCATGGCCGAATAGTAGGCGATGCCGTTGGTCACGGGCGGCACGGCCCTGTCGTCGTTGGCCAGCAGGATGATGGCGGGAGGCGTCAGGTGACGCCGCACGGCGTTCTGGCTGGAGAACTCACGGACGAGTTTCTGGTCAGTCTTCCCCTTGCCCAGGAAGCCGTTGACGGAGCCGCTGTGGGTCTCGCGCTCGTTCATGGAGATGACGGGATAGAAGAGGATGGTGAAGTTCGGGCGGCAGTCGTACTCGCTATGGGTGGAGACGGTCGAGGCCAGATGGCCTCCGGCGGAGAAGCCCATGATGCCTACGTCGTAGGGATTGACGCCCCATAGGGCGGCAGAGTCGCGCACGGTGCGTATGGCCTGCTGGGCATCGCCGACAGGTATAGAGCGGTCGCCATTAGGCATGCGGTAGGTGAGCACGCAGAAGGCGATGCCCTGCTGGTTGAACCACTGGGCCCAGTCGTGCCCTTCGTTCTGCATGGACAGGTGGCTGTAGCCGCCGCCGGGGCAGTCCACGACGGCGCGGCCCGTGGGCTGCTGGGGCAGGTAGACCGTCATGTTGGCCCGACCGTCGGGCGTAATGTTTACGCTGAACTTCCGTGCCGTCTGTGCCGGCATCGCCGATGCTGTCAGGGCCAAGAAGATGGAAAGGAGAAGTCTCATCATATTGGGTAGTGTTTTATTTATTGTCTCTGCTGCAAATGTACGTATTTTTCTGCAGACGCCAAAAGAAATGCCGATAATTTATGCTTTCCTCAGCAACAGGGCATCGTGACGCAATGGTGGCGGTCTGCCTCACGGACTGTCGTCACGACGGTTGGGAAAGATACCAAAAATCTTGACAAAACAGGGTTCTGAATGCGAAAAAAACGCGTCTGGACGCTGTTTCCCGGGTTTTGACGCGATTTTTGGTGTGCAGTCGTAAGCCGTTGTTACACAGCAAGGAAGACGGATAGCGCCGGACAGTGTGCAGTCGCGACAGACGGAAAGGTCGGCTTTTTCGGGTCGAAAGGTGCCGTTTCTCTACCTTGAAGGTGCCGGGTTGAGGGGTTCAACGCGGCACCTTCGTCTCGAAATAGAGCGGGGAAATTATTCTGAAACACCCTTCCGTTGTCCTAAAACTCCGATTCTTGTTGCCGACAACTGCCGACACACCCTGTCCAAGGCGTTTTTTGGCGTCCAGAAGCGGCTGGCGCAACGCCCTAAAAAACTGTCATTTTATCAGACAATTTCGCCTGTACGTCATCACTGTACGGCATGCATCTGCCGCTTCATCCACTGCCAGCACTTCGCCTGGCTGGAGGGGAAGCGCCAGTGCCCGCTTGACGGGGTAATATCGTTTGCCTTGGGGGCAGTTATCTCGTTCCAGGCGGCCCATACAGAGGTGGGCGAACAGGTGTCGTCATTGTAGCCCCACGACATGAACGTGGGCACCTTCAACACGCGGGCGAAGTTGACGACGTCGAAGTACTGGAGGGTCTCCACGGCCTGGTCCTGCGGAATATCCACCTTGCTGTCCTGGCTCCACGAAGAAAAGAACTTCGGCCACCCTCCCGCACGCTGGTGCAGGAAACCGGTGAGGTCGCACAGGGCAGGATAGAACGGAGCACACACAGTGACCTTCTCGTTGAGTGCGGCAGTAACGATGGTGAGCGCTCCGCCCTGCGAACCGCCGGTGACAATGACGTTCTTGCCGTCCCATCCGGGCAGCGAACAGAGGAAGTCCACCACACGGGCGCACCCCACGTAGACGTCCTTGTAGTAATAGGTGTCACGCGACGACATGCCACGGCGCATGTAGCCGTCGCACTTCGCCTGTCGCATGCGGTTGTACTCATCGTCGGGCATGCGCTGGTCGTTGTCGTGAATCTCTATCTTCAGGTAGATACACCCCTCGCGGGGGAAGTAGTCGGAAGGGTATATCTTCTGACTGCCGGCACCCGGCGGACAGAGGACAACGGGATATAGCCCCTGCCCCATTTCCGAGCATGGCTCGTCTACCCGCAGCCCTTCCCTGTGAGGGCGGGGAATGGTCAAATAGCCCTGCATCCACTTGTTCTTGCCCACATGCAGACGGACGAGTTTCGTAACAAACCTGTCGTTGGTGGCATCGGGCACGTCGAAGTATTCGGGCTCCAGGTCTACCTTGCGGGCCTCCTGAAGTGCCTTCTGCCAGAAACTCCCGAAGTCCTTCGGCATGGGGGTGAAGGTCCTAATCTGCTCAGGGGCATAGGCCAGCTTCACCAAGTCCTTGTACGTCCTGCCGTCACTGGCCTTGAACTCATACTGACAGGCCAGGAAGCCCGGCTGCATCAACGTTCCCATAGGGACAAGGGCCTCACCACGGACAAACACGGCGGTGTCGTAGGCTTCGGGCAGGAACATCTCCGGTCCCACCTTGTAGCGCAGGACGGTGCCGTCAAGGGGCATGCCGCCCTCACGAGCCACGACACGCAGCGTAGCCGACTGCCCCACACGGTAGTAGCTGTCGGCACGGTCAGGGGTGGCCACCGTCTCCACGAAAGCCTTTCGCGAATTGCCGAACTCCTGCCGGAAAGTCTGCGCCGCCAAGGGCAGAAGGACAGACTGGCAGACGAAAATAGAGCAAAGGAGGAGAAGTTGTTTCATCGTACTATCTTTTGAGTTCTTATTGTTTCATAAACGCGCTGTCCCAGCGTCTGTGCACCTTGGGAATCAAAGTGCAGCCGGTCCCGTAACAGCGGCAAGTCGGTAGCATCAACGACGTGGAAGTGCCTGTCCTCACGCGCCAGACGGTACAGGGCGTCGACCACCTGTTGGCTACGCATACGACTGTCACGGGCATAGGTAGCACAGATAACGGGAAGTTTACGGTATTTCTTCCTGCCAGTCACCTCCACCAGATGCCGGCGGATATGCAGTATCACAGCCTTGAGATTGTCGTAATAGCGGTCGGCGGCCGGCTGGTCGCTCTCACCCTGATGCCAGATGAGACACTTGATGTCGTAGTTCTCCGGCAGGTTCGGCAGACAGTCGTCAATCTGACGCTCAAAGGCCTTCAGCAGCGAACGTCCTCCATGACTGGCCGATGTGGTGCTGTCGAGGAAGGCCGGGTCGGCACTCCAGTAGAGACCATGGGTGCTGGACGTACACGAAGGGTCGATAGCCGTTCCGCCGTCGGTATGCTTGATGACATAGAAAGGGCGCTGCCAAAGTTGCTCCAACTTCTTATAGACCACGGCATCGAAGCCCCAGCTGCTTTCTATCTTTGGCTTGGCCACACGGGGCGAATAGGGCGAGAACTCACCCGTTGCCGTTTCAAAGTCACCACTGCCGTAGCTCCACTGGCAGTACTGATAGGTCTTGAGTTCCTCTGGCAGGTCGGCCAGCGGCACCCGACCGTCAGCATTCGACTGGCCGGCGGTGAGGAGGACCGGAACAGCGTACCGCTTTTCCATACTGACGAATGGGGCTCCAGCGGACATGCCTTTCAGCACTGGCAACAGGGCCTTGCCCCAATACTCGGCCAGCCTCCGCGCTCCCTGCTCGTTGGGATGCAGCCAGTAGGACTTGCCACGGGCGTCCTTCTCCTCGAAAACGTCGGTCTTGTAGTGCTGCCTGAAATAGTCGTAGGCCTCAGCATCACCGATATGCACATGGTCCTCCTTGCAGTTCCTGACCACTTGGGGGAAACAGTCATAATAGGCGGCGATGAGCTTCAGGCTCTTCTTCGAGGCAATGGAGCCACCCTTGGTGTGATAGTCAGGATAGTACCACGTCGGTTTGTTAAGCACCACATGGGCATCGGGCCAGAGTGTGAGCAGTGAGTCAATGATGGCGGTAAGGTTCTTCACGTAGTCGTCGGGGGAGGTGTGGCTGTTCTTCGGACGCTCCACCGTATCGTTGGTGCCCAGCATGATACTGAAGATGAGGGGCAGTCCAGGATGGGCCGTCACCAGTTCGCGGGTCTGTGCGACCACATCACCGAAATAGGTCTTGTCGCCTGCGGGGACGACATCAGCCGCATTGGGCAGGAAGTGGTAGGTGGTACGTCCGCTACGTCCGCAGTTGCGGAAGTAGATGGTGTCGACGCCGTCCTGGGCCGAGAGCCAACGGGCACACTGTGAAGGAGGTGCTGTTGATTCACGCTGCTGGTGCAGAGCACCATAGGTGATGCTGTTGCCGATGAACACGATGTTGGCGCTTTGCTGCGCAAAGCTAAATGACAAATGATAAATGATAAATGACAAACTTAGCAGTAATCGTCTCATAATACTTAACTCTAAAGTTGGAACCATAGTTTAATGCGATAGCCATCATCATCCTTGCGAATCTTGATGGTACTGGGTTCTCCGTCAGCACCCTGGGAGTTGACGGCAGGAATCTCCAATAGGAACGAAAGGTCGCCTTTTGGCCATTCTGGCACACTCTTGCCACGTCCTTCGCGGTCACGCTGTTCCTCTGCAGTAAACACACGGAAGAAAAGGCCGTCGGTCTCTGTATAGACGGTGAGTGGTTTAGGACCTTGCAGGGTTACCCAATAGAGGTTGGCATGATAGCCTTTGAACTCTGGGTATATCTGCGGATAGTAGTACTCGCCAGTAACAGTGTTGTTGTAATCCTTCTGCCAAATACCATACTGGGGACCAGGCAGACGGTTCTTCCATACGCGGTACGGGCCACGTCCCATCCATCGCATACCATTGACAACCTCCTCGGGATAGCTGAAAGTCAGACCGAGATTATAGCATTTCTCTGGCAGATAGTCGCTTTCTTTCATCTTATTGCCTGTTCGCCAGTTGAGCATCAGCGTCTCCATGCCTAAGAGACCGTCAGGAGTGATGCGCCAGATGATGCTGTCAATGCCGCCATCGTACTTGGCCACCACGCGAGAAAGGTTGTCGTCTATCTTGATATCGCGAAGTTGGGCCTTAATGCCTACTGGCAGCGGACCATTCGTCAGTGGCACGACGGCGTCACCCTTCTGTAGCGACACGAGTAGTCCTGTCTGTCTGCTAAGCTTGGCTGTCGTTCCGTTGGCAGAGAGAACAATCAAGGAGTCTTCTTCGCTGATAGTCTCCGGTGCTTCTGTTTCAGAAACGGTGGCAGCGAAGTATTCTGCAGGGCGTTTGATGGGGAACGTCCAAGTACAGACTGTATCACCCTGCTGATTATACGCCTCCAGTTTCAGAATATCGCCCTTCCCATAGTCCTTAGGCAAGGTAAAGGTAGCATGACCCGTCTCACCAGGAGCAATGTCAGGCAACTTCACATCACCTTCAGCGACAATCACAGCTGGACTATCTCCTCCCCTCTCTATAGGGAGGGGCAGGGGGTGGGTCTCCACTTTCCACCTCATAGTACACTCACTGAGACGGCTGAACAGATAGCCATTCTCCACGGCAAAAGAACCACGGAATGAGCGAGGGCTGGCTTCGAAGTCCTTAATCTGAATGGGCGACCAAAGCTGGCGTACAGTATAGAAGCTGCCTAATGGCTGCCGCTCCGCACTCACAATACCGTCAGGGGCGTTAGGCCCATAAGTATCCATCTTGTCGGTATCGCGACGATGGATGGTCTCATCAACGTAAGCCCAGATAAAGCCACCGGCAAAGAGACGGGAGCGGCGGAACTTGGCCCATATACCCTCCAAACCGGCACCCTGTCCACGGTCATACAGACTATGCAAGAACTCTGTCATCATAAACACACGCTGACCATGATCCAGGCGATAGGCCTGGTCCTGCATCGTGGGATAATGACGGCAGTCGAGTCCATTGAAGTCACCCCAGGCATGTACGACTTTACGGTGTTGCGGGTCGTAGAGTGCGAAGTCACCATCAAGGTGTTTGTTAAATCCACCCTCATTACCGTTACTCCAAATAAATATACACGGATGGTTCACGTCACGCTCCACCATCTCGCGTACCAACTTATGGCCTATGGCATCGCTATAGCTGTTCTGCCATCCTGCCAACTCGTTCAGGTAGAGCACGCCCAACGAGTCGCACAGATTAAGGAAATCTACATCAGGCGGATAGTGTGAACGCACGGCGTTCATATTCATCTGCTTGATAAGACGAATATCCTGGAGGTTTCGCTCATGACTTACCGACCGACCTGTTTCGGGATCAAAGCAATGGCGGTTGGTTCCTTTCACCAACAACTTCACATCGTTCAGATAGATACCATCGTGTTCGCGGAACTCCAGCGTGCGGAAACCAATAGTCTCTTCTGTCTCATAAATATTATTGCCATGCGACAAGATGCGCAGCGTCACCTCATAGAGGTTTGGGTGCTCTGTGTCCCAAGGACGGATGTTCTTCCAATGGGTCTCTACTGTCTGTCTCTCTACAGCCTTGAGGTCTATCAGACGTCTGCCTGAGGCTAGGGCATCACCCTTTCGCTGGATAGTAATCTCCAGTTGTTCGTCGCCTTTCAGATTCTTACATTGCAGGTCGAGGCACATCTTGCCATCGGCACGGGCATCAAAAGCCACATGATCTATGCACGTCTGCGGCTTAGCCAGCAGATAAACAGGACGATAGATACCGCCGAAGAGCCACCAGTCGGCACGACGTTCGGCTGCATTCACCGAATTGTCGGCAGAGTGTTTGTTGACCTTTACTTCTAGCACGTTTTTCTTTCCGTACTGCAACAGGTCGGTGATATCATAGCTGAAACGATAGAAGCCTCCCTGGTGCACGGCGCCTGCCATCTTGCCGTTGACCTTCACCTCTGTGTCGGTCATCACGCCCTCAAAGACAATGGACACTTGACGGCCTTTCCACTGGCGGGGTACCTGGAAGCGATGGCGATAGAGACCATACTCTTTCGTCAGGCGATTATCATGGCGGTCAGCCCATTTCTGTTCGTTTTCGCGATCATATATATAATAGCGACCATAAGTCAGACCACCATATCCTTGTTGTTCCCAGCACGAGGGCACGTCAATCTTTCCCCATTTCTGGAATCGCATACCTTCGGAACACCAGAAGTCCCACTTGACAGCATCCTCTGGACCGTGTCCACTAAGGTAAAGCACTTCGTCAACCTGTGCATGGATAACAATTGCACAGAAGAGAGCAAGAATGTTCAGAATTATTTTTTTCATAGGTCTTACATATTGATCGCTTTCATCAGGCGGACAGCATCCACATACTGTGCGATACCCATCGCCACTTGTTTGGCATCCTGCATGGCATGAACGACGGTGGCCTGACGCCCCACCACATCGCCACCGGCAAAGACTCCTTTGCGAGTGGTCATGCCATAAGGCAACTCACGGGTGATGAGGAAGTTATGGTCATCGTTGTCCAGCCCCGATGTAGTCCGCACGATCTTTGTCTCAGGCACTGCCCCAATAGCCATAATCACATTGTCAGCAGGCAATACCTGACGCACCAGCGCCTTATCGGGTTCGTTGGTCTCGAGCACTATCTCAAGAATGTCGAGGTTTTCGTCAACATGTATTTCGGTGATGGCACTCCACCAGTTGAAGCGAACACCCTCTTTCACAGCATCATCGTACTCTGCACGTAGTGCCGACATGGTGTCAATACCCCTATGATAGACGACATCCACCTGTGATGCACCTATGCGAAGAGAGGTGCGAGAGGCATCCATTGCCGTATTTCCACAGCCAATGACCCACACACGGGCACCATCATCAACGGGCAGCTCCTCACGTTTCATGAATCCTTCGCTGATAAGTTCCACTCGACGCAAGAAATGAGTCGCTTTACGGACACGTTTCAAGTCTGCTATCTTAACAGCTCCTTCGCCCTCGGAAATGCAACGGCCATTCTGCCAGATGGGAATTTCGAGCGACTTGGGCTTACTAAGGCCCGTACCGATATAAATGGCATCGAAGCCCTGTGCGAAGAGGCTATCGACAGTAATCTCCACACCGACATGGGTGTTACGATGGATGACGACGCCCATCTTCTCAATAAAGCGTATCTCACGAGCCACCACCTCTTTCGGCAGACGATATTCGGGAATACCATAGCGCAGCACACCGCCACACTGAGCCTCCATCTCGAACATCTCGACTGAGAAGCCCATACGCGACAGGTCGCCAGCAACAGTGATGCCTGAGGGACCGGCGCCTATGACGGCCACCTTGCCACGGGTCTTCTCAACCATATCTTCGTGGGTCAGACTCAGTTCCGAGTCAAAATCGGCCACGAAACGTTCCAGCTTACCTATATTGACAGGCTGTCCTTTCTTACCCAGCACACAGTTGCCTTCACATTGTTTCTCGTGGGCACACACACGACCACATACAGCCGGCAGATTGCTCTTGGCACGGATAATGCTGATGGCATTACCCATGTTCCCCTTCTTCAGCTCATGAATCCAGTCAGGTATGTTGTTGCTGATGGGACAACCCTTCTTACATTGTGGGACCCTACACTGTAGACATCGTTGCGCCTCCTTGATGGCCTCGGCCATCGTATAGCTCTCGTTAATCTCCTCTTCGAACTTCATTTATTATGTAGCTGATTATTTCACAGGAATCACATAGAACTTACGTCCTTTCTTGAAGTCAACCATCCACTGGTCGGCTATAATATGATCGTCAAGTGCTTTAATCTTTAATGTGTGTCTGCCCTTCGACAAATTGACGGGAGTCTCCTTCAAGGCCTGTCCACGCAGCACACTCACCTTCCAGAAGTCAGAACGATATTTCTCCTTCAACGAAATGATGACGGGCGTCTGGTCGTCAATCTGTACTGAGTAGCGCAGGTCGCCCTTGTCGTTAGGCTGCGTAGGAATCATAGCAGTATAGAGCGTAGCATCACCCTCCTTCTCTGCCGTAAAATCGAATGACAGTTCCCCACTCTTTGGTATGGAGACAGCATTCATCGAGTGACCAAGCATTTGAATAGGCTGACAGCCGTCAGATGCCTGACTGTAACGATATGCATTCATTGCCACAAAATCGTTTCCTGCAGGAGTGCTCTCCTTCAATACCGGAGCCTTCAAGGTAAGGTCTTCCGGCAAATACGGCAACGTCGGAGGATTGAACACGGGCAATTCACGCGGCATCATGTTCATGATACCCGTCCACTTACCATTGCCCAAGGCATTATACTTGCGTGTCAACTCCTGAATTTCACGATAGGCACGGATGCTCGTTGCCGCCGTACTCTTCATATAATCCTCACGACCCTCCATCGCCTTGTCGGTCTGTCCCTGATACTTCGAACGGGCTTTCTGGGCATACAGCATCTTGGCTGCCATGGCTTCTGCAGCCTTGACAGGATACTGGATGTGGGCAAAGTAGGCATCACGCAGTTCCGGGCGCACCTTCTCGGCACAGAGGTCAACCCACTTGCTTACCTCGGCATATCGGATAAGATAACGGTCCATCTCGTTGCCGAACTCGCTTTCGGAGAATTCGGTATCTATTACATGCGACCGGCCTCGCGGATAAGCCTTGCGGTCAGACAGTTCCACCTGTGTCCACCCCATAAACTCAGGTTTGCGGACTGCGCAAAGATAATAGAACTGCTTCATGGCCGGGAAGAGAGCCTTGCCCACCTCATTGCCAAACTGCGTACAGAGCCAGTTTGCCAGATGCTTGTCGATGGTCTGTGGCTGGATGCTGTTGATGTCCCACGCCATATCGAGGAAGAACTCCAGGTCGTAAGCTGCCACCTTCGGGTCGTGTACATTGACAATCCACAGCTTGCGACAGTTATGGTCGTAGGCGGCCTTCATCTCCGAATATACCAATCCTGGCTGCGTCGTCGTCAGCCACATGTAGTCGTGCGGGCGTCCCCAGTAGCTGAGGTGATAATATACACCGCCGCCACCGCTGCGCTTCTGCTGTTCGGCATCCGACAGTCGGGTCATGTATCCATAATTGTCATCACACCACATCAACGTCACGTCGTCCGGCACACGAAGACCACTCTCAAGAATCTCCAGTACCTCCTTGTAGGGGATGAACACCTGCGGCACCTTCTCCACATTCCTGTCGTAATATTTACGGATGAGTTCGCGCTGGTCGTCGATGACCTGCTGCAGTCCATTCAGTTTCTCCTGCTTGGTGCGCACGCCCTCCATGGAGCCGTCATGGATGCCGCGCATACCGATAGTAAAGAATTCCTCAGAACCTTTCACCTGCTGCAGACGCTCTATCCAGTACTGCTGCACCTGCTCACGGTTGGTGATGTAATTATAGGCTCCACGCTTGGCGTGGTCCCACTCTGCCACATTGTTACGCAACAGGGGTTCACAATGAGAGGTACCGATGAGGATGCCGCACGAGTCGGCCATCTCCTTATTGCCGGGAACGGTGAAGAACCCCGGTGTCCCCGTGTGCATGCCAGGCCAGATGGTATTGGCCCGCAGACGCAGCATCAGCTGGAAGATAGCCTTGTAAGTCTTGGGACCCATCTGTCCGAAGACTCCGTTGTCCTCATAGTGTTTCCATGCCCAGTTGCGCAGACTCCAGTCCTCATCATTGATAAAGATGCCACGATAGGCCACGGAAGGGGTATGCTCATACACGAACGTCTCAGGCAAACTGAGACGGGCACGCTTCTCTGGTACGACATCACCCCACCACACCCAGGGCGAGACGCCAGCCATACGCGAAAGCTCCAGCAAACCGTAGGCTGTACCACGGGCGTTATGCCCCTCAACGAGTATATGTCCGTCTTTCACACTCAGCCGGAATCCGTCGTCAGACCCTTTACCCTGCAGGATGCGGATGGTGCCCTTTTTGGATGCTATCGGCTTCATGCCTGTGACCTGTTCCATGTCGTCGCTCCACATCTGCAGGGCAATCTTCACCACCGGGTCGGTCTTACCCGCCATCTGATAGCTCACAGGGGTTGTGCCGTCAAACCAGACCACATCGGCAGCAGTGGCACATTGGAGACATCCGAAAAACAGAAGGATGCAATAGATACTATTCTTCATCGTTTTAGTTGATTAGCAGTTCTGGGTGCAAAGATACGAAGAAGCCGTGTGGTAGCGTACACTACCACACGGCAATTTTTGATATTTCTACTTTGCTATTTGAAAGGAAGATACCACGTCTCCGGTTCCTCCGTCAAACTCTGCGGCTTCTTGTAGGCCAGTTTCTCCAGCAGCCATTTGCTACCGAAACGGTTCTCGCCATATGGGTTCTCATCGTTCTTATGACGTGCCAGGCGCATCAGGTCGAACCAGCGGCAGCCCTCAAAGGCAAACTCCAGCGCATACTCATCGCAGAGAATGTCTTCCACGGCATTGATGGTGTCCTGAGGAGTAGCACCAACCACCAGACCAGCGGCTTCAAGTTCCTTGAACTTCAGACCGACGATGGTATCCAGCTGATAAGGCGACAGGCCCGGGCTGTAGACGGCGCCTGTGTAGTCGTGGGTCATACCGGCACCATGCATGTGGACACCGACACAGTTCTCTGGTTCGGAGAACTTGGCGATGTTAGCCTCCGACAGTAGTGGGTAGGTAGTCTGCAGGGCAGCCTTACTGGCATCGCTGATGTACTGTGGTCCACCTTCCTCCGTACTCTTAATCAGGTACTTGTTGATGCCGTCCTTCAGAATAGCGAAAGCCACATCATACATACCCAGACGGTTAAGAGCCTCGGCCAAATGGAGCCACACAGTCGTCGTACGATAGAGGATGACACGTGCGTAACGGTTCTTCGTAATCCAAGTCGTAGTCTTCGCAGTCTCATCGTCTTCCTCCTGACGGCTGACGGCATTGTAGCGGGTGTCACCAATACCCGTATAACTGACAATAGTATTCGTCGGGTCGCTCTCCGTTGACTTGTAGTAGTAAGCCTGACTCTCTGACAGGTTTATAAGAGACTCGCTCGGCACTATCTGTATCTCATCCACATAACTGGAAGAATTCGAGTAGTAGTCATAACCGTAGGCCAGAGGTATCTTCGTCGTAATACCAGAACGGTTGTTGGGGGCCATCGGGATATAGGTGATATAATCCGACAAACCGGTAAAGATGTTCTGCCAGGATGTAGAGTTTACATAGCTGAACACATTGAAGTCACTGGGAAGAAGCATGGACTTGTCTCTGTTACGGATGTCAAGTATACTATAGGACTGCAGGAAGGCCGAGTGAGGCGTCTGCGACAGTTCCGTCAGGTAGTTGATGTAGTGACGGGCTGCCTTGTCATACTGGCCTGTCTCCAGATACATCTCACCCAAGATAACCTCTGCTGGGATAAACAGTGCAGAAGGGATGATGGACGACGGTGCCACATTACCGAAGTTCGGCGTCACATAGCCCATGTACTCACCCTTATTGTTGTACTGGCAGTACTGCTCCAGGTCGGGGGCCAGCCTGTCGGTAATCTCCTTCATATTCAACTTCGGGAAATTACCGTCATTAATCTGGGAAATCTGTGTCAGCGGCTGCGTATAGAAGGGAACCTTTCCGTAGACACGGGCCAGCTGCATATAAGTCCATGCGCGGATAGCCTTTACGGCCACATACTCCGGCATCACCACATAAGAAGCACCGGTGCGCAGCGTGGTGTCACGATGAGCGATGTAGTAGTTACAATTATTGATGATGCGGTAGTAGACATAAGCCGAATCATACTTGTTCGACTCAAACGCTGCGAAGGAAGCCAGTTCCTTCAGGTTCTTGTCCGTATACTCCGTGACATCCACGAGATCGCCTCTCAGCTCACCCTGGAACATATACTGGTCGGCCAGCTGCTGCATGCCCTGAAGAATACCCAAGGCATAATAGATGGAGTCAGTCTTCGCATTCATCTCCGGGTCAAACAACTGACGTTCGCTGTCGCTGTCGAGCATGTCAGAACAGGAAGTGGTACCCAGCGTGACGACCCCTATCAGGAATAATATAATCTTTTTCATATTGTTGTCGATTTAGAGATTGATTTTAAGTCCTGCAACAAACGAGCGTCCCTGTGCCAGGCAACCCGTGTCAATGCCCTGTCCCAGAACACTGTTGGACACCGAGAACTCCGGGTCACAACCCTTATAGCGGGTAAAAGTAAGCAGGTTCTGAGCCTCAGCCCAGATAGTGAGTCCTTGTAGCCAAGTCCAGCTGCCCGGAACGGGCACGCGGTAGGTGATGTTCACCGTCTTCAGACGCAGGTAGCTGCCGTCCTCTATCCAGCGGTCACTGAATCGGTTGTTGCCCATCGGGTCTCCAAAGACAGCCCGCGGAAGTTCTGCTACCTGGCCTTCATAACGCCAGCGTCCAACCTCTGCCACCTGCTGGTTATAGAAGGTGGAACCGGAGTTCAGCACAGCACGCTGGTAGTTATACACGTCATTACCCAGCGAATAGTTGAAGCCAATGTTCAGTGTCAGGTTCTTCCACCCCAGCGTAGCAAAGATGTTTCCGTAAACGTCCGGATTAGGGTCACCGATAATAATTTTGTCCTTCTCATCGATTATCCCGTCTTCATACAGGTCCAAGAAGTGCACGTCACCAGCTCCGAAATAGTTCTTCTGCAGGGCATCATCCTCCATATAAAGGTATCCCTCCGGATTCTCTTGTGTAGAGATTCCCACTTTTGCATCGTCATCGGAAGCAAACACCCCGGCAGTCTTATAGCCGTAGAACACACCCACAGGCTGTCCTACCTGCGTCAGGATGTTGTTGTCTCCATAGACAGAGGCATAGGGATTGAAGCCTTCCGGCAGTTTCGTCACCTTATTCTTATAGTGTCCTACGGAGAGTCCCATCTCCAGGTTCCAGTCCTTCGAGACAATAGGTTTGGCTGTTACAGCCACCTCGAAGCCCTGGTTCTCCAGTTCACCGCCGTTGCTCCAATAGGCAGTAATACCGCCGATGGGGTTTTCAAAAGTGCGCTGTGTCAGCAGGTTGTTGGTCTTGTGGTAGAAGTAGTCGAAGGACACCCCAAGACGATTGTCCAGCATGTAAGTCTGAACACCGGCATTGAACTTGTGTGTCAACTCCCACTGAATCTTGTCGTTACCGATGTTTGTCAGCTGGATACCCATGGCACGGTCATAGTACTTCACCGACGTGAAGCTCGTACGTGCGGCATAGTTCGAGATATTGTCATTACCGCTCATGTCGTAGCCGACGTTCAGCCGCAGGTAGTTGATGCCTCGCTGTTTCGGGAACCACTTTTCGTTGGTCATCACCCATCCCAGCTGCACACTGGGGAAGAGTGCCCACTTCACGCCGAAGAGTCCCAGTCCGTCAGCGTTCTCGCCAAAGCGGCTGTTGGCCTCTGCCGTCAACGAAACCGTAGCAAAGTATCGGTTCTGGTAGTTGTAGTCCACGTTGCCGAACCACTGGATGCTCTTCCACACGTCGTTCACACCAGTTACACCAGGGAAGCCTGCCGTAGTGAGCTCGGGGTTCTTGTCGTTGCCCTTCGCGCTATACTCAGACTTCAGGTCACTATTATCGAACGAGAAGTAGTTATAGCGAGCACCGGCAAAGACGTTGAATGCATGATCAGCAAACTGTTTCTTCCAGTTCAGCTGCAGTTTTCCGACGATATTCTGTTCCTTGGCAAACATAGAAGCCACCAAAGACGTCGTCGTACCCATCTCCTCCACGACAAAGGGAGGCACCCCTTCGTATGGACGGTAGTAGCGCTGGGAGTTACGGTTCAGCGTATAGCTCACGTCAGCCAGCAGTGACAGAGCCGGTGAGAACTCATAGACAGGCTGTACATGAACATTGAAAAAGGTATTCTCCATCTTGTTCTTGTTGTCGCCCTCGCCATTGGTAAGGATGGACAGCGGGTTAGCCAGTGACTGACTTGTGTAGGTCAGTCCGCGGTTGTTGTCTGTCTTGATAAGTCCTCCACGGGGATACTCACTGGCAGCCAGGATGTTGTCGTACTCACTCTTCAGGTTGGTGAAGCGTCCGATGACGGAGTTGTATTCATAAGGAGCCAGCAGAGGCGACTTCAACAGGGCAAGGGCCGTCGGCGAAGTAACGGTGTAACGGTCGAAGTCGGCCGGCATACCATCGTCGTAGACTCTGTTGTTGGTACGGGCAATGGCGATGTCGAAGCGTGTCTTCAGGTTCCACAGTATCTTGATGTCCGTGTTGAAGCGTACGTTCATACGGTTGAAGTTACTTTCCTTCAGCGTATTCTTTGAGTCAACATAGCCCACTGACAAGTTATACATGCCGATGTCGTCACCGCCCTGCACGTTGATGCTGTAGTTCTGGGTCAGTGCCGTACGATAGACCTCGTCCTTCCAATCCGTATCGTTATGGTACGGATAGTAATAATAGTTTCCTTCTTTCTGGTCGTTCAGGAAGTAGAAACCCGTGTAGTCGTTGATGTCAGGCACGGTACCCAGCAACTCCGACGCATACGTCCTGTACTGGCGTGCATTCATCACCGTCGGCAACTGAGGCATCAGCTGAACACCGGCCGATATGTTTGCATCAATACGTGTTGCCATGGAGTGCCCGCGTTTAGTATCGATGAGCACGACACCGTTGGCGCCCCTGGCACCATAGAGTGCCGTAGCGTTCTTCAGCACCGTCACCTTCTCAATGTCGTCAGGAGCAATGTTAGCCAGCAGGTTGTTAAACTCACCCGTGTGCAAGGTGCCGCGATTGCGCTGCATGTCCTGCTCCACACCGTCGATGACAATCAGGGGCTGTGCATCACAGGTAATACTGTTCAGTCCACGGATAAACATAGATGCTCCAACACTTTGCATGCCTGAGTGCAGGATGCTGCGCACGTCTGCTCCCAGTTTGTTGGCAATCTCGTTATCCACGGTCACGCCGAAGCGGTCAATCTGTGCAGTGCGGCGGGCAGTATAGTCGGTACCCGTTCCGTACATCTGCAGGAACTTGTCCGGGAGCATCTTGACAGTCACGGTCTGCGTGCTGTCACCGGCATTGATAGCTACCTGCTGAGACAGGTATCCCACGGAGTAGGCATAGAGTGACGTGACGAACTTCGGCAGACGGATGGTGAACGTACCGTCCTCGTCAGACATTGTCGTATAACGGTCATGTCCCATGGCACGAACCTGTACACCCGCCAAAGGAGCGCCTGTTGACTGGTCGGTCACCATGCCCTTCAGTTCGAAGGTCGGATAGTTTACCTGTTTCACCTTCGAGCGGTCGGGTTTCTTGAACGTCGTCTCCACCTCGTCGTCCTCCACGTCATCGCTCTGTGCAAAGACAGCAGAAGACCATCCGAAAGCAAGCGTGCAGACGGCTACTTTCAACATGCCGTTCTGCATCCAGTTGAATATATTATGCTTCATGTTCATTCCTTATTAGATTCTTCAAATTCCACAAGTTCCTTTGGCTTCAGGATAATGGCAGCAATACGCAGGTCACCCGTCAGAGCCTTCATCTGGTCATCTTTCATCACATTGATGGTAGAGGTAATCTTCAGGTTAGGATAGATGGGGGTCGTCTCTCTGCTGTTCAGTCTGTCCAGTCCTGCATAACAGCAGGGGAAGGTAAACTGCCCTATCTTGACGGTATCCAGTTTCTCCGGATTGTTGGAGAACGAGCGGAGGAACAGACGAGTGGACGTTCTGTCCCTCAGGTTGAACTTCGTCATATATTCCTGGACATTTTCCTCGCGGTCGTCTATAAACTGCTGTTCTGCCAGAGCTCCGTTCTTGTTGCAGTAGCTCAGGGTAAAAATGATACGACTGGGCCTGGCCTCATACTCCGGGTTGTTTGCCCACTGGTCAACGGGCGGTGCGAAGACGCAGTAGATGTCGTAGGTCGTGCTCTGCACGCGAGGCAGGAAGATGTCGAGTTCTGCCAGTCCGCCTCCGGCATTGACATACAGGTAGGAGTAGTCCTCCTGGTAGGGGTCTTCAGAGGTCACGCGGATGGTCTTTGCAGAACCGCCGGCGACACGTGCCCGGTTGCCACTGGCCGAGATAGAGAGTTCCGGTGCGAAAGTCTCCCAGGACTTCACGGCCATACTGTCAACGATGATGGCCTGTCCGTTACTCATGGGGAGTGTTTCTACCGTCTTTTCCAACATCTCCGTCGGGTTCGACAGCTTTGTACGTGTCGTAGTGTATAGCGTATCCGTACCGAACGTCGAGGGTTCTCCCGTCATCCACTGGTTGTAGGGGTTCTTGTTGCTGTAAATCATGTAGCGCGTCAGGTAGTAGTTCGTCAGCGAGTCCTGCCAGTAGGCATTGTCTACGCTTCTCTCCACATTCTTGGAGGACACCTTTACAGTACCGTCGTTCAGCGTCTCATATCCCTGGGCAACGGTTTTCGGAAGATAGTTGTAGTAGGACTTGATGCGGTTGTAGAAGTCCGTCCACGCCTTCTCCGTCGGCATGAGGAAGGTATAGGTACTGTCCTCCACCTGGATTTTCGCATTCAGCGTGCTCCACAGTTCGTTGTTCGTATCCATGACTGAGTCGACGTATGTCTGCAGTCCGTCCACAATAGGTCCGACCACCGACTTCGACTCATTCAGTGTGACGGTCTCCTTCCGCTTATAGAACTCGTGCAGACGGTCAATATCCTTACCCTCGGTCATCACGTCGTCGGTAATGAACTCATAGAGGTTCGGGTAATAGACGGCAGGGCTTTCAATGATGTGCATCAGACCGTTGTTACTGGGAAGGTTGATGCCGCCTTGCTCCAAGCCAAGTCCGTTGAAGGTGTAGTCCGAAGAACCTTCGAAGTCGTAGCTTTTCTCGTTGAGCATGAGCACACGTTCCTTCACCGTTCCTATTGCAGGGTGGTTGAACCGTGCGATGTGGTTCTGTACGAACTGCTTCAGCAGGGCCTTGTCCGTCAGACCGTCATAGTCCGACAGGTCGAACGATCCGTTCTTCGGAGCCCACACCGTGTAGTTCTGCGATTCCCCCAGTGCCTTGTCGAAGCCGGCACGTAGCACCAGTTCCTTGAAGTCCGAAAGTTCCTCATTGTCCTGGATGTTCTCCCACAAGGTCTTGTCGGCCATCTCAGCCAGGTCCGACGAGAAGACGTCTTTCGGAACTTCGTTATAGTCATCGAAATCGGTACACGACGCGGCGGTCAGCATGCCTGCCGCCATCGTCATCATACCTATAAATATATGCTTGTTCATAGAATCTTTATTAACTCTTAACTTTTAACTATAAACTCTTAACTCTCTTAATACCAGTCCTCGGCAAACTGCTGGTTGTCCAGGACACTGGTAGGTACGAGTTCCACGAAGTCCAGTCCGACAGGGTTCGTCAGCTGCTGGTTGTTCAGGGTCTTGATGCGCAGCCAGTTCTCGTTGCCTTGCTTCAGTTCCACACGTCCCAGCACATAGCGGATAGTATAGCTACCCGTTCCATACTCAAAGCGACAGGTCTGCTCGGGGTTGTCGTAGGTCAGTCGGTGATAACTGTTCGGTCCGCGCATGTAGCCGTGGTTGTACATGGCAATGTCCGATGCCAATCCTTTGTCATCCTCGTTCCATGCGTCGGTCAGGCCAATGCGTGGGTCTTCTACGTCAATGGTAGCATCGAAAGGCAGTCCCAAGGGTCGCATGTCGGCGATGTTCGACGAGGATCCTATATAGTACTGCATGAAGGAGCCATAGCTCATCGGTGCATAGACGACACGGATCTCATACACATCCGACGGGACGGGAGGCAGTTTGAAAGCGAAGTCGTAACGTCCCCAGAACTGCATCTGGTCAGCCTGATAGCAGCGCCAGGCGCCACGGGTACAGTAGGCCAGGCAGATGTAGGGGTCTTCCTCATAATAGACGATGTTCTCAAAGGCATGCTTGGGGATGCCTACACGCGAACCGCTGCCTGTGGGGAAGTTGCTGGACTCCCAGTAACGGTAGCTGTTGTTGATGAGTTCGGGGAAGAGCGAGGTACAGTTGATGCGCATACGCTCATGCAGGACTCCGTCAGGTACCATTTGGTCATACACCAGCATGCCCTTGATAGGATGGATATATGCATTCGTAGCCGCGATGGTGTTCTTACGGTCCACCTCCACGCCTCTTCTGACCAGCTCGTGGTTCGTACCCATCGTACCCACCTCGTTGGTCAGCGTATTAAACGTCTGATAGCGGTTGATGAGCAGAGTCTTTCCCGAACCTTCGCTGACGGGCTCCCATATCTTCATGACGGTATGGGGAAGCATGGTCTCATAGTAGTCATAGGGGTCGGCATCCGGCGTATAGTTCCATGACGAGTGCGAGCCCTTCTCAAAGACGAGCTGGTTAGCCGCCATCCTGGCCTTGATGATGTGATAGGCCACGAACATGTTCAGCGTATTGAAGCGGTTGGTGTAGTCGTTGCCGGTACTGATGGTAATCTTGTCACTGTTTTCACTGACGTAGTCATACCATTCCCCACAATTGCCGTATTCCTTGTTGGCGTATTCAATAAGGTCTTCGATGCTGTGGATGCCATTTGCTGCCATGACAGCATCTGACTCGGCAAAGATGGTATAGCCGATCTTGTAGTTGTCAATCTTACCGGTGGTGTTAGGACCGGAAGCCGGCCAGATGGAGCCTACACTGTTCTGGTTGTCACGCAACAACTGTTTGAACTCAAGCGGTCCGTCTTTCTTCGTTTTGGTCAGCGAGTCACAAAGTCCCGTCATCTTGAGTGCCTGACTGAAGATTGAGAAGTCAGCATTGTGCTCCAGCATATAGTCAGTGAAGTGTGCCGTACGCGGGATGACATTGTCCAGGCGGTGTACGAGTCCGTTGACCGTCTCGTGGTCAGAGTCCAGGATGGTAGCCTTGTTGCCGAGTACGGTCTCACCCGTATCCGAAGAGTAGGAGAACTCATATCCCAGCATGGTGAGCACCTGTCCCGTACCAGTCATTGACACCAGGTTGTTGTAGGTGGTGGTGATGTGGTACTGGGCAATGGCCAGACAGAGGCTGTCACTGAGCCATTTCAGTTTCTGTTCGTCAGTCTGACTGTCAAAGTCTGCCGACACACCTTCCGGCTGCCGCATACCATTATGAGGTATGACAGCCTCCGGGTCGTTGTAGAGACTGTCGACATAGTAGGCCACACCCTCGTTGACGGGAGCAAAGCAGGTATAATGTCCGTAGGCAGCCATCATAGCGTCGTAGTCGACACGCGAGAGGATGTAGTTAAAGGCCGTCAGCGACTTGTCCTTCGCAATGAACGACTCAATCGTTTCCCCGGTGAACGTGTAGAGGTCCGATTCGTCAGGTTCGGGGTTACAGGCCGTCATCGTCATTGCCAGCACAGCGGCTCCGGCGATGAGTGTCTGTCGTATCATGTTCTTGATATTCATTATCATATCGTTAGAAATCCTTGGTTAATAGTTCTTGCCATAATTATTATTAGAGCTATAGGTCGGCATCTGCTTGAGCACGGGGCAAACCTTCAGGTCTGACTCGTTCACCGGCAGGTATAGCGTCGGCTCAGTGTCCATCTTGCTGACCACAGCGTCTCCCTTGGTTGACAGCTTGCGTTTCACCAGTTTCAGCATGTCTTCACTGGTCTTCGGGTAGTCACTGCCCTGGTTTGCCAGTATCGTGCTGTAGTCTACACCCTCCACATGGCGGTAGTTGTAACGCAGCAGGTCGTACCAGCGCTTGCCCTCGAAGGCCAGCTCACGGGCACGCTCCTCAAGCACCAGCACCTCCATGTCCTTCTTCTTATAGTTGTCCCAGGTCATGGAGTCTGTCGGTGTCTCCAGCGAACGGGCATTCACCACGCGCACCAGGTTAAAGGCCTCCCGCAGCCGGGGGTTCTCCGTAGTAGTGGTCGTAGCAGTCTCTTCCTCCTCGTCAGCAGCATTCTCCATCTGGGCCAGGGCCACCAGCGCCTCAGCCTTCATCAGCATGATGTCTGACAGGCGATAGACCATGTAGTTCTGCTGGTAGCCCGTAGAATTCCATGAGCGGTTCTTTTCTTCATAGCTACTGGTGGTCGAACTGGGTACGTAGCCATAGCTGTTCGAGACGAATTTGCGGATTTCCAGTACCGAGAACTCATCCACGCTCTGGTCTTTGTTGTAGGTTGACATGAATCCGCGCCAGTCCGTCACCTTCGGGTCTGTGAACACTGAACCGTCTTCGCCATACATATAGATTTTGGAGGCATAGAGGTATGGTGATGCATTGCCAGAACTGATACGGTTGTAGTACTGACAGAGAGCCTGACAGCCGTCGTTCGAGTTTATCTGCAGTTCCAAGATGCTCTCCTCGGCATTCTGATAGATGAACAGGTCGCGGAACGAAGTAGCCCCGTCGCTCAACCAGTAGTCTTGGGTCCCGGTGGTTCCTCCGGTACTGGAGTGCTGCTCTTTCTTAGACGCGATGACCTTGTCACAGTAGGCAATAGCCTGTTCGTAGTCACTGCTGCTGTGCAGCACGCTGCCGCGCCAGAGGTAGATGTCGGCCAGCAAGGCCTGGATGGCATCCTTGGTGAAGTAGCCCACCCTGCGCCAGTCATTATAGGCGCTGGCCTTCACTGCATTGGACTCAGCCGTGAGGAGGTCGTCGATACAGTGCTGGAGCACTGTTGCCGGAGCCGACTGTGCGATATTGCGGTTCTGGCTGCTGCTCATGAATGCCTCCGCCGTATAGGGCACGTCACGGAAGTTTCTTACCAGATAGAAGTAGCACAGGGCGCGGAGAGCCAGCATCTGTGAGCAGTGTGCCAGATAGTCTCCCTTGGTGTACGACGGGTCCTCCCCCATCACCGACTCAGCCTTTTTCAGTACGATATTACAGCTGTTGATGGTCGTGTAGAGGGGCCCCCAGTTGACGAACTGGTTGTCCGTCTGGATATTGGCCAGATTGATGTCGCGGAGATCCTCCATGAGGGTTCCCGTAATCTTAGTGTTGGGGATGAGCTCGTCCGAGCGCAGTCCTCCCCAGACAAGAAGCTTCGAGACGACGTTGTCGGCAATCATGTTCAGATAGGCACCGTTCACCATCAGCTCTACGTCGGCCTTCTTCTTCCAGAAGTCCTCATCGACCGTCATGTCGTCCGGCAGGATAATCGTATCCACACAGGAGGTGAGTGTCGGAGCGAGGAACAGTGAGGCAAAGACCAGGGCCATGGTGCCCCGTCGTGCCGTTCTTACCTTATTATAAATTGATGTCTTCATAACTATTCTTTCTTCGTTCAATCATGTTTTATTCCTCAGAATCCGACAGTCAGTGATGCCGTAAAGTCCTTATAACGCGGTGTCGTGCCGTAGTCGGCTGCCACACTGTAGGCGCCATAGTTGATTTCCGGATCGATGCCGCTGTACTTCGTCCATACAAAGAGGTTGTTGACAGAGATATTTGCTGACAGGCGGGTCAGTCCGAACTTCTTGATGACCTTGGGGTCGAAGTTATAGCCGAGATTCAGGTTGTTGAAACGGACATAGCCGGCATCTTCGACATAGCGGCTGGAAGCCTGTACGTTGTAGGCCGTATTGTACATGGCACGCGGAATGGGTGTCACGTCGCCGTCCTTACGCCAGCGGTAGTTCACCGTGGCACACTGGTTATACGTGTCGTACATCTTCTCCAGGTTCTGACGGGTAGTGTTCATGACTTTCTGTCCGAGTCGATAGGTGAAGCGCGTCTGCAGACTCCAGCGTCCGTAGCGGAACTTGAAGTTGAAACCGCCCTGGAGCTTAGGCAGTGAGTTGCCCAGATAGACGATGTCCAGTTCGTTAATCTGTCCGTCCTTGTTGATATCCTCGTAGATGGCATCACCGCCATCGAACTCGTAGGTCGTGCTGGGGTTACCGTTGTTGTTTACATAATTCAGCACGACTCGCTTCGGGTGTCCCTGGTCGTCCATGAGCACCTGTCCGTTGGACTTAAGCACCACGGGGAATGTCTTTCCCTCAGCCAGCAGTCTGTTGATTTCAGCTTCGTAGGTAGCAGCGTCCCAGTTGTTTTCCTTCTGCAGGTCTTCCAGATAGCCGTAGGTATACTGGAAGACGCCCTTGTAGCGGTAGCCATAGATGGAACCAAGGGCATTGTTCAGCTGGATACGCATAGGCCAGTTGCCGTACTGTGTGACATTCCATGGCTTGCCCTGACTTCTTGCATTGTAGTTGGCATACAGGGTATTGATAGACTCCAGCACGCTCTCGTCCATCTCCTTGATGAGGTTCGAGTACTGTGCCACATTGAAACCGAAGTCCATGGAGAACTTACCTATCTTGATAAGGTTCTTTCCGTTAACCTGGACGTCATAACCGGTATTGGTCATGCGGCCGATGTTCATCGATGACAGCGACGTATAGCCTACCATGGAGGGGATGGCCACGCCCGACATCAGGTTGTCGCGGATATCGGCGTACTCGAGGTCGAAGTCTACCTCAATCTTATCGTCGAAGAGTCCCAGGTTGACACCGAAGTTATAGCCGTACTTCTTCTCCGGTTTCAGGTCGTCAAGCTTCAGGCCAGAGAGATAGTAGGTTGGCTGTGTATTGACGTTCAGCGGTGTACCGCTCTCACTCATGCCGCCGCTACCATAGTTCCTTGACGAGTAGTACTGGTTATAGAAGATATAGTTGGAACGCGGTGGATTACCTGTCAAACCCCATGAGGCGCGCAGACCGAGCATGGAGAGCCAGTTGCCCTTGATTTTAGCCATGAACGGCTCATCGCTGATGTTATAGCGCAGCGAGACAGCCGGGTAGAGCATCCATTTGTGGTCAGGTCCGAACCTGGAGTTACCGTCAGCGGTCAGTGAGAAGCCGAGGCTGTAACGGCCGTCCTTGTAGGAGAGGTGTCCGTTATAGACGGCCCTCTGGTCGGCCGACCGTGAGTTGCCGCTGCTCAAGGCCTTCAACCAGGCATACTCAGAAGAAGAGATGATGCCGGTAGGCAGGTTGTTCATCGAGTTTGACTGGGAGGTTTTCCTGAATGTGTGCATCTCATACTGTACGAGCATCGATGACGACCAGTCCTTATTCTTGAAGGCCGGAGTGTACGTCAGTTTCACCTTTCCGCCAATCTTGATACTATTGGTCTCCGAGTTGCTGCTCAGGTTGTACGAGCCGCTAGTCCAGTTCTCGGTAGAAAGGGCAGCCGGATAGTAGGAAGGATAGCTGCCTGCAAAGATGTCGAAGTCCACACGTCCGTTGAACGTCAGTCGGCTCTTGTCGTTCTCCACGCCCAGCAGCTCATAGTTGATGCTGAAGTCCGGAGTGAGTCGGAAGGTCTTGTCACGCTTCCACGCCAGATTGGCAATGGCCACAGGGTTGCCCAGGGCCTTGATGGCGCGCAACTCATAGGACGAGTAGTTGCCGTCGGCCGGTGTATGAGTATTGTCACTGGGATTCATGATGTAGAAGTCGTCCGTATCAGAGCCGTCTGCATTCTGCCTGTAGATGGCCATGTTGGGAGCCGTCTTCATGGCAATACTGAGCAGGTCAGAGTAGTTTGCCCTGTGATCGGTGTAGGTCAGGCCGAAGTTGGTAGAGAAGCGGATGCGGTCACTGACATTATAGTCCAGTGCCAGACGGGTGGTGAATCGGTCGAATCCGTCTTTGATGATAGAGCCCGACTGCTTGTTGTAGCCCGCCGTGATGTTGAAGGTAGCCTTCTGTCCGCCACCGCTCAGGCTGAGGAAGTACTCATGCTCCAGACCGAATTGCTTGACAGCCTTCACCCAGTCGGTATTATTGTTCCAGTTCTCGTATTCTGCCCACGAACGGTCGTAGTTCAGCTCGGCAATATTGGTGGTGGCATCCGACACCTGTCCGGGGTTGTAGAACTCCTCCTTCATCAGCATGGAGTACTCGTCACCGTTAAGCAGTTTGTAGCCCTCGGGCTGCCAGGTACCCTTCAGTTTATAAGAGAAGGTGACACGTGGTTTTCCGCGTGCGCCGCGCTTGGTGGTGATGAGGAGCACACCATTGGCGCCCTTCGAGCCATAGATAGAGGTGGCAGCAGCGTCCTTCAGGACGGTGATGGAGGCAATATCCTGCACGTTCACCGAGAGCAGCGAGGCATACTGTTCCTCCGTAGCACTGGCAAAGTCGAAGTTCTCGTCGGGGTTCTCAAATTCCTTGTCGTCAACTACAATCAGCGGGTTGGCGTTACCCGTGATGGTCGAGACACCATTCAGACGCATCTGTGTACCAGAAGCCAGGTTACCGGAGTTGGACACGATGTCCAGACCGGCAATCTCACCCTGCAGGGCCTCGTCGGCCGAAGTGAAGGAAAGACCCTCGATGTTCTCCATGTTCATGGTCTGCTGAGAGGTGGTAATCTCCTTCTTCTGAATCATCAGACCGCCGGAGTTTCCGCGGCGTCCCTTGACGGTGACCTCCTTCAGCGTGGTGTTCTCCGACTCCAGTCTGACCTTGAAGACGGTCTGCGAACCGATGTTCATGACCTTAGTTTTATCGCCGACATAGGAGAATCTCAGCTTGTTCTTGGTACTCTTCACCTGCATGGAGAAGTTACCGTTGAAGTCCGTCGTGGCATTATTCACGATACGGTTGTTGGCATCAATCTCCGAGACGTTACCCATCATGATGGGTCCGTCAGCATCGGTCACGGTACCGGATATGCGCACTCCCTGCGCCAGCAGCAACTGGCTGACAGCACAGAGAAGCATCGTAAACAGTATTTTCTTTGTTGTCATATCTTTTGACCTGTTTTAGTTACTTATTCTTCGAAGCCTTTCTGCTGCCCTGTTTCCAGGAGATGCCCAGTTTACCTGAGTTCAGCGGTTCAGTGAGTTCGTGGACGACGCAGAATGACGTGGTGTAGATGGACGATGCCACGGAGCGTTCTGCGTTGAACCAGTAGTCACGGGCCATGAGGTTGTTCTTCACGGCACCGTTCGTAGCGTCAATGAGGTGCTGCGTTCCCTCGCCGTCGGTCACATAGAGTTTCTTGTCGCCGCCGCTGACTTTCACCTCATAGGCCAGTCCGTACTCATTGTTGCTCATGACATTGTACTTTCCTGACTTCACCTTGTTGTCAGCAAAGAGCGACGTGTTCTGGAAGTGATAGCGGGCGAAGTCGCTCATCAGTATAATCATATCCTTCACTCGGTCCTTGTAGTTCTGCAGCTTACTTCCCTCGTACTCGTTGTCGACGGCCTCTTCCATCAGTGCCAGCACCTCGTCCCACGAGGGCAGACCAGCATCATAGGCCATCTTCATGGCGTCGTTATTGGGGGCATAGAGCGTGTAGTTAAAGGTATTGAACATCTTCACGTTACCGTCCACATCGTCCAGGCTGTTGTTTGTAGCGCTGTTGGCCTTCTTGTTGGTCTGGGTGAAGATAATGTAGGCATCCATATCGCTGATACCGAAGGCATTGGGATCCTTCGAGATGCCGGCCCACGGCAGCAGTGTCGTGTTGGAGAAGCCCTTGCAGAACTTCAGGAACTCCGAGAACTGTGGATGGTCGCGCAGCACCTGACTGACGCTGTTACGCGGCGACTCGATGACGTGGTTGATGCGGAAGGCGGTACCGTTCTTCTCCTTGTAGACTTTCGTGATAACAGACGGCTCCACGCCGTTGTCAAGCTGCTGACCACTCAGCACCCGAGCACCCTCGGTGATGCCCGTGAGTTTCACGGCACCACCGTGCTTGGTCTTATAATAGGTATTGTCTCCCAGCACCTCTCCATCATCGAGCACGACGGTGTGATAGTTCAGGATGTCAATCATCAGCGACTTCCACTGCGAGACATCCACGTTGGCACCGGAGTTCAGCACCGCTCCCACCTCATTGGTGGCGGGGTTATAGGCATAGGCCGTACACTTGAGCGGATTGGCCGGAGTCTTGGGGTCGTAGTAGAACTTCAGCACACGCGGCTGGGCGTGCTTGAGATATACAGGGTCGATATAATACTTCTCAAAGGCGGCATCGTCGGGAATGAAGAAGCCGTAGTTGGCCTTCATGGCCATGAGGTAATAGTGGAACGAGACACCCAGTTTAGCATCGTCCTGCACGGCCCAGTTCATGACGAGCATGTCCGGATAGACCGAAGCGGGAGCCATGACGCTCTGGAACTCGTCCGGTGCAATCATCTCCGTCAGTTTGTAGATGATGCCGTTGTTGGCAATCTTGATGTCGTATTTACCATCCTCCCTGACGTTCAAGATGTCCAGCGAGATGCCTTTGTATTCGCTGGCATCGCTGAGGATGGTCGGGAACTTGCTGGGTACGCTTTCCTTGAACGAATCTTCCATAAGGTTCTTCAGGAACTTCGTCAGAATGTCCGGACGCTTGGAGCGCAGCGAGTCGATGTTCTCCGTCAGATGCTCGACATTATTCTCTGCACCCGTATACTTACCATAGAGGTCAATGAGGTAGGCACCGTCGCCGCCCTCGGTGAAGAACTTGATGAAGGCGTCGTCAATAGGCACAAAAATGGTACCGACATCAGAGAGGCTCAGGTCCAGCGTTTCCGACTTATCCTTGTTGCAGTACTGGTTCCATCCCGGGTCGAAGGGCAGCAGTTCGCTCACTACGTTGTTGTCCGGGTCCAGGTTCTGACGATGGATGGACTGGTTGTTCAGATAGCGTTTCTCGTATATCATGTCGACGGTCGGCATGCCGTTCTGCTCTGCCCATGCGTTGTAGGCATCCGTCAGGCTCTGGTTCTTGTAGGGAGCAGCATAGTACTCCAGGATATGGCTGAAGTAGGTCGTCTGCTCGTCTTCCAACAGTTCCTGAGCCATGTTTCCCGGAGGAACGATGACATCCTTCATCTGGTGGATATAACCATTCTGACAGGTCACGTCGCTCTTCACGATCTGGTCGTCAAAGATGTAGGCCATGCCGTTGCTGTACGGCGTACCGGTAATGATGGCGAAGTCGCTGTTGTCGCCCTGTGTGGTGATGCCGTTGCTGAGCATGTGCTCACGCGTGAAATGCAGCATCATCGGACGGGAGGCATCGCTCACGACATACATGTCTCCAGCTTCGCGGTAGGGGTCCCAGTACTTATTGAATTGAGGCATGGCGTCACCGGACTTGATACAGGGGATGGTGTCAATCAGCGACAGGTTTGTCTGGTGCTTCATGGCCATACCCTTCGCCACCGACGTTGAAGACTGGCTGACGTTCGAGAACATGCCCACCAACAGTGCGTTGTCAAGCATGGAACTGTAGAGCAGCAGCTTCTTCTGTGCCACTGTCAGTTCACTGTAGTCTTTTACGCCCCACTTGTTTGAACTGAAGAACCGCTTGAAGGCCTCATCATTAGCCGGGAACACAGTCTTCGAACCGGTCCGTGCCATTACCTCGGTGTAGCCAAGGTCATCGATGAGTTTCAGGTAGTTTCTGAACGTACCCTTCAACGCAGTCGGATTCTTCAATTCCTGATAGATGCTTTCGTTCAGCCATGAAGGCTTCGAGTCGGCATCCACTGCCTCGTTCTTGTCGACACAGGCAGTCATCAGTCCCGTTAGCACGAGAGAGATACAGAAAATGAGTTTCTTCATAAATAGTTATTAGTAATAATTATAATTATAATTTTGTTTTAGCTTACCGACGGGCAGACGCAATGCGCCTACCCTATTTTACGGCTACAAAGATAACATTTTTTATTATTCCATCAAACTTTTTTAGCAGAAACTAAAGTATTTCGCAAAAAAAGGGGGGCACAACGCACAATAGCAAGTGGTGCCCCCGCGAGGGAGCACCACTTATTGTTTTATCACACTGGGGGACAGTCCCCTTGTGAGATCTATTCTTCATGTTTGTTCTGTTGAGCTTTCGCATAAACAAACAAGCCGGCCACAGAAGCAATTGCTCCAATTGCGACTCCTACTGCTGTACCTGAAGCACCATAATACAAAGAAAATCCAACAAGTACAGAGAGCACGATAACACTAATAAAAGACAAAACAACAGAAAGGTACGTGATACGTATCCGATTCTTCAACAGTCGTTTCTCGTTTTCATGACGATGTTGCATTTCCTTTTCAGCCATGCATATGATGCGTTCTGCCGCATTTGGCACTGCTTCATTATACTTAATAAGGGATTCAGGAGGAGGCAGTGGTCCAGAGAACTGCGAAACCTTAGTAAGTTTAGCATCCATCTTACTCATAGGTACTATACAAAATCATCGACTTCCTTATATCGTCACCTATTTTCAGCCAGTCAGACTGCATTGCCTCGGCATCTGACCGGGAAAGACGTCCCAACGGATTTCTTCCGATTCCGAAGAAGAACAACACACCATTCATCAATGTACTCATAAGCCAAACATTTTTTAATGCTGCAAAGATAAGCCTTTTATCCTTTCCCTCCAAACTTTTTGACAGAAAAGTGGTGCTCCGCGAGGGAGCACCACTTGTTGTTTATCACACTGGGGTATCACACTGGGGGACGGCCCCCCCTGTGAGGCCGGTAGCGAGACAATGCCTGGTAGTTCTCTTCTGTCAATCCTGTTTTCATAAA
>CAMHIM010000008.1 GCA_946185225.1 uncultured Prevotellaceae bacterium
TGCAGTGCGAGTACTTCGCGCTGGAAGGCATCTCCAAGCTGCTGAACACCATCAAAATCATCAAGTCCAAACTGAACCCGAAACTGGAAATCGAGGGATTCCTGCTCACCATGTACGACTCCCGCCTCCGTCTGGCCAACCAAATCTACGACGAGGTAAAGAGGCACTTCCAGGAACTGGTGTTCAAGACCGTCATCCAGCGTAACGTCAAACTCTCGGAAAGTCCCTCGCACGGACTCCCCGTCATCCTGTACGACGCTGACTCCACCGGGTCCAAGAACCACCTGGCACTGGCCAAGGAAATCATCAACAAAAACAAATAAGACTGAAAAGCAATGGCTGTAAGAAAGAAGTACGCAAGCAGCGTCTTGGGACGCGGACTGGACGACATCGGCAGTGGCCGGGGGCTGGACGCCCTGATTGACACCAGGGAGGTGAGGACGCAAGGCTCCTCCAACCTGAACGAGATACCCGTCAGCCAGATAGAGCCGAACCCCGACCAGCCGCGACGGGAGTTCGACGAGACGGCACTCGAGGAACTGGCGGCCAGCATCCGCGAGATGGGCATCATCTCGCCCATCACCGTCCGGCAGGTCAACGACAACCACTACCAGATTATTGCCGGAGAACGCCGCTGGAGAGCATCGCAGCGGGCTGGACTGACCACTATCCCTGCCTACATACGCACCGTCGAGGACGAGAACGTCATGGAACTGGCACTGGTGGAAAACATACAGCGTGAGGACCTGAACGCCATCGAGATAGCACTGGCCTACGAACACCTGGCCGAGACTACGGGCATGACGCAGGAGAAAATATCGGAACGTGTGGGCAAGAGCCGCACAGCCGTCACCAACTACATGAGACTGCTGAAACTGCCGGCACAGATACAGATGGCCCTCAAGGAGAAGCACATCGACATGGGACACGCACGCGCCCTGCTGTCGCTGGACAGCCCTACCCTGCAGATAAAGCTGTTCCGTGAGATACAGAAACAGGGATACTCCGTCCGAAAGGTAGAGGAGCTGGTGCAGATGCTGAAGGCCGGAGACACCGTACAGGCCGCCAACAAGAAAATCTCCACCAAGTCACCACTGCCACAGGAGTACAACATCCTGAAGGACAAGCTCTCAGGACTCTTCCAGGCAAAGGTGCAGATGACCTGTTCGCCCAAGGGCAAGGGAAAAATCAGCATCCACTTTGACAACGAAGAGGATCTGGAGCGCATCATGAAAGCCATTGACAAACTGAAAGGATAAACGTTGAGAAGAGGCTGGCCGACACGGATACTGACAACGATGAAACTGCTTGCCACTGCGATGCTGCTGACTGTCGGACAGGAAGCATGCGCACAGCAGGAGACAATGACAGCAGCAGACTCGGCCGTCGCGGCGAAGACCGACTCCATCGGCATCGCCGCCGACAAGGCTGCCAAGACCGCCGCGCCCAAGCGCGACTGGGCAACATGGCGGCCGGACCCGAAGAGGGCCCTGTGGCTGGCACTCGTCATCCCCGGAGGCGGACAGATATACAACCGCAAGTACTGGAAACTGCCCATCGTCTACGGAGGATTCATGGGATGTGCCTACGCCATGAACTGGAACAACATGATGTACAAGGACTATGCACAGGCCTATCTGGACATCATGGACAACGACCCGGGGACGGCAAGCTACAACAAATTCCTGCATCTGGGAAAGACCATCGACTCCACCAACGAGTCATGGTACAAGACCATCTTCAAGAAGCGCAAGGACAAGTTCCGCCGCTACAGGGACCTGAGCTTCTTCTGTCTGCTGGGAGTCTATGCCATCTCGGTCATTGACGCCTATGTTGATGCCGAGCTGTCGGAGTTCGACATCTCCAAGGACCTCAGTCTGAGGGTAGAGCCTACCGTCATGAGCCAGAAGGGAACGGGGCATTCACAACGGACGACCTCACTGGGAGTCCAGTGCAGTCTCTGCTTCTAAGAACAAACAAGAAAAGAATGATGAAGAAAATACTATTGATAGCCGCACTCTTCTTCGCCGGGCACTGCGCCATGCAGGGCCAGGTCGTCGTTGACGAGGACGTGGAAGAGGAAGACGAGGAGGTCGTCATGGACGACGAGGAAGGAGAAGAAGAGGAGGAAGAGGACGTCAAGGGAACCGGCGAGGACGACGAATTCCCTGAAGACATGACAGCCGGTCTGGACAGCCTGCTGAACATGTATATGTCGAAGCACTACCTGAGCATCGACGAGGACTGCCGCATGAAGGACGAGAACCCGCAATATCCCGTGGAGGTATTCATTGAGCGGCTGGGACGCATGCCCACCGTCATGGAGATGGCCTACAACGACATCGTCAGGAAGCACATTGACCGATACTGCGAGAAGTTGCGCCGCCAGGTGGCCTTCATGCTGGGAGCGTCCAACTTCTACATGCCGCTCTTCGAGGAAGCCCTTGAAGCCTACGGCATCCCCCTTGAGCTGAAGTTCCTGCCTATCATCGAGTCGGCACTCAAGCCGACAGCAGTGTCGCATGCAGGTGCTGCCGGACTGTGGCAGTTCATGATAGGCACAGGAAAACTGTATGGACTGAAAGTCAACTCGCTGGTGGACGAGCGCCGCGACCCACAGAAAGCATCCTATGCCGCCGCACACTACCTGAGCGACCTCTACAAGGTGTTCGGCGACTGGAACCTGGTAATCGCTGCCTACAACTGCGGACCGGGCAACGTCACAAAAGCCATACAGCGAGCCGGAGGCGCACGCGACTACTGGACCATCTACCCCTACCTGCCACGGGAGACGAGAGGCTACGTGCCGGCATTCATTGCCGCCAACTACGTCATGAACTACTACTGCGAGCACAACATCTGTCCGATGAAGACGCAGCTGCCGGAACAGTCAGACACCGTCATGGTGAACCGTAACGTACACCTGCAGCAGATTGCCGACGTCTGCAGCATCGACATCGACCTGCTCCGCACACTCAACCCGGCCTACCGCAGGGATGTCGTACCGGGAGCCAACACGCCCTCTGCCATCCGCCTGCCGCAGGAAGGCATCAGCAAGTTCCTGGAGATGGAGGACTCCGTCTACAACTACAACACGGAGACACTACTGCCGAACCGGGCCGTCGTGGAAGTACCTGACGTACCCGTCGTGACAAAGCGCAAGACCTCCGTCAGAAGCAAGGGACGCAGGAGCACGCGCAAGGGCCGCGGAGGCAGCAGCATCACCATACGCAAGGGACAGACACTGTCGGAGATTGCACGACGCAACGGCACCACCGTGGCTAAACTGAAGAGGCTGAACGGCATCAGGGGCAACAACATACGTGCCGGCAAGAAATTAAGAGTAAGATAAGTACACCTTATTATATAATAGGAGGGCTGAGTATGGACGAAGACATCATCAAGAGAGAGGAAGCTGACGACAAGATGATTAACGAGGCGTTCCAGCAACTGCTGGACGACTATCTGGCGTCGCGCCACCGGAAGAAGGTGGATCTTATCACAAAAGCGTTCAACTTCGCCCGCCAGGCCCACAAAGGAGTGCGGCGCCTGTCTGGAGAGCCGTACATCATGCATCCCATCGCCGTGGCACAGATTGTATGCTCGGAGATAGGGCTCGGCTCTACCAGCATCTGCTCGGCCCTGCTGCACGACGTCGTGGAGGACACCGACTATACGGTAGAGGACATCGCCAACATCTTCGGACCGAAGATTGCACAGATTGTCGACGGCCTGACGAAAATCAGCGGAGGCATCTTCGGCGAACAGGCCTCGGCACAGGCAGAAAACTTCAAGAAGCTGCTGCTCACCATGAGCGACGACATACGCGTCATCCTCATCAAGATAGCCGACCGGCTGCACAACATGCGAACGCTGGAGTCGCAACCGGCCAACAAGCAGTACAAGATTGCCGGCGAGACACTCTACATCTACGCCCCGCTGGCCCACCGGCTCGGACTGTACAAAATCAAGTCGGAGCTGGAGAACCTGAGCTTCAGATTCGACCATCCGGATGAGTACCGCGCCATAGAGCAGAAGCTGGCCCTCACCCAGGCCTCCCGACACGAGCTGTTCGACAGCTTCACGGCACCCATTGAGGAGAAACTGCAGAAGATGGGCATCGAGTACACCATCAAGGAACGGGTAAAGTCGCCCTTTTCCATCTGGAACAAGATGCAGAACAAGCACGTGACGTTCGAGGAGATATACGACATCCTCGCCGTGCGCATCATTTTCAAGCCGAAGAACCGTGAAGAGGAGGCCAACGAATGCTTCAACATCTACCTGGCCTGCTCGAAGATATACAAATCACACCCCGACCGTCTGCGCGACTGGGTGAGCCACCCTAAAGCCAATGGCTACCAGGCACTGCACGTCACCCTGATGTCGAAACAGGGAAGATGGATAGAGGTACAGATACGGTCCGACCGCATGGACGAGATAGCAGAGCAGGGACTGGCAGCACACTGGAAGTACAAGGAGGGAGAAGAGTACTCAGAAGACGAGAACGAGCTGAACGAGTGGCTGGGAACCATCAAGGAAATCCTGGACGACCCGCAGCCGGACGCCATGGATTTCCTCGACTCCATCAAGCTCAACCTGTTCTCCACGGAAATCATGGTATTTACCCCAAAGGGCGAGATACGCACCATGCCTGCCGGAGCCACCGCGCTGGACTTCGCCTTCTCCATCCACACCTTCCTGGGAAGCCACTGCATCGGAGCCAAGGTCAACCACAAGCTGGTACCATTGAGCCACAAACTGAGCGGCGGCGACCAGGTAGAAATCATCACCTCCAAGTCACAGCACGTACAGCCTTCCTGGATAAACTTCGTGTCCACGGCAAAGGCAAAGGCAAAGATACAGTCCATCCTGCGCCGCGACAACCGCGAGACCCAGAAGGCCGGCGAGGAACTGCTGCAGGAATGGCTGAAGAAGAACGGCTTCGAGCCCTCCCTTCCCAACATCGACCAGCTGGCCGAGTTCCACGACATCCGCCGGCGCGAAGAGTTCTACCTTGCACTGGGCGAGAAGAACATCATCCTCGGCGAGAAAGACCTGGACGAGCTGAAAGGCAAGAACAAGAAGAAAGACAACGGCGGAAGCGGATGGCGTAAGTACGTGCCCTTCGTCAAGTCCAAGAAGAACGAACAGGAAAAGCCAAAGCAGGAACTGTTCATCGTACCGGAGAACTTCAACAAGAAGAAGCCCATCTACATCTCCGAGGACACCATCCATCAATACCGCTTCCGCAACTGCTGTCACCCCATCCCAGGCGACGACATCATGGGATACATTGACAACCGCAACCGCATAGAGATACACAAGCGAGCCTGTCCGATAGCCGCCAAGCTCAAGACCAGCTACGGAAACCGCATCCTGGACGCCAAGTGGGACATGCACAAGAAGATGTACTTCATCGCCGTCATCCATCTCAGCGGCATCGACCGCATCGGACTACTGAACGAGATTACACAAATCATCTCCTCCCAGATGAACGTGAACATCCGGAACATCAACATCACCTGCGACGACGGACTGTTCGATGCCAGCATCGAACTGAAGGTGCATGACCGCGAAGACTCCAAGAACATCATTGACAACCTGAAAAAGCTGGAAGACCTGAAGGAAATATCAGAAATCATATAAACAAATCATGAACAAACTACTCAGCCTAACAACCCTGCTGCTAATGGCCCTCAGCGTCCAGGCAGCCAAGAGCTACGACAACCCAGATACCATCGTCGTTGCCCGTGACGGCACGGGAGAGTTCCGGAACGTCAGCGAAGCCCTGGAAGTGTGTCGCGCCTTCATGGACTACCATAAGGTCATTTACGTCAAGAAAGGCATCTACAAGGAAAAAATCATCGTGCCCCAGTGGCTGCAGAACATCGAGATATGCGGTGAGGACCGCGACGAGACCGTCATCACCTATGACGACCATGCCAACATCCCCATGGAGCCCCGATTCTGGTCGCCTGAACTGAGCAGCCAACTGCTGGCCATGGGCACGCGCCCCAACCTCGGCACCTTCCGTTCCTTCACCGTCAGAGTAGAAGGCAACGACATCACTTTCCGAAACATCACTATCGAGAACAACGCTCCGCGACTCGGCCAGGCCGTAGCCCTCATGACGCAGGGCGACCGGTTGCTGTTCGTCAATTGCAGGTTCCTGGGCAACCAGGACACTGTTTATACCGGTATGCCCAACACACGGATGCTGTTCAAGGACTGCTACATCGAAGGAACCACCGACTTTATCTTCGGCGCATCAACAGCGTGGTTTGAGAACTGCGACATCTTCTGCAAGATCAACTCCTACATCACCGCCGCCTCCACCCCGCAGGATCAGGCTTACGGCTACATCTTCAACAACTGCCGTATCACCACCGCCCCCAGTGTCAACAAGATGTACCTCGGGCGTCCGTGGCGCGACTACGCCTACACGCTCTTCATGAACTGCGACCTGCCTAGCACCATCTGTCCCGAGGGGTGGCACCACTGGCAGGTGGAACGTGAGAAGACCGCCCGTTACCTGGAGTATAACAACCATGGAAAGGGTGCCGACATCAGCCGGCGCGTCGGATGGAGCCGACAGCTCACCAGGAAGGAGGCCCAGCAGATAACCCTACAGAATGTCTTCCAGCGGCAGGACAAATGGATACCCGCTGAATAGAAGTTTTTTGTTCGAAATTTCGTCTCCCTTGACACATTTTACGTGTCAAGGGATTTTTTTTTACTTTTTTTTTGCCACTTTAAGTATTTTAACTACCTTTGCATTGCAAACTACTGGAATGCGACTAATAATATCAAAACAAACCTTTTTAATAACTAAAACAAGTTTCTATGAACCTACTAATCAAGAGAGCCTCAGTGGCTTTACTTATGTCCATGGTGTGCTTCTTTGCCTATGCACAGAAGAACGTCACGGGAACAGTGAAGGATGCAAACGGCGAACCCATGATTGGCGTAAGCGTTGTTGTCGACGGTACCTCCATCGGAGGTGTCACAGACATCAACGGTAACTTCACCATTCAGAAAGTACCTGCCAATGCTGTCCTGAAAGTATCTTACGTCGGCTACAAGGAGCAGAAAGTCTCCGTGGGTAGCAAGAACAGCGTTAGCATCACCATGCAGGAAGATGCCATGGGCCTTGACGAGGTCGTGGTCATCGGTTACGGTGTTGTCAAGAAGCGCGACCTCACCGGTTCCGTGGCTTCTGTCAAGTCAGAAGACATCAAGAATGTTGCCGGCGCCAATGCCATGCAAGCCATGCAGGCGAAGATTCCTGGAATTGACATTCAGCAGAGTTCTGGTGAGGCCAGTGCCGGTGTAAGCATCAACCTCCGCGGCGCACGTTCCATGCTGGCCAGCAACGACCCGCTTATCCTCGTTGACGGTGTGGCCTATGGCTCGACGCTGGACATTAACCCGTCGGACATTGAGTCCATGGAGGTCCTGAAGGACGCATCATCAACAGCCATCTATGGTACACGCGGTGCTAACGGTGTCATCATCATCACCACCAAGCGCGGCAAGGCCGGAAAAACGCACGTCAACTTCAACTTCTACAACTCCTTCAACAGCCCCACATCGCCCGCCAAGGCCATGTATGGTGACAAGGAAGTGCAGCGTCTTATTGACAAGGCCGAGTACGCAGCCAACTATGCTACCTACAAGAACAACTACGGCACCGACAATGCCGGATGGGGTACAGCAACCGTTACTCCTGAAGACGTACTGACCCTCCAGCTGGCAGACGGAACATCTGTTCTGGACATCTATAAAGACAAGTCATACACCGACTGGTCCGACTATATTCTTCAGAATTCCTCTTCACAGAACTATGAGATATCTGTGACCGGCGGTAACGACAAGACAAACTTCAACATGTCGCTGGGCATGATGAATGCCAATGGTCTGATGAAGAATGACGTATTCCACCGCTACAACGGCAAGATTAACCTGGACCACAAAATCAACAACTATTTCAAGGTTGGTTCCAGTATCCTCTATACCTACAGAAACAACGACCGTCGCAACTCCGGCGTTTATGGCCAGTCACTGAAGATGACGACCATCACCCACGCCTATCTGGAGGACGGAAACATCAACCTGCAGCCGAACCCATGGTATGCTGCTCACGTATCGCCGCTGGCTGACGACGAGCCGAACGCCTACAAGAACAACACAGAAGGCACACGTTTCTTCGGCAATGCCTACGTAGAGGCAACCCCCATCAAGGGTCTCATTCTTCGTTCCCAGTTCGCTTTGGACAGCAAGAACAGCCGCGAGGGTCTCTATCAGGACATGTACAGCCAGCAGCGTTTCCAAAACGGAACGACAAGTACCATCCGTCAGTACAAGACTAACACCAATGCTATTACTTGGGATAACACTGCCAACTACATGACCTCCTTCGGCAAGCACGACATGACATTCCTGCTGGGTCATGAGTTGTCGCAGAGCGTTACCGAGTCGTCCACCGTCAGCGGTGATGCCGGAGCCGTTCACCTGGACAAGAGTCAGTTCTACGACCTTTCCAAGGCCGTCTCGCTGGTAGGAACCAACACCTACGTGAAGACCTCTATGCTCTCCTTTTTCGGACGCGTGAACTACAGTTACGCAGAGAAATACCTCTTCCAGGCCTCTCTACGTGCCGACGGTTCGTCAACCCTCGCCGATGGTCACAAGTGGGGCTACTTCCCCTCAGTCAGTGCCGGTTGGCGTATCACCGAGGAGTCCTTCATGGAAAGCACAAAGTCGTGGCTGAGCAACCTGAAGCTTCGTCTCAGCTGGGGCTTGTCAGGTAATGCAGCCATCGGTGCCTACTCTACACTGGCATCGCTCAGTGCCCTGAACTACTATTATTACCTTGGCGGCAATGACGTTGCAGGAAAGGTTCCCAGCAATATGGCCAACAACAACCTGACCTGGGAGAAGACTTCGTCCTTCGACCTCGGTTTGGACTACGGTTTCCTGAACGGTCGTCTGCAGGGCAGTATTGACCTTTACTGGAACAAGACCTACGACCTGCTGTTCTACAAGACCGCTCCCGCTGCCGGTGGCTTCCCCACCGTCATCGACAACATCGGCAAGACAAAGGGCATGGGTATTGAATTCTCGCTGATGGCCGACATCATCCGGACCAAGGACTTCGACTGGACAGCCAACCTCTCCTACACTCACTTCAAGGATGAAATCACGGAGCTGACCGGCGGCGTTGACAAGTACATCAGTGGTACAACAGCCCTGTTCGTCGGTGAGCGCGTACACGCATACTACGACTACAAGCCCATTGGCAACTGGGGTATCGACGAATACGACCAGGTACGCAATGCCTGGAACGAGGCTCACCCCGACAAGCCCATGGCAGCCTGGGACAAGAAGAACGATGGTTACGGAACTCCCGGTTCGCCCAAATACCTCGATGTCAATCAAGACGGAGCAATTACCGATGAGGATCGCGTCATCTACAATCAGGACCCCGACCACGTCATCGGCTTCAACAACACCTTCACCTATCGTGACTTCTCCCTGAGCATCCAGGCCATGGCCCGTCTCGGCGGATACATTGCCTACAACATGAACGACCAGCTGAACTACGAGAGTGCTAACTGGGGTAATGACATTGACTACTGGACTCCCGAGAACCAGAACGCCAAGTTCCCCAGCCCTGGTCTGACTTCTAACGGTGCCAAGAACTGGTCAAGCAAGAGGTCATCCTTCCTCTACGAGAAGGCCGACTACTTCAAGATTAAGGACATTACTCTCTCGTACAACCTTCCGAAGAGTCTCTTTAAGAACTTCCTGAGCAGTTGTCGCGTCTATGCCTCCATGAAGAACTTCTTCACCTGGAGCAAGATTGACAATTACGACCCCGAGCGTGGCGGTGCTATTACATTCCCCATGATGAAGCAGGTCGTTCTCGGTTTGAACGTTGAATTCTAAAACAGCAAACAATGACGATTATGAAAACAAAGATTTTTTTCACTATAGCCGCATCGGCAGTGATGTTCGGCATGACCTCCTGCTCCGACTTCCTGACGGAAGACAACAAGGTAGGTGAGACCGCTGAACTGTCATACAGTACCCCCAATGGTCTGGAAGGCCTGGTTGCCGATTGCTACACGTTCGCCCGCGGATGGTACGGCAAGGAAGCCGGCCTGGGTCTGAGCGAGATGGGTACCGACCTCTTCTATTATGGTTACGACAACAAGCAGAAGTCCCTCTGCAGCTATACATTCACATCGGCATCACTGGGCAATGGCAACACGGCTGACAACCCCTGCCTGGATGACTATTGGGAGTTGTTCTACTGCGCTACGGACGTATGTAACAATGCTATCAAGTATGTTAGCGACGCTACCTTCCTGAGTGCAACGACGAAGAACCAGTATTTGGGCGAGACCCACTTCCTGCGTGCTTTCTACTACTTCCACCTGGTCAACATATGGGGCGACGTTCCCTACTTCGACACTCCGACCACTGCTCAGGTCTTCAAACCTGTGCGCATGGCAGAGAACAAGGTGTATGGCAAGATTCTGGAAGATATCGACAAGTCCATTGCCTACTTCGACGAGGCCGGCTACAAGACCAAGGAAGACGGACGTGCCAACTACTGGGCAGCCCGTGCTCTGAAGGCTCGTGTCCTGCTTTATGCCGCATCATGGATTTCCGAGCAGTTGGGTCTGCAGATTGAAGGCAATGACGAGTACGCCTCCATGAGCACTGCACAGCTCTATGCTGCTGCCAAGACCGAGGCCGAGGCAGTCATCGGTGCCAGCGATTACGCATCGTTCTACACGAACTATGCCGACGTATGGTCGATGAAAAACGAGAGCTACAACACCAATAAGGAGGCTCTCTTCGGAATCACCTACTCACAGGACCTGAAGACTACCGTAAACTGTCTGCCCAAGCGTTATCGCCTGAGCGGTGGTTCTCCCATGGACTACAACTCGCTGATTACGCGTACGGGCTACAGCCGTGGCGGTTCGGCTATGCTGCTGATGTTCGTGCCGATGTGGAACAACGGTGCTGACGACTTTGGCGGTTCAGGAACCGGTCATGACAAGAACGGCAACATCACTGAGAAAGACAAGACCCGCATCTTTATCCGTTCACTGGCTGACGCCACCAGTTACCTGCCCAGCTCGGAAACTGGCGAGGACATCTTTGTTGCAGACAAGTACTCTCCCTACGGCCGTGGTTTCACCCGCTACCTGCCCTCACTCCGTCTGTGGCAGTTGCTGGACAGCCGCAAGGCTACGGACCAGCGCTACGAGGCTACGCTGCTGACCCACTACGATGTTGCAAGCCCGAAACTCTACAAGAACGCCAAGAACTATCCTGAGATGCAGCAGGACACAGCCATCTTCTATGCCATGGTTGACGGAAACTCTGCTGAAGGCGAGGCCATGCAGGCATGGGCCAAGAACAAGTACCGCATCCAGTTTGCCGCTGGCGGCGACATCCCCGTCTACACATCCATGGATCCTGCTACAGCACTTCCCACCGAGAAGGCCAAGAACCCATCTGACGTCTATGGTGACAAGCGCTACAACAGCTACAAGATTGGCGGATGGTGCTCTTTCCCCGGTATCAAGAAGTTCCTGGACAACGTTTACGACCCTACCTATCGCACTCATGACATCTCCAGCCGCGACGCCATCGTCATGCGCCTTCCCGAGATGTACCTGATTAAGGCTGAGGCAGAACTGAAGACTGGTGGCGATGCACTGTCTACCATCAATGAACTCCGCAGCAAGCGCGCCATCAGCGGTCAGGATAATACAACCAACGAGGCTGCAAGCATTGACCTCATTCTTGAGGAGCGTGCCATTGAGTTCTGCGGAGAGCAGATGCGCTGGTTCGACCTGAAGCGTACAGGCAAGCTGTACGAATACATCAACAAGTACAACGCCCAGGCTTCTGGTGCCATCAGTGGCGATGCTACAGGAAAGAAGTTCCTGTACCGTCCTATCCCGCAGAGCGAGATGGATGCCATACAGAATCCTGGTGAGTTCAAGCAGAACCCCGGCTGGTAGGCAACCGCCGACAGCGCGTAACACAGCTGAGGCGGGGGAAGGGCACTGAGGCCCTTCCCCCGCCTCTCACATTGTCCAGGGAGTGGCATGCCGCCCGTCGCGGCCGTACATACCGTCCTGCCGGACACAAAAGCCGACTTTCAAGGACACAAAAGCCGACTTTCAAGGACGCAAAAGCCGACTTTCAAGGGCGCAAAAGCCGACTTTCAAGGGCGCAAAAGCCGACTTTCAAGGGCGCAAAAGCCGACTTTCAAGGGCGCAATGTCGGCTTTTCATTTCAGACGGGCCTCAAGGAAACTAAGGATGCGCTCCTGTGCACGCAGCGGACAGCTGTGGGGCATGTCCCACAGCTCCGTCTCCAGCCGGTCGGCGGCACCCTGGCTCTGCCAGGTGTCACGCATGATACGGAACGCCTTCTCAACGCCGGGCACAGGGAAGAGTTTGTCCTGCGTGCCGTTGATGAAGAGCATCGCCTTCGGACAGGCCATCGAGGCCACATGGGGATAGTCCATCCAGCGGCGCAGTCCGGGGAAGCAGTTGGCGAACCCTCCATTCTCCGTCCGCGGGTATTTGAAGGACATCTGCTCATCCGTCGTCACCATCCAGCAGACGGCAGCACCCGCCTTGATGCGGTCGGACAGGGCAGAAAGCATCCATGCCCGGTAGGCCCCCATGGAGCAGCCGGCACAGCCGATGCGTGAGGCATCGACCTCAGGCATGGTGGCGAGGAACTCCGTCCCACTGATGTCGTCGTAGGTCATATAGGCTGACAGGTCGATGCCATACATCATCATGTTGCCGGCTATCATGTCATAGCGGTCGCGGCGCGGTCCCTCCTTCTGTCCCCGCTCACCCCACATCGGGGCATCAGCCGAGAAGACGACGTATCCGTGACGTGCCAGGTAGTCGCCAAGGAACTGTCCCCCGTAGAGCTGGCCGGCCCACTGCTGCGCATCGGCGCGTACCAGCGAGTCCTCACAGGCCAGCGGCTGAATCATCTTCTCCTTCCCGATAAACAAGTGGGCACCGTGGTCGTGCAGCAGATTGACGGCAGGAAACGGCCCCTTGCCGTCGGGAATGAGCACATAGGCGGGCACGGTGTAGTAACGGCTCAGTCGTACCTCTATCTTTCTCGCCTTATAGCCGTCACGCTGCTCCTCGCACAGCACCCTCACATCACAGTTGCCGGCCGGCGGCGGGGGTGTCAGCATGCAGTCGAAGACCTTCTGTCGGGCCACACGGCGCCACACGCCAAAGTCGGCAATATCGCTCTGGCCCCACGCCATCGGGTACGTCAGGTCCTTCAGCAGCGAGTCAGCATAGACGGGGAGGTTACGCTCGAACTCCCACTTCTGGCGTTTCTGCGCGCAAACGCCAACAACCTGTGCCGTTACCAGCACAAGCAGCAAGGAACGAAAAAGATACGGCATAAGTTTATTGTATGTAGTCCAGTTGTTTCTTCAGGTGCTGCAAGTTGTCACGGATAGAGATAAGACGGCTGAGAACCTCCGTCTTCTGCTCGGCCACGCCCCTGTTCTGGTTCAGGATTTTCTTTGCGGCAGCCAGCTTGAAGCCGCGCACCTTCACCATGTTGTGAATCAGGCGAATCTGCTCAATGTCCTTCTCCTGGTACTGGCGCACCTTGCTCGGTCCGGCGGTCTTCGGCTTCAAGCTGGGGAACTCCGTCTCCCAGTAACGCAGCGTGCTTTCATTCAGGTCAAACATCTCTGCCACCTCCTTGATGGAGTAGTACAACTTCAGGTTCTTGTTCAGATTCAGTGCCATAACTCATGTAATTTGTTGGCAAAGATACAAAAAAAAAGAATAAGCCACCAATAGTTAAGAGTTTTTTCGTACCTTTGCAGCCAAAATATCTAATCGCAAACCGTAAAGCAACAATGATGACTGCCAAAGAGATTCGCGACTCATTCAAGAAGTTCTTCGAGTCGAAGCAACACGCCATTGTGCCCTCCGCACCGATGGTTATCAAGGACGACCCCACGCTGATGTTCACCAACGCGGGCATGAACCAGTGGAAAGACATTATCCTGGGGACACGCGACCCGGAGCCGCGCCGACGGGCCGACACACAGAAATGTCTGCGTGTGAGCGGCAAACACAACGACTTGGAGGAAGTAGGCCACGACACCTACCACCACACCATGTTCGAGATGCTCGGCAACTGGTCGTTCGGCGATTACTTCAAGGAGGGAGCCATCGACATGGCATGGGAATACCTCGTGGACGTACTGAAGCTCAACCCCGAGGACTTGTACGTCACCGTCTTCGAGGGCGACCCGAAGGAAGGGCTGGAACGTGACGACGAGGCTGCAGGCTACTGGCTGAAACACGTACCCGAGGACCACATCATCAACGGCAACAAGCACGACAACTTCTGGGAAATGGGCGACACGGGCCCCTGCGGTCCCTGTTCGGAAATCCATGTCGACAGCCGTACACCTGAACAGAAAGCCGCTTCAGGAAAGACAGGCCGCGAACTGGTGAACCAGGACGACCCGCAGGTCATCGAAATATGGAACCTGGTGTTCATGCAGTACAACCGCAAGGCCGACGGCTCCCTGGAGAAGCTCTCCATGAACGTCATCGACACCGGCATGGGATTCGAGCGCCTCGTCCGCATGATGCAGGGCAAGCACTCCAACTATGACACCGACGTCTTCCAGCCCATCATCAAGGCCGAGGAACAGATTACGGGACTGAAGTACACCACCTTCGAGGAAGGCGAGGTGGGCAAGGAACAGGACGACATCAACATTGCCATGCGCGTCTGCGCAGACCACCTGCGTGCCGTAGCCTTCTCCATTGCCGACGGCCAGCTGCCCTCCAACGCCAAGGCCGGCTACGTCATCCGCCGCATCCTGCGCCGTGCCGTCCGCTACGCATACACCTTCCTGGGACAGAAAGAATCCTTCCTCTACAAGCTACTGCCCACCCTCGTGGAGGAGATGGGCGACGCCTTCCCCGAACTGAAGGCCCAGCAGCAGCTTATTGCCAAAGTGATGAAAGAGGAGGAGGATGCCTTCCTGCGCACCTTGGACAAGGGCATCTCCATGCTCGACAAGGCCATGGAGCAACTCAAGGCAGAGGGAAAGAAGGAACTTGACGGCGTTCAGGCCTTCCGCCTTTTCGACACCTACGGATTCCCCCTCGACCTGACAGAGCTCATCTGCCGTGAAAACGGATACACCGTTAATGAGGAGCAGTTCCAGACAGAGATGCAGAAACAGAAGGAGCGTGCCCGCAATGCCGCTGCCGTCGAGAATAGTGACTGGACAGAACTCGCCGCTGGCGAGCAGCAGTTCGTGGGCTACGACTATACTGAATACTCCTGCCACATCCTGCGCTACCGCAAAGTGACACAGAAGAAGAACGAGTTCTACGAGCTGGTGCTTGACTACACTCCCTTCTATGGAGAGATGGGCGGCCAGGTAGGCGACTGCGGCGTACTGGTCTCCGAAAACGAGACCATCGACATCATCGATGCCAAGCGTGAGAACAACCAGACCGTTCACATCACGAAAAAGTTGCCCAAGGAGCCTACGGCCGAGTTCATGGCCTGTGTCGATACCGACAAGCGTAACGCCTCTGCAGCCAACCACACCGCCACCCACCTGCTGGACTATGCGCTGAAGCAGGTCCTCGGCGACCATGTGGAGCAGAAAGGTTCATTTGTGTCACCTGACACGCTGCGCTTCGACTTCTCGCACTTCGAGAAGGTCAGCGACGAACAGCTGCGCCAGGTGGAGCGCATGGTCAATGACATGATACGTCAGAACATCCCCCTCGACGAACACCGCGACATGCCCTTCGACGAAGCCAAGAAGCTGGGCGCCATTGCCCTCTTCGGTGAGAAATACGGCGACAAGGTACGCGTAGTACGCTTCGGACCTTCCTGCGAGTTCTGCGGCGGCATCCATGCCAGCGCGACAGGAAACATCGGATTCTTCAAGATTATCAGCGAGAGCAGCGTTGCCGCCGGCATCCGCCGCATTGAGGCCAAGACAGGCCGTGAGTGCGAGGACCTGATGTACGTCATGGAGGACCACCTAAAAGCCATGAGAGCACTCTTTAACAACGCCAAGGATCTGGAGGCTGTTGTACGGAAGTACATGGAGGAACATGAGCAGATGAGAAAGGAGATAGAGTCGTTCCAGGCCCAAGCCGTGGAGCGCATCAAGAACTATCTGCTTACCGAAGTACAGGCAACCAATGGTGTCAACGTCATCACACGCGTTATGGAGATGCAGCCGGCCTCCGTCAAGGACCTTGTCTTCCAGCTGCGTGCCGCCGTTGAACCGCCGTTCCTCTGCGTCATCGGTTCTCATTCACAGGGCAAGCCTCAGCTCACCGTCATGATGAGCGACGACATGGTCAAGGACCACGGGCTGAATGCCGGCCAGATGGTCCGCGAGGCCGCCAAGCTCATTCAGGGCGGCGGCGGCGGACAGCCTCACTATGCACAGGCCGGCGGCAAGAGCACCGAAGGTCTGACGGCTGCCGTTGACAAAGTCATCGAATTGGCAAACCTGTAACATGATACATACAAAAGCAGCAAGAAGGGCTGACCGCACGGTCAGCCCTTCTTGCGATATTGCCACAACTCCAGGGAGTTGATAATGTTCTGCCACAGGACATAACAGCCTGCACCGACGGAAGCTACAGGGTTCAGGTACATGTAGGCCACCCAGATGCTCAGGGCCGTATTCTTCTGGAACAACGCCTGGCCGGCATTCACCTCCTCACCCTTCAGGCGCCCCACTCCCCTGCCAATGACGAACTGCACGAAGCAGAGCACCAGCGTGGCAACCGCTATCCCTGCCAGCAGCCCAATGCCGGCATTGCTGTGGACGATGTTCTTCACGGTAATGCCGGACGTGATACTCAGCGAGACGGACCAGCAGTAGAAACTCAGGTTGGGCATGGCAACGATGCGACGCTGAAGGGGCTTTGCGTAATGCTGCACCAGCCAGCCCAGCACCAGCGGCAACAGCAACACCAGCGCCACCTTATTTAATATCATCAGGAATGCCGACCAAAACGCCACATCCGCCGTAGGCTCCAACATTGGGAACACCAGCGGGATGAGCAGAGCGGAAACCAGCGAGGAAATCAGCACGTAGGTGGTCATTGTCGAGATGTTGCCCCCCAGTTTTCCCACAACCACGGGAGCCGCCGAGGCTGCCGGACCGATGATGCACGTCAGCATAGCCTCCCACAGAAGTTTCTGCTCCCTGTCGGCCTCCACCCAGAAGATGACGGCAACGTTCAATGCCACCAGCAGCAGCTGCGCCACCAGTACGCCAACGTGCCAGCGGTGCGGCCGCATCTGGTGAAAGTCTACCTTGCAGAACGTCACCAACAGTGTAAGAAATACGAAGACGGGGAAGATGACATCGAACACCGGGCGCAAGCAATCGCCCGCCGCGTCAAGGGCCGGTACATAGTTGAACAACAGATAGGCCGACGAGCCTACACCGATAGCTACAGGCAGCGTCCAGTCCTTCAGAAAACGCATTACATCCATGCCACTTCTATGATTTTGGGGGCGAAGTTACTAATTATTCTTAATTTATGAACACCATTCGCGTTATTTTCTTATTTTTGTAAGCGGAAATCAACTTACATCAACCCCTAAAACTCAAAACAACTATGGATTACAAAGTTATCGACATCGAAGGTGTTGGCGAAGTGTATGCAGAAAAACTGGTTGCCGCCGGCATCAACAAGGTTAGCGAACTGCTGGAGAAATGCGCCGCCCCCAAGGGCCGCAAGGAACTGGCTGAACAGACAGGAATCCCGGAGAAGCTTATTCTGAAGTGGACCAACCACGCCGACCTCTTCCGTATCAACGGCGTAGGCCCACAGTTCGCCGAGTTGCTTGAGGCTGCCGGCGTCGACACTGTCAAGGAGTTCCGCCACCGCGTGGCAGAGAACCTGCAGCCAAAGCTGGCCGAGGTCAATGAACAGAAGAACATCTGCAACCGTGTCCCTGCCATCAGCGAAGTGCAGAAGATGATTGACCAGGCCAAAGAACTGGAACCGAAGATGACCTACTAAACTCACTTAAACGGTCCGCTCATATCGGCGGACCATTTTTCTCAAACAAGCATATCAATGAAACGACTACTACTGACTATCGTCACTACTATCACTACCATTACCATAACCTTGGCCCAAGGCTTTGACAACTTGCCCGACCCCATCGAGGACGTGAACAAAGTGGTGGACAACACACCAGACTCCATTGCCAAGGCCCTCATGTCACGCCCAGCCCCCGGCAGCACACGCCGCGGCACAAACCCCGTCCTGTTCCTCATCGGGAACTCCACCATGCGCAACGGTACCCGAGGCGACGGTTCCAACGGACAGTGGGGATGGGGATTTTATGCCAGCAAATACTTCAACGACAACAGAATTACGGTGGAGAACCAGGCCCTCGGAGGCATGTCCACCCGTACTTTCTATACCGACCTGTGGCCCGCCGTACGTCAGGCCCTGAAACCCGGCGACTGGGTCATCGTCTCCATCGGCCATAACGACAACGGCGAGTTTTTTGACCAGAAACGTGCCCGTGCCGTCATCCCCGGCGTAGACCCCGACACGTGCTACGTAGGGTTCAACCAGCGCACCGGCCGGCAGGACACTGTCTATAGCTACGGCACCTACCTGCGCCGTTACATCAGCGAGATACGCGCCAAGGGAGCAAATCCTGTACTCATGTCGCTCACACCACGTGACGCCTATGACGAGAAGACGGGCAAATCCATCCGCAAGCCCCAGACAGAGTGGGCCGCCTACATCGCAGCGGTGGAAGGAGTACCCTTTGTCGACCTGAACGAACGTTCGGGCCAGAAGCTTGACACTTACAGCAGGTGGAAAAAGAGCTACCACTTCCTGGGCGACAAGATTCACACATCGAAGTACGGCGCTGAGATGAACGCCCGCTCGGCTGCCGAGGGACTATGGGAAAGCAGCAACCCGCTGCTGCGCCCGCTACAGGCCATGATGCAGCACGTTCCGCTGGTGACAAAGCCTGTCAAGCGTGAGGACGGCAAGCCGGTAGTATTCTTTACAGGCGACTCCACCGTAAAGAATGCCGACAAAGAAGACGACGGTATGTGGGGATGGGCCTCTCAGGCACAGACAGTGTTCGACGAGTCAAAGATAACCCTTTTCAACGCTGCCCGCGCCGGCCGTTCCACACGTTCCTTTATCAGAGAGGGACTCTGGGAGGAGGTCTACAACTCCCTGCAGCCGGGCGACTTCGTGACCATCCAGTTCGGGCACAACGACATATGCCCCATCACCGACAAGAAGGCACGTGGCGTCATACCCGGTGCCAAGGACACGCTGCACGTCTACCGGCTGGATGACGGCACGTACGAAGTAGTCTACTCCTTCGGGTGGTACCTGAAGAAGATGATTGACGACGTGCGCGAGAAAGGTGCCACACCCATCCTCGTATCGCTGACCCCGCGCAACGAATGGCCTGACGGAAAGATAGAACGGCGTGACAACTCGTACGGCAAGTGGTACCGGGAAGTCGTGCGGGAGACGGGCGTCGAGTTTGTCGACCTGCATAACATCTCAGCCGACTTCCTCGACAAGAAGTTCTCCGTGAAGAAGCTCTCTGCAGACAAGGAGAAGGCTAAGGCACAGGTAGCAGCCATCAAGGAGAAAGCCGGTGCCAAGTACTTCAAGAAAGACCACACCCACACTTCGAAACTCGGGGCACAGATGAACGCACAGTCCATGGCTAAGGGACTGCGCTCCATCAACAGCCCGCTGGCAGTCTTCCTGAAGGGAAAATAAATCTAGACAGGTTAGACAGGCTAGAACAACAAAAAAGAAAGAATGATAGACCAGGCGACCAAAGACAAGATTCTTGACGCGGCACAGATTGTTGACGTGGTAGGAGAGTTCGTGACGCTCCGTAAGAGCGGTGTGAACTACAAGGGTCTTTGTCCCTTCCATGACGACCGCAACCCGTCGTTCATGGTGTCGCCGTCGAAGAACATCTGCCACTGCTTTGTGTGCGGGAAGGGCGGCACGCCGGTGTCGTTCCTCATGGAGCACGAGCAGATTACCTACCCCGAAGCCCTGCGCTGGCTGGCCCGCAAGTACAACATAGAGATTGTTGAGAAGGAGATGACCGACGCGGAACGGCAGGAACAGAGCGAACGAGAGTCCATGTTCATTGTCAACGAGTGGGCCCGCGACTACTTTCACAACATTCTGAAGACCGACACCGAGGGCATCGCCATCGGACGGCAGTACTTCCGCAGTCGCGGCATCCGTGACGACATCATCGAGAAGTTCCAGTTGGGCTACGCCCTCCAGAAGCGAGACGCCCTGGTGACAGAAGCCCGTCGCAAAGGATATCAGGACGAGTTCCTGGAGAAGACCGGGCTCTGCATCCGTAACGAGCGTGGCACGTACGACCGGTACACAGGACGTGCCATCTTCCCCTGGCTGAACGTTTCCGGAAAGGTGGTAGCCTTCGGAGGACGCGTGCTCGACAGCCGCACAAAGGGCGTCGCCCAAAAGTACGTCAATTCCCCCGACTCCGACATCTACCACAAGGAGCGTGAGCTCTATGGCATCTACCAAGCCAAGAAAGCCATTGTCAAGGAAGACCGTGTCTTCATGGTCGAGGGCTATACCGATGTCATCGCCATGCACCAGGCAGGTGTCGAGAATGTCGTTGCCAACTCCGGCACGGCGCTGTCAGGCTACCAGATACGACTGCTGCACCGCTTCACCCAGAACATCACCCTCCTGTACGACGGTGACGAGGCTGGCATCCATGCGGCCCTGCGCGGTACCGACATGCTATTGCAGGAGGGCATGAACGTCAAGGTTCTGCTGCTCCCCGATGGCGACGACCCCGACTCCTTTGCCCGCAAGCACTCCTCCGAGGAGCTGAAGGCCTATATTGACAAGCACCAGACAGACTTCATTGAGTTCAAGACCAACCTGATGCTCAAGGGAGTCGAGGATCCCGTGAAGCGGTCGGAAGCCATCAGCAGCATCGTCCGCAGCATCTCCGTCATCCCACAACAGATAGTACGTGACTCCTACCTCACGCGGTGTGCCCAGCAGCTACAGCTGAACGAGCAGACACTGGTCAACACCATGAACAAGTACATCGCCCGCGACAGGGAGGAACGGCAGAAGGAACGTGAGCGTACCGAGAACAGGGCGACGTCCGCCACCGACACCCCGGCTGAGGAGCAGAAGGACGTCATCATCCCCATCGGCCTCCACTCCCTTGACGAGCAGTCGGCCCAGATAGAGCAGCTGCTGATACAGAACATCATCCGTCACGGCGACAAGGTCATCTTCGAGAATGTGGAGACAGACGACGGCCAGACCGTCAGTCTCACCCTGGCGCAGTACGTCGACCTGGACCTCTCTCAAGACGGGCTGCAGTTCAGCAAGCCCATCTACAACCAGGTGCTGGCAGACGCCGTAGCTCATGCCGGTGAGGAAGGATTCCGCTGTGAGACTTATTTCACCAACTCCCAAGACCTGGAAGTGAGCCGGTTGGCTTCTAACATGGCGGTTGACCGGCATCAGCTGGGGGGACGCTTCAAGATGGAGGTCAGCAAGGAGATGCTCCGCCAGAACATTCTGCATCTTGTCCGCGACTTCCGCTACTATATTCTGGAGGCCAGGCTGAAGGACCTCAAGAGCCGGCTGAACAGCGACCCTTCGCTGCTGAAGGAATACATGGAACTCAGCGAACTATTCAGAACGCTGGCCAAGAAAATCGGACGAAACCAGTAACGCCCTATGCATGGACTCTACCTGATTCTGGTTGCCCTCTATTGGCTGACGGTCGTCCTGGCCATTGTCCACGTCGTGATGGACAATCGTCAACCAGCCAAGACAACGGCATGGGCACTCATCATCTGGTCAATCCCCGTGGCAGGCATCATTGCCTACCTGTTCTTCGGCATCAACACCCGCCGCCAGCGGCTGGTTAGTCGCCGGCAGATGGACGACCTCACGAAGCGCTCCATGCTCGGCTTCGTCAACCAGCAGGACCTGCAAATTCCAGAGCAGCACAAGACACTGATAGACCTTTTCATCAACCAGAACCTGTCCCTGCCCTTCCAAGGCAACACCGTAAGCATCCTCACCGACGGCTACCAGTTTGTCCATGCATTGCTGGCTGCTATCGGAGAAGCCCACAGCCATATCCACGTAGACATGTACATCTTCGAGGACGACCCGCTGGGGTATCTCGTCAGCGACGCCCTGATAGCCAAGGCACAGGAAGGCGTGGAGGTACGCGTCATCTACGACGATGTCGGCTGCTGGAGTGTGAAGCAGCGGTTCTTCGAGCGGATGAAGGAGGCCGGCATTGAGGTGATGCCCTTCCTGCCCGTACGCTTCCCTTCGTTCACGAGTAAGGTGAACTACCGCAACCACCGGAAACTGATTGTCATTGACGGTCTGACGGGCTTTGTCGGAGGCATGAATCTTGCCCTGCGCTATGTCAAGGGCACCGGATGTCAGGCATGGCGCGACACAATGGTGCAGGTCAGCGGCCCAGGCGTCTACGCCCTGCAGCGGGCATTTCTCGTCGACTGGTATTTCGTTGACGGCACCCTGTTCAGCGACCGCAAGTACTATCCCTCCCCTGAGCCGCAGCCGGCACAGAACCTGCTACAACTTGTTACCAGCGGACCGGCAGACCCCTACCCCGACATCATGCAAGGCTTCGTGCATATACTCCAGGCGGCACGTCACTATGTCTACATCGAGACGCCCTACTTCCTTCCCACCGAGCCAGTGCTCTTTGCCCTGAAGACAGCCGCCATCGCCGGTGTCGACGTACGTGTCATCGTACCCCGCTACAGTGATGCACGGCTGACGGAACTGGCCAGCCGCAGCTATCTGCGCGAAGTGACGGAGGCCGGGGTACAGGTATTCTACTATACGGCAGGGTTCATGCACTCCAAGCTGCTGGTGTGCGATGACGACATCTGCACCTGCGGTTCCACGAACGTGGACTTCCGTTCGTTCGAGAACAATTTCGAGTCGAACGTCTTCTTCTACGGCCAGCCGATGGCCCTGAGGATGCGCGACGTGTTTATGTACGACCTTCAGGCGTCCGTCGCCTTCGACGACGTGCCTGGCCGGCAGCATCCCAAGTTCCTGAAACGGTTGTTGGAAAGTGTCCTGCGCCTTTTCTCCCCCTTAATGTGATTACCGGAAAATAGAGAAGTTCACACTTCCGTAGCTACGATGCTCCACGAAGTGCGGATGGTTTGTGAACTGGTGATCCTTGCCGTGTTCGAAAACAAATACTCCGTCCTCCTTCAGCAACTGGTGTTCAAAGATGAGGTCAGGTATCTGCGGCAGTTCCTTCAAAGCATAGGGCGGGTCGGCAAAGATAAAGTCGAACGTTTGCCGGCAACCCTTGATGAAGCGGAAGGCATCAGCACGCAGAGGCAGCACGTGGGCAAGCTCCTTCCCTGTGCCATCCAGCTTCTTCAGGCATTCGCAGATGAAACGGTGATGGTCACGGTCCTGCTCGACACTCACCACCTGACAGCATCCCCGTGAGAGCAGTTCGAGCGTGATGCTTCCCGTTCCAGAGAAGAGGTCGAGTGCCACAGCCCCCTCAAAGTCCATATAGCCGACAAGCACATTAAAGATGTTCTCCTTAGCAAAGTCCGTGGTAGGTCTTGCCTTGAAGGATCGCGGAATGTCGAAGTGCCGTCCCCTGTACTTTCCCGTAATGACTCTCATCTTCCCTTCGTGTAGTAGGTCATCAGGTCGTAAGGCATGCCCTTTATCAGGGTAGCCGGTGCTCGGTTGAAGTCAGCCGTGGGGTTGATGACATATGCTTTCTGCAGATATTTGCGCAGTTCTGCGACGAGCCGTTCCTGCTCCGGGATGTCGCCGACGATGTGCAGTTCGTCATGCTCGTTGCTGAGCGAGAGTTGTTTCCACACATAGAGCAGGAAGTACAAGGCATCATGAGTATGCTTGGCATCGAAGGAGTTACAGAACTTGAAGCGATTCTTCTGATAGGAGAATATCTCCAGGCGCTGCTCATGGAAGTAGCCGTAGAGCTTGGCACGCGGACCAGTATAGCTGCGCTGATGCAGGTAGCGCCAGACGGGAGCCATGGCGCAGACAAAGCGCACGTCCTGAAAGTGGTCGGTCAGCACAAGCCGCAGGTCCTTATTGATAGAGAAAACGGCCACCGCGTTCAGGTCCGGAAGGACGTTGTAGAGCACGGGGTGCCCCTCCTGTCCCGGAAAGGCGTGCTGGTACATTTCCGTCATGGAGGTTTCCTCAAACACTTCGATAGGAACCATCAGCACGGGAGAGTCGATGAGTGCAGTGGCCCGTAGTGCCGGCGTTGCCAACAGGGCGGCCTTCTTGAAAGCCTCGCGGAGGTTGGCGGCCACAGAGACGCCGCTGCGGACGACGTAGGGTTCGTAGGTGATGGGCTGCTCAGTATCGTCCATATTGACAATGGAGAACGACAGCGTGTTACGGCCGACGCGGATGGTCAGCCGCTGCTTGCTCAGGTTGTTATTCCCAGTTTCCTGCATGGTTGTTCGGTATGTTTATGTCTCCTATTCTCAGTCCGGGGTAGCGCCCTTCGGCAGCCGCCTCTTCATTCAGGTATTCTATTTCACGGGCGTTGAGTCCCTCCAGATAGTCCTCATAGACGGCTCCACACTCCATGACGGGCACGTCGCGTCCGTCGCGGTTCTTCTTCATGCCGGTACGCAGCACAAACTGAAAGCCGCCGCTGCTGTAGGGTATCTCCTTCACGCTGTCAGGCACATCGAGCGAGTCGAGCGATGCTGCATAGTGGCCGTGGCGGGCCAGGAAGCGGGTCTGTGCCTGCCCAATAGCCAGGAGACGCTGCTTCACTACCCTCTCGCGCTCACTGCGCTGCTGCTGGAAGCTGATGGGCTGCCACACACTGAGAACACAGATGCACAGCAGTCCGGCGACGAGAGCAGCCAGCAGCATATTTAAGGAGATAAAAGGACGTCTCATTCAGAAATTCTTTATATCTTTGCACTTGCAAAGGTACGAAGAAGTTGGGAAAGACAATACGTTAAGAAGTCAAGAAGTTAAGAAGTTAAGAGTTTTTTGCATTTTATATGGTCTGCGAGGAGATAAAATACCGCATCATACAGCTTTTCGGCTTTCCGCCGACCGTCGAGCAGCAGCACGCCATTGACGTGCTGTCACGTTTCATGACCGACCGCGACGAGCAGGCGGTCATGGTGCTGCGCGGGTCGGCGGGCACAGGAAAAACCACTCTGGCCGCTGCCGTGGTGCGTGCCCTGACGGCCCTTGGCCAAAAGCTGGTGCTGCTGGCACCGACGGGACGGGCAGCAAAGGTGTTGTCGCTCTACGCCAGCCATCCGGCATCCACCATACACCGTCGCATCTACCGGAAGAAGACGTTCGAAAGCACCGGTCCGGGAGCCTTCAGCCTGAACTACAACAACATGCAGGACACCTTGTTTATCGTCGACGAAGCCTCAATGGTCAGCAACCAGACAGCAGGCGACCTCTTCTCCGGACAGGCTTCACTGCTGGACGACCTCATACGCTTCGTTTACAACCAGCGCAACTGCCGTCTGATGATTATCGGTGACCCCGCGCAGTTGCCCCCGGTGGGCGAGACGCGAAGCCCCGCCCTACAGCCCCGCGTTCTCGGCAGCTACGGGTTGCGCGTCTACGAGGCTACCCTCAACGAGGTCCTGCGTCAAAGCCTGGACTCGGGCATTCTCCTCAACGCCACACACATACGCAACATCGTTCCTCCTGAGAACGGCGGACAGGTAGTGCTGCCGCAGATATGCTTCAACGGGTTTCCCGACATCCGTCGCGTGCCGGGCGACGAGCTTATCGAGACCCTGGCGGGCAGTTACAGTCATGCGGGAGTGGACGATACCATCGTCATCACCCGTTCCAACAAGCGGGCCAACATCTACAACCAGGGCATCCGCAACACGGTGCTCGGCCGTGAAGAAGAGCTCTGCCGCGGCGACCTGCTGATGATTGTGAAGAACAACTACAGCATCCCCCTGCCCCACTCCAGCGAGGAGGAAGGCCTGACCTTCCTGGCCAACGGCGACCGTGCCGTGGTACAGCGCGTGCGCCACATCCACGAACTGTACGGTTTTCGCTTTGCTGATGTCACCATGACCCTTCCGGACTACGGCGACTACGAGCTGACTGCCACCGTACTGCTGGACACACTGACGTCCGAGGCCCCGGCACTGACGCGACAGCAGCAGGAACAGCTGTTCCTCGGGGTCATGGCCGACTACAGCGACATCCCGCGTAAGGCCGACCGGCTGAAAAAGGTGAAGGAGGATCCTCACTACAACGCGCTGCAAGTGAAATTTGCCTATGCTGTCACCTGCCACAAGGCACAGGGAGGACAGTGGGCACACGTCTACGTGGACCAAGGGTACATGACTGACGACATGCTGACCACCGACTACCTGCACTGGCTGTACACCGCCCTGACACGCGCCACGGAACGGCTGTTCCTGGTCAACTGGCCCAAAGAGCTGACGGAGAGATAGTTACGAAGGTCCGACACATTCAACGCGAAAGTCCGGCACTTTCGGGGTAAAAGTCCGGCAGTTTCCCCAGAAAGACATTTTTTGACGAGAAACGAATGCCGTTTCGTTTTTTCTTCGTACCTTTGTCGGCTATGAGAGAGATTTTCTGTAAAATACGAAAAGCACTACTGTTTCTAACACCATTTTGCTACGCTGCAACAGTATCCCTGCCGGCATCCGGCCAGGAATGCGTTGCCGGATGGCACAAAGGATACACCCCTACCCTTCAAGGAGCCAACATCGAGGCTGCCCTGCAGTTGCTGCGTGACAGCGGGCGCAAGCCTACAGGTCCCGTAGTAGTAGGCATTATTGACTCCGGCATCGACACGACAGCCGTCACTCTGCAGCAAAGCCTATGGACCAATCCCGGCGAACGCCTTGACGGCCGCGACACCGACGGCAACGGCTATGCCGACGACCTGCACGGCTGGAACTTTCTGGGCACCCGCGACGGCAAGTTCAACATGACGAGTGCCGGCACCGAGGAATACCGCCAGTTCAAGCGGCTCTACCCCAAGTACAAGAACGTCAAGGAACGCTCAGAGGCAAAGGACAAGAAGGAGTATGACTTCTACCTCAGGATGCGCCACGAGGCCAAGATTGACAGCTACCTGCGTTTCTACGAGCTGGCCTGTGAGTCACGGGAGACCATGAACGCCTCGTCGCTGAAGCGGCTGGAGGAAATGGAGAAGAACATCTACAGCATAGAACATAGCCAGGACAAGCGGCTGCTCATAGGCGACAACATGGAGGATGCCCGTGACCGCTACTATGGCAACCCGACACTGACCATCGAAGGCTGTGAGCACGGCACGTTCGTCGCCGGCATCATCGGCGGACAGACGGTTGCCGACTCCCGCTACCAGGGCATTGCTCCCGACATAGCCCGTCTCATGATAGTACGTGCCAGCCCCGACGGCGACGAGTACGACAAAGACGTGGCCTCGGCCATCCGCTATGCCGTCGACAACGGCGCCCGCGTCATCAACATCAGCCTGGGCAAGTACTACTCACCGCAGGAGCGCATGGTGAACGACGCCATCCGCTACGCACAGAGCCATGATGTCGTCATCGTCCATGCTGCCGGCAACAACAGCAAGGACCTGGACACCATCGCTGTCTACCCCTCGGGAACCAACCGTGCGGGACACTTCTTCGACAACTTCATCCGCGTAGGAGCCACTGACGAACAGGGGCACGTGGCAGACTTCTCGAACTACGGAGCCTCCAGGGTACACCTTTTCGCACCCGGCACCGACATCGCCTCCGTCTTCCCCGGCAACCAGTACAAGCTGTCACAGGGCACCAGTTTATCGGCACCCGTCGTGACAGGCATCATTGCCCTGCTGCGCAGCTACTTCCCCGAACTGAAGGCCCCGCAGATACGTCAGTTGCTGATGGAGACGGTGCGGCCCATGGACGGTAAGACAAGCATCAGCGGCGGCACCGTCGACATGCTGGCAGCCGTCCACCGGCTGACTGACGGCCCCGTCAACTGGTATGGCGCCGAGTCCGTCAGCGAGAAGAACGTCTCCTCACTGGTCAGCAACCTGAACATTTTACCCTCCTTCATCAGCGGGACCCCCTTCGTCAAGTGGGAGAAAGACGACAAGCAGTTCATGGTCGATGCCCGTACGGGCAAGGTAACCCCCCTGAACCAGGACGTCATCGACGCCTACAAGCGCCGTCACCCGAAGGAGCAGGAGGAAGACCGCTTCGGGTTCCACTTCGGCAAATCGACACAGACCCGCGACTCACTCTACACCATGCTGGGCGACCGCTACAACCTGCATGTACGCGACAACCGCACGGGCGACATCCGCCAGCTGACCACCGACGGCCGCGCCTTCGCCTCCTACTGTTCCCAGGGTGCGAAGGACACACTGAGCGAGAAGCATCCCATTGGATTCTGGCGCGGACACGTGTACCTGTGCATGGTCTACGACGACACCAAGGTAGGCTACCTGAACATCGTACACAGCACAGTCACCCCCCCCAGTCTGGAGCAGAAGAAGATGCCCCTGCCCGGAGGCAATGCCATCCGTCACTACCGGCTCTACTGGTATAACGCCGACACCGGCGAAGGCCGGCTGCTGCCCGTCTCGCCCCGTCCTGACGACTTCATCCAGCTGGACTACGGCAAGGAGGACGATCACATTTTCCTGCTGCGCCGCAACCGCAGCGTCGACACGCTGGAGCTGTGCCGCATCGACATACCCACAGGTGAGATACGTACCGTCATCTCTGAGCCATGCCTACCCCACGTGAACGTCAATATGTTCCACTACCACGTGCTCAACCACGGCCGTGAGATACTCTGGTGGAGTGAGCGTACAGGACGCGGCAACTACTACCTTTACGACGGCCGCACAGGACAGCTGAAGAACCGTGTCACCCTGGGCGACGGACTGGTGGCAGGACGCATTGAACACATCGATACACTCGGCCGTAGCATCGTCTTCCTCGGCTACGGACAGGAGCAGGGCGTCGACCCCAACTACACCTATTATTATAAGGCAAGTCTTGACGGCCGCCGGCAGCAATTGCTGACCTACGGCAACGGCGAACACCAGCTGCAGTTGAGCCACAACGGGCGATGGGCCATTGACACCTACTCACGCATGGACCTGCCACCTGTCTACAATGTCGTCAGTCTCGACAACCCCAAGAAGCACTTTGAGTTCTACCGCACCAGCGAGGAAGACTGTCTGAAAGCTGGGTGGGTAAAGCCTACGCTGGTCAAGGTGAAGGCCGCCGACAACGAGACCGACCTCTACGGCGTCATGTACCTGCCGCGTGAAGCACGCGAGAACCCCGCCACTACGAAGAAGTTCCCCGTCATCTCCAACGTCTACCCCGGTCCGCAGGACGACCAGATACCCCGTAGGTTCACCGTCGACGAGAACGGCAACCAGTCGCTGGCCGAGCTGGGCTTCGTCGTCGTCAACGTCCAGCCCCGCGGCTCGTCGCCCCTGCGCGGACGCGACTTCTACTGCTACGGCTACGGCAACCTGCGCGACTACCCCGTGGCCGACGACCGCCACACCATTGAGACGCTGGCCGCCAAATACCCCTTCATCGACCTCGACCGCGTGGGTATCTACGGCCACAGCGGTGGAGGCTTCGAGACGGTAGCCGCCATGCTCAACAATCCGGACTTCTACAAGGTCGGCGTGGCCGCCTCCGGCAACCACGACAACAACGCCTACATCCAGTGGTGGGCCGAGACCTACCACGGCTACGGCCGGCCCATCCCCACCAACATGGAGCTGGCCTCACGCCTGAAGGGACGGCTCCTGCTCATGACGGGCGAGGTGGACGAGAACGTCCCCGTCACCAGCACCTACCGCATGGCCGACGCCCTGATGAAGGCCGGCAAGCGCTTCGATATGTTCGTACTGCCCGAACAGGGCCACGGACTGGCGGGCGACTACTACCAGAACCTCATCCGCTACTACTTCCTGGAGCACCTCGTGAGTCCGGAGAAGACAGACATAGACATTGTTAACCACAAATAACTGGACAGACATGAAGAGAATCCTCCTGTTTCTAATGCTACTACCACTGGCGGCCCTGGCACAGACCAGGGACGGCGGCGTACAGGTCAAAGTCGACATCACCGTTGTTGACGAGAACGGCGACATTCTGCCAGGAGCCTCTGTCAAGACCTCTGACAGGAACCTCGGCGTCGTCAGCGACATCAAGGGCCACGCCAGCCTGTGGGCTTCCAAAGGCTCCACGCTCACCATCACCTACATCGGCATGAAGCCACGCACCATCAAGGTAGGCACCAAGGCCATCACGGGCAACATCGTCCTGGAGAACGAGGCTACCTCGCTCGACCAGGTGGTGGTGACAGGCTACTCGCAGACGGACATCCGCAAGTCTACCGGCTCCGTAGGCATCCTCACCGAGAAGGAGCTGAAGGACCAGCCGCTGGCTAATGTCGACATGCTCATGCAGGGAAAGCTGGTGGGCGTCAACGTCCAGGCCGTCAGCGGACGCCCCGGTGAGAGTGCCAAGATACGCATCCGCGGTACCGCCTCCATCACCGGCAACAACGAGCCGCTGTGGGTGGTCGACGGCGTTCCCCTGCAGAAGAACATCCCGGCGATGGGCAACTCGTACATCCGCTCCGGCGACTTCTCCACCCTCTATGCCAACGGCGTGGCGGGTATTGCACCACAGAACATTGAGAGCATCACCGTGCTGAAGGACGCTGCCGCTGCCGCCATCTACGGCACCCAGGCCCAGGCAGGCGTCATCGTCATCACCACGAAGAAGGGCAAGGCGGGTACTATCCACGTCAACTACAGCGGCAACGTGTCCATACAGACCTCTCCCTCACGTGACGCAAACCTGATGAACAGCGAGGAGAAACTGGCCTACGAGCAGAGCATCTGGGACGAGTTCTCGGCCAACGGCTACGCCAACGGCACGTGGTTCCCCCGTATCGGCATCATTGGCCAGATACGCTCCGGCTACGGCAAGTTCGCCGGCATGACGACCGAGGAACAGGACGCCTACATCGACGAGCTGAAGCAGACGAACACCGACTGGTTCAAGGTGCTGTTCCGCAACACCGTCAGCACGAGCCATGACATCAGCCTCTCTGGCGGCAGTGACAAACTGACCTACTACGTCAGCGGAGGCATGTCGACGAACAAGGGTATCGTCAAGAAGACCGCCTCGGACGGCGCACACTTCATGTCGAAAATCTCTGCCAACCCCTCAAAAGCCGTCTCGCTGAACTTCGACGTCTCCTATAGCTATCTGAAGAGCCTGTCAGCCAGCAACTCGTTCAACATGTTCACCTATGCCTACTTCGCCAACCCCTACGAAAGTCCATATAATGACGATGGGTCCTACAAGGGTGACGACACCTACTTCTCCCTGGCCCGCGTCAACGGTGACCTGTTGCACATTCTGCCTGACAACGGCGTGAACGTGCTGCGCGAGATTGACGGCACCAAGATGGTGGCTACCAGTTCCTCCATGACCCTGCGCGGCGACATCACCTACCGGCTGAACGACCACTTCCGGCTCTACGGACTGGCCTCCTACAGTTATAGCACGGACAACTCAGACAACGAAGTCAACCAGGACACCTATGCAGCATGGCAGGACCGTCCTTTCGAAGGCTCGAACCTGTTCTCCAAGCGCATCTACGGCAACATGACACAGACGGCCAACAACAACCGCAACTGGCAGTTGCGTGCCCAGCTGAACTACAGCCAGACATTCGGCGACATCCACCGCGTCACAGCCCTGGCGGGTTCTGAGGTAAGCAACAACTACGCCAAGAGCATCTTCCGCAAGGTCTACGGCTATGACCCCGTGACAGGCAACCACTCGCTGCCGCTGCTGGTGGCCGGCGCATCGGGAACCTTCGAAGAGTCGGACATGCAGACGTACCAGACCATAGCCAACAGCCTGTCAGGCCAAAGCCGCGTAGAGAATGCCATGGCCTCGTTCTACGGAGCTGCCGACTATGTACTGATGGACCGCTACGTGGCCAACGCCACCATCCGTTCCGACGGCTCCAACAACTTCGGTGCCAAGGAGCAGTTCAACCTTACCTGGAGTGCCGGTCTGGCATGGAACATAGATGAGGAGTCGTGGATGACCCGCATCAAGCACATCATCAGCCACGCCACCATCCGCCTGTCCACAGGTGTCACCGGCGGCATCAACAAGAGTGTGTATCCCGTGCTCATCATGAACTACCAGAACAGTTTCCGTAACAGCGACACACAAGCCTACCGCATGGGTAGCATCGGAAATGCACCGAACGCCCACCTGCGCTGGGAACGCACGCACGACTGGAACGGAAGCATCGACGTGGGATTCCTGAAGAACCGCCTGAACATGAACCTCTCGTTCTACCACCGCAAGGGCTATGACCTGGTGACATCGGTACGTGTAGTCTCCACGACAGGATTCACTACCCAAAGCTACAACACCTCCGAGCAGGTAAACCAGGGCGTAGAGCTGATGCTTAACGCCTCTCCCATCAAGACGAAGGACTGGAGTTGGAGCCTCAGCGGCAACATTGCCTACAACCAGAACGTGCTGACAAAGTACGAGTCACCGCGCGGCAGCATCTACGGCGACATCTACGTTGACTACCCCCTTGGAAAAATCTTCAGCAGCAAGCCGGCCGGCATTGACCCGGAGACAGGTCTCTACACGTTTGAGAAGCGCAGCGACTACGATGAGACGGACCCGTACAACTTTGCCAACTACCTCTTCTACATCGGAACGAGCAATTACCCTTGGACGGGCGGTCTTTCTACCCACCTGTCTTGGAAGAACCTGTCAGTCAGCGTAAGCACATCGTTCTCACTGGGAGCCAAGATAGCCAACTACATCACGCCACGCAGTTCGTACAGCGACGTCAGCCGCGGCACGAACAACTACATCTACAACACTCGCTACGACGTATATCAGGCACACAACAACATGGTAAAAGAGGCTGCCCACCGCTGGACACCTGACAACCCCGTCACCGACGGCTACCCCCGTCTGATTGACGCCCACGGTGATGCGCTGAACCTGAACCAGCAGCAGATACTCTCCTCCATGATTCAGCAGGGCGTGTTCTACGAGAACGGCTCCTACTGGAAGATTGGTTCCATGACGCTGACCTACAGCTTCCCGGAACAGATTACCCGTAAGATAGCAGCCTCCAGCCTGGGCATGAGCTTCACGGCCAACAACCTCTGGATTATCACCAACTACAAGGGTATGAACCCGGAGACGCCGGGAGCCGTGTACCCCATGAGCCGCAGTTTCAGTTTTGGACTTAACATTGGATTCTAAGCGGGCTGCGCAAATGATAAATGACAAATGACATTATGAAACGACATATCATCACCATCATGGCAGCCCTGGTGCTGACGGGCTGCACGGAATACCTGGACATCAAGCCTTACGGAAAGACCATTCCCAAGACGACGGAGGAGTTTGCTGCCCTTGTCGATCAGATGTGCGATGCCATTGACAAAGGCTCCGTTCTGGGAGGCGACATAGTGGGCAGCTACGGCAATACGGTTGACCTGGAGTCTGTCAGCGACAACCTGGCCACCAACCTCACAGGCGGCTCGGACCGGCTACGGACGTACATCGGACAGGACCTGTCGGCTAAACAGTCTGTTTACTTACACCTCTATGAGCAGATTCGCAACTGCAACATCATCCTGGGCGAGTATCAGGACGGCCGCGACACGCGTGCCGGCAAGGACATCATCGGCACCTGCTACGCCATCCGCGGTGTGTGCTACTATCAGCTGTTGCGCATGTTCTGCGCTCCGCCGCTGGCCGACGACGCGAAGTTAGGCGTCCCCATCGTCACCTCGTTCGACATGGAGGCCATGCCCATCCGTTCCACCATTCAGGAGACCATCGCCCAGGCCGAGAGCGACTTCAAGACAACCATTGAATATGACATCCAGAACGAGATGTACCGCTTCAACAACGATGTGATGCACGGCTACCTGGCACGCCTGTACCACTGGTGCGGCCGCTGGAAGGAAGCGCGCAGCGAGGCACTGACCGTACTGGAGAACCACCCGCTGCTGTCAGGCGACGACTATACCAGCATGATGTCCACACAGTACGGGCTGAAGGGTAACCGTCTGCTCATGGGAAACCTTATCTCTGACAGTCCGCTGGGCATGAGTGCCACCATGTCCTCCCTGGAGGAGCGACCACTGAGTGCCAGTCTGGCCACGCTCTTCAAGGAGGGAACCAACGACATACGCCGCAAGGGAAACCTCTTCTTCAACCGGAAGCGCAAGAACCGTAAGCTCATCTTCTCCGGGCTGCGTTCTGCAGAGATGGCGCTTATCGCCATGGAGTGCGCCTACCACCTGAATGAGCAGGAGACGGCACTGACGGAGTTGAACGACTTCCGCAGCAAGCGCATCCTGACAGCCGACTACGCCTACACCATGGAAACGCTTCCTGCCGTCAACACAGAGGCGCTGGTGCAGCAGGACGCTACGGGGAAACCCCTGACGCCCCTGCTCCAGGCCATCCTGAACGAGCGCCGCAAGGAGCTCTACCTGGAGAACGGCGACCGCTGGTTCGAGCTGAAGCGCAACGGCCGTCCCGAGTGGTGGGTAGGCGTCGGCGGCAAGAAGTACTGGACACGCAAGTACATGTACACGTGGCCCATTCCCCTGAGCGACATTCAGCAACAGCCCGCTCTCATTCAGAACCCCGGCTATGAAGAAACCTATTAAACCCAAGAACGCCATGAAGTACTTTATATATACTATCCTTACTGCTGCGCTCACCCTGGGAACTGCATCCTGCAAGCACCTGGAGGAAGAGCCGGAAGTGAACCTCGGCTATGACCAGAACTACGCGGTGCCTGACGCAGAAGACCTGACGCCAGAGGACTATGCGGCCATCGCTGCCGAAAAGACAGAGTATAACACAAACGCGAAATAACAACTTATTTATTAACCCTATTAAACAAAACTCTATGAAGCAAAAACTTTACTTAGTACTGCTATTGCTGAGTCTGACACTCTCAGGCAATGCAGAAGAGAAGTGGTGCCTCGTCGTGGAGAACGCCAGTGGTGTAAAAACAGCCATCGCCATTGATCAGGAGCCAGTCATCACGCCGTCGGCTGATGGCTATTCCCTGGCCTACGGAGCGGTTACCACACAATTCACGTGGAGCGAGTCGGTAACGATGACGATTGAGCAGACAGAGCCAACGCCGACAGGCATCAAAGAAGTGAAAGGCACATCCTTCCAACTGGCTCCCGGCGAGGTTGCCATGAAGAACGCCACCCCTGGTTCCATGGCTCAGATTGTCACCATCGGCGGACGCCAGGTGAAAGCCGTCCGCGTTGCTGACGACGGCACAGTAATCCTCTCTACAGCAGGTCTGCCCGCTGGCATTTACATCATCAAAACCAACAAGTCATCCTTTAAATTTATCAAGAAATGAAAAAGCTTATACTTTCCTGCATAGCCATCATGGCTGCTTTCGTTTGTGCATCAACCGTCAACGCACAAGGTTTCAGAGTTCACACCAAGCAGATGGGTTCCACCGGTTGGGTGAGACTCTTCCCCCGCACCAGTGTGAACTTTGTGGACACCTACGACAATAACACGTCTGAGCCCACCATCACGGGAACCTGGAAAATCAAGGAACTGAAGAGCACTGCCCAAGCCATGTCTGACGCAAACTACGGCATGGTGACCTTCGGTGATGCATATCCTTCCTTCAATGCTGAGGACAAGATTACCTTTGCTGCAGACGGCACCTTCACACCTAACTTCAAGTCGAACCTGAAGAATTTCTTCAAGGGGGCAGGAACGTACGTTGCTGCCGACGAGTACGACTTCCATCCCGATGCGATGTCCGGCAGCGTTACAACAGTGAAGATGGTCAAGCTCAAGGGGGTCAACCGTAACTTTGACGCTACCAGCACCAGCGAGGACGACGAGGCCTACATCGGCTACCGCATGGTAGAGGACGAAGACGCCGACGAGGCAGGGGTCTACTTCATGGAAGTTTACTTGCTGGACTACAAGTCAACCTCTTTCGCACCGGAATTCGAAAGTTATTATTTATATAGTGACGAGAAGCCCACGGCAGCCATGTCAGGCATGGCCATCCTGTTCACCATGACCAAGGAATTGGAGTAACAAAAGAAAGTCGGCTTTTGCGGGTTGCTACGCATGGATGAGCGGTTGCTACATCCAGTTCACCATGAGTCAGAAGTAAGCCCTTATCATTGCTTTACTTAATCTGCTGCGCTTCCGTTCAACACGGAAGCGCAGTTTTTTTTTCATTTCCTTGGTCGTTTCAGAGGAAACGACTATCTTTGCGGCATACATAAGGATTTGTAATATATGCTAGCACTCCAGGATTGTATCAAAACATTGTCTGCTTTCAAGCAAAAGTTTGGCAGACAATATGGCATCACTAAACTGGGTATCTATGGGTCCGTAGCCCGACAAGAGAACACCGAGGAGAGTGATATAGACATTATTGTGGAGTTAAACAAACCTACGCTGTCTTTGATGTATGAACTCCATGAACGGTTGAAATCACTTTTCAACTGCGAAGTGGACCTTGTTCGTTACCGTAGTAGCCTTCGTCCTCTCTTCAAATCAAACATTCTTAACGATGTAGTCTATGTATAACAAAAGTGCAGAAACACTAGACAGGTTACAAGAAATCCTTGAATCCATCGAACTAATACAAGAATGGAGCAAAGGGATGACTAAACTTCACGACTTTATGGTTAGTCCCCATCGCGTTATGGCTTTCAACGCATGCGTCATGAGATTACAAGTCATAGGTGAACTCGTAGGTAAACTGCTAAAAGAAGAAAGAGAGTCTCTATCAGAATATCCACACATTCCATGGCAGGCTATATATGGCATGCGCAATATTATCTCTCATGAATACGCCAACATTGATGAAGAAGTCGTCATCTCTGTGATAAACGATGACTTGCAGCCTCTTAAAACTGCAACCAAAGAACTCATATCTAAATACTCTAATAAGTAACAAAAGAAAGCCGACTTTGAAGCATTGAAAAGCCGACTTTGAGGCATTGAAAAGCCGACTTTGCGGACCGCAAAGTCGGCTTTTGTTATGGTCTTATAGCCGGATGAGGGTGGAGCCGGAGGGGAAGGAGCCGTCTGTCTGCACGGCATAGATGCCGGCGGGCAGCGACGGGAGCTCGATGGTATAAACGGCAGACGACGGCCGTTGGGCGTCGGACGACGGGCAGCGGACATCGGGTGACGGGAGGCTGCGGTCAAGGACCTGACGGCCCGACAGCGAGAAGAGGCGGACGCGCAGGGGCTGGCCAAGGGGTGCCGGGGCGGTCAGCGTCAGCCGGCGACCGGCACAGCGGACCTCGAGCGGCGTGTGACGTGAGGAGATGTCGCGGATGCCGTCAAGGCCCAGCAGGTAGAGAAGACCACGATAGGCGTCTATCTCACCGTAGCCCTCGTAGTTGTTGGGACAAGGCAGCGTCGTGTCGTAGGGACGGCTGGTCTGACGTATCACCTCCATGGCCTCCTGCGGA
>CAMHIM010000009.1 GCA_946185225.1 uncultured Prevotellaceae bacterium
ACTTATCAAGTATTCAGGTTCAAGTAAATCTGGTGGTTACTTTCTTTCCGATTCCATCGTGAGGGAGTAATGAGGGGGTAATGAGGGAGTAATGAGGGAGTAAATTTGTTCACTGAACATTTGGATATGTGAGATATTATGCCTACCTCTGCACCCGATGATGGGTCATAAAATGACTGGTGGCTCAACATCGGGTGTTCATCGACAGGCTGTGCGTCCTTTTGGACCGGGTGAGCACAAATCTGCCGAGCCGGCAGCGTTGCTTAGGCTCTTATAAGAATGTCAAAATACTTTACATAAGGTCGCTCATATTTCGCACGAAATGCATGAAAAATTTTTTTTGCGCAAATATTCGAAATTTGATGTGCAATGGTAACGTGTTGTGTTATAGGAGAGTAGGGGCGGTGGCGCGGAGGTGTGCAGTCGCGCTCGGCGAAAGGTCGGCTTTTTCGGGGCGAAAGGTCGGCTTTTTCACCCTGAAAGGTGCCGGAAAGCTTGGTTCAACTTGCCGCTAAAATGCGTAATAAAACGGCAATTTCTGTTCGGAAATTCCATGGGGTTGTTCTGAAATTCTTGTCTTTTGTGCCTTCAAGAGGCGGCTTCGTATAGAAAGCCCTTCATCGTGCTGCTAGAATGAGTCTTTTTGAAGTGTTAAAAATCGGCAATTTTTCTTGACAAAATGCTGAGGCTCTTCCGTTGTCTTCTGACATGGGGTCCTGCTGGGACGTCGTGGCTGTCGGCATAAAAATGTGGCTGAAGACAAATAAAAAGTCGATTCTCGTTTCACTTTCATTTTTTATTTGTACTTTTGCACGACAAACTAACGAAGCGCGACCATGAATTACGAAGAAATTGTCGAGACTCGCAACGGAAACCTGCAGCATCAGGAAAAGGTGCTCTATGGTGTGTTCTACAAGAAGCTGGTAGACAAGAAGTATCAGAATGTCATTGACATCCGTCAGGACCTGATGGACAGCATCCTCTTTGCCGAAGGACTGAGGAGGGAGTGCGAGGCTAACAAGGAACTGACCGACCCGCGGCAGCTGCACTTCGTGGCCAACGAGGACAGCTCGGGCATTTACGGACTGCGGCTGGAACAGGGTAACTATCAGACCTTTTCACAGCTGCTGGAGGAGAATCCTGCCGTGGTGGCCAGCAAGGATTTCGTCGATGTCACGGTGCGCGACCTCCTGGAGTCGGCCGCCTGGTTGCACGGTCAGGGCATCTTCCATGTCTGCTATGCCCCGTCGAACGTCTTTGCACGCAAGGGCGACGGGGCGGTGAGGCTGGCACTGCACGGCTCCTTCTACCAGGCCATGAACTCGTCCCGGCTGCTGTACGAGGGCTACGAGGACTTCGTGGCCCCCGAGGTGCTGGAGGGTGAACAGCCCGATGTCCGCAGCGACATCTATTCCATCGGCAAGTTCATTGAGGTGCTGTTTGCGCAGTCGTCGATGCCGGCAGAGTACAGGCTGGTAGTCAAGAAGGCTACTCACAAGAATCCGGAGAAGCGTTACCAGACACCGGAGGCGATGCTGTCGGCCATCCGGCAGAAGAGGGGAGTCAAGAACTCCATGCTGGTGGGACTCGTGGCGCTGGCGGTAGCGCTGGCAGGTGTGTGGGTATACGTCCAGATGGTGCCCGAACCGGAGGAGATAGAGTTTGTACAGCCAGCCCCCGACGCAAAGGCCGACGACCCCTTCTCGGACGACTATGACCCGTCCGAGGACCCCTATGAGGAGCTCCTGCTGGGGGGCGACAGCGTGACGGAAGACGTGGGCGAGATGTCTCGTGCCGAGAAAGAAAGGCAGATGAAGGAGTATGAGGCCAAGGCGGAGCAGATTTTCCGCAAGCAGTTCACGAAAGAGGCCGACCGCATTCTGTCGAAGATTTACAATACGGAGTACATGAACTCCAGCGAGAAGAAATTCATGGCTGCCAGTCAGGGGACCATGGAGGAACTGGTGAAGGTCCAGGCAGAGCTGGCCTCGAAGACGCACCTCAGCGACGAGCGCACGTCGCGCATTGCCAGCGAGGTCATAGAGATGCTGAGTGCCGAGAAGAAAAAGAAGCTGCAGTACAACGGCATCCAGAAGGAAAAAAACGAAGACAAGAAAAAATAACCAACGATATTCAGAAACAATGAGAAGCAGAACAGCAGAATGGTTTGAGTGCAAAATCAAATATGAGAAAACCATGGAGGACGGCATGACCAAGACCGTCCCCGAAATGTATGTGGTGGACGCCCTGAGCTTCAGCGAGGCAGAGAGACGCATCACGGAGGAGATGTCGTCGTACATCAGCGGCCCCTTTGACGTCGTGGACATCAAGAAGACTGCCTACAAGGAAATCTTCTTTGCCGATACGGACGAGGCCGACCGATGGTACAAGGCCAAGCTGGAGTTCATCACGCTGGACGAGAAGACGGACAAGGAGAAGCGCTCGACCGTCAACTACCTGGTGAACGCGGGCACCTTCAACGGTGCCGTCAGAAACATTGAGGAGGCCATGACCGGCTCGATGGGCGACTACGTCATCGCATCGGTGGCTGAGACGAAGCTGATGGATGTCTTTGAGTACAAGAAGGTCGACCGGCTGCCGGACGACAAGCCAGAATACGAACAGCAATAAGCCCCACACCATGTATAACGTCAGGGAAAACCTCCTCCGAATCCGTCAGTCGCTTCCCGCAGGAGTAAAGCTGGTTGCGGTCAGCAAGTTCCATCCGGAGGACTACATCATGGCGGCCTACGAAGAAGGACAGCGCATCTTCGGCGAAAGCCACGAGCAGGAACTGCAGCGCAAGCACGAGACCCTGCCCAAGGACATCGAGTGGCACTTCATCGGACACCTGCAGACAAACAAGGTGAAGTACATCGCACCCTACATCTCGATGGTCGAGGCGGTTGACTCGCTGAAGCTGCTGCGTGAGATTGACAAGCAGGCGGCCCGTTGCGGACGCACCATTAGCGTGCTCCTGGAGCTGCACATCGCCGAAGAGGCCACAAAATACGGGCTGACGCTGGACGCCTGTCGGCAGCTGTTGGCCGGCGGCGAGTGGCGCCAACTGCAGCACGTGCGCATCTGCGGACTGATGATGATGGCCTCCTTCGTGGAAGACCCGGAGCAGTGGCGGCGCGAGTTCACCGCGGCAGCCGACTTCTTCGACGAGGTCAAGGCCCAGTACTTTGCCGACGACCCCGGCTTCTGTGAGCGGTCGTGGGGCATGAGCAGCGACTACGCCGTCGCCGTCGAGTGCCGCAGCACGATGGTCCGCGTAGGCACCACCATCTTCGGACCCCGCGTCTATTGACATCTCATTCCACGCAGCATCTTCCTGACGGTAAGGCCCGACGACAGCGCCAGGCCTGGAAATAACGCGTGCTTACTCGTGGCGGATGGCCTCGATGGGGTCCATGTTGGCGGCTTTCTGGGCAGGGATGTAGCCGAAGAGCACACCGATGCAGACACAGACGAAGAACGACACATAGACAGACCATGCGGGTACGCTGGACGGCATGCCGAAGGCCGGGACGGCCCACTCGCTGGCTATGAAGCCTACCAGGATGCCTAACAGTCCGCCCGTGAGACTGATGAGCACGGACTCGATGAGGAACTGCAGCGAGATGACGGGACCCGTGGCTCCGACAGCCATGCGCAGACCAATCTCCTTAGTGCGCTCGGTAACGCTGACAAGCATGATGTTCATGATACCGATGCCGGCCACCAGCAGCGAGAAGGCGGCAGCCACAACGAGGATAATGGTAACGGTATCCATCGTTGACGACATCGTCTCCATCATCTCTGCCTGGGAGCGGATGGTGAAGTCGTCAGCAGCCTCCTCCTTAAGCTTGTGGTTGTCGCGGAGAATCTGGGTCAGCTCCTCAATGGCAGCATCGCTCAACTCCTCGGTAACGGCCGAGCAGACGATGCTGGAGAACCACGTCTGGGCTGCCAGACGCTTCATGACGGTGGTGTAGGGGGCTATCATGACATTGTCCTGGTCCATGCCCCATGAGTTGTAGCCTTTTGACTTCAGCACACCGATGATGCGCATGGGGATGGACTTGAAGCGTACCGTCTTGCCGATGGGGTCGGCGTTCTCGCCGAACAACTCCTTGACAACGGTGGCGCCCACCACAACGACCTTGGCGGCCTTCTTGATGTCCTCGTCCGTAAAGCATTCGCCCTTCTCCACGTCCCACTGCTTGATGGACAAGTAGTCGGTGCTCTCGCCGTACATGGAAGTATTGGTATTGTTGTTGCCATAGATGACCTGACCGCTGGACGTCACCTCAGGAGAGACCTTGGTGACAAACTTCTTCTCACGCATGATGCGCTCGTAGTCGGCCATCTTCAGGGTCTGCATCGCCGAAGGGTCCTGACGTACGCCGCCACGCATGTCAGCTCCCGGACGAATGGTCAGCAGGTTCGTGCCCATGGTGGACAGCTCTTTGCGGATGCTCTCCTTGGAGCCTTGGCCGATAGCCATCATGATGATGACAGCGGCAACGCCGATGATGATGCCGAGCATGGAGAGGAACGATCTCATCTTGTTGCTGGCTACGGCGCGAAGGCTAACTTTGAAAAGGTTTAATATGTTCATGTCTTAATCATCCATTGGTGCCGGCAGAGCGGCCAGAGCCTCGGCTGCCGACTTGATATTGGGGTTGATGGTGTCCTCGCGTATCTTGCCGTCGCGCAGGTTGATGTTACGGCTGCTGTACTCGGCAATCTCGGGGTTGTGTGTGACAAAGATGATGGTGTGTCCCTGACGGTGTAGTTCCTGAAACAGGACGAGCATCTCGAAGGACGTGCGGGTGTCAAGGTTACCCGTTGCCTCGTCGGCCAGCAGTACTGCCGGCGAGTTGACAAGGGCACGGGCAATGGCGACGCGTTGCATCTGACCACCTGACATCTGGTTGGACTTGTGCTCCAGACGGTCGCCCAGGCCAACAGCCTGCAGAGCCTTGACTGCGGCCTCGCGACGCTGACGGGCATCGTATTTGCCATTGTACATCAGCGGCAGTTCCACGTTCTCAACGGCTGTCGTCTTGGCCAGCAGGTTGTAGTTCTGGAAGACGAAGCCTATCTTCTGGTTACGCAGGTGGGCCCGCTGGGTCTTCGACATGGTGCGCACGGAGATGCCGTCGAGGAAGTACTCGCCGGAAGTCGGCGTGTCCAGGCATCCCAGCTGGTTGAGCAGTGTAGACTTGCCGGAGCCGGAGGTTCCCTGAATGGTAACGAACTCGCCCTCGTAAATCTTGAACGAGACGCCGCGAAGGGCCTTCACCGTCTCGCTGCCTACCTGGAAGTAGCGCTTGACGTTCTGTAGCTCAATGACTACCTTTCTGCTGTCGTCCATTATTTCTTCTGTTGGTTAGCGTTCCTGTTGCCCCGTGGACGTGGCATGAAGGGGTTCTGGGCCTGCTGGTCTTCTGCCTCCTCGCCTCCGCCGGAGATGGTGAAGTCAGTGAATACCTCGGTGCCGGCCTGAATGCCACTCAGTATTTCCGTATAGATGCCGTTAGTGGTACCTACCTTTACAGCGTGAGCCTTATAGACGTTGCCCTCCTTGGTCCATAGCTTGGCGGGCGACTCAACATCCTCGATGCTTTCGCCCTTTGGCAGGAAGGCCTCGTTGGGCATGAAGCGCAGAGCCTTGGACGGGACGATGAGAACGTCGTTCTTTTCTAAGGTGTAGATGGTAACATTGGCTGTCAGACCGGGTTTCAGTTTCAGGTCGACGTTAGGTGCAGAGATGACAACCTCGTAGGTGACGACATTGCTCTCAGTGGTGGCCTGCTGGCGTACCTGAGTGACGCGGCCGTTGAACGAGTCCTCGGAGTAGGCATCTACGGTAAAGGTGACGCGCTGACCTTCCTTGACGCCGCCGATGTCGGCCTCGTCAATGTCGGCGATGACACGCATGTCGGTCAGGTCCTGGGCAATGGTGAACAATTCTGGTGTGTTGAAGGAGGCTGCCACCGTCTGACCTTCTTCAACGGCCTTTGACAGTACCACGCCGTCAATGGGAGACGTGATGGTGGCATAGCCCAGGTTGGTCTGGGCGCGCTGGACGCTCTCACGGGCTGTGGCCACCTGTTCCTTGGCCTGTTGGTAGGAGAGCCGGGCGCTTTCATACTCATCGGCGCTGACAAGCCCTTTGTCGTATAGCGTCTTGTAGCGGTTGTAGTTGGACTGCTGGTAGTTGAGTGAGCTCTGTGCCGACGAGAGGTTGGCCTTCTGGGCATTCAGCTCACTGATGAGGTTGGTCTTGTCAAGCTCGGCAATGACCTGTCCTTTCCTGACAACGGAGTTGTAGTCAACATACAGCTTCGACACTATGCCGGAAACCTGTGTGCCCACAGTGACAGAGGTGACTGGCTCGATGGTGCCGGTGGCTGTGATGGATGTCTGGATGTTTCCCTTCTCGACCTTGGCGGTCTCGAAGGAGATTTTCTCTTCCTTCTTGTTGCCTGAAAGCAGATAGACGGCAACGGCTATGACGGCGACAATGGCGCCTGTGAGCCATAGATACTTCTTGTTCTTCATTTTATTATTGTTTTATCATTTGTCGTTTAAGGTGTTGCCTGCGTAGAACTTCAGCATCTGCTGGTTTAGGATTGTCATGTATTTAGACTGTAGCTTGTTCTGTTCGGCTTGCAGCAGTTTGTCCTTGCCGTTCATCAGTTCAACAATGTTCTTCAACCCCAGGCGGAACTGCTCCTGCAGCAGGTCATAGCTTTGCTGCTCACTTTCTACGGTAGCCGTAGCAGCGCGGAACTTCTGCTGGTTGGTAGTGGCGTCGAGCCAGTAGCCTTCAATGGTCTGGTAGAGCTGCTTTTGCTTGTCGCGGAGGTCTAACAGGTAACTTTCACGCTGCAACTGTGCCTTGTTGATGCTGGTCCGGGTCTGACGCTGGTCCAGAAGGGGGATGCTTACCGATACGCCGGCAGAGGCATCGAAGTTCGTCTTCATCTGGTTGCCCCAGCCGTTGTTTGACAAGGAGTTGGTGCTGGTGCCGAAACCGCCGGTGAGGTTAATGCTCGGCAGACGACCAGCCTTGGCAATGGCTATGCTCAGGTCACTGCTCTTGACGGCGAGACGGGAACTTTCAATCTCAGGACGTGAAGCAAGGGCCTGCTCATAGACAGACGACAGGGCGGGGATTGCAGACAGCGCCATCGCATCGGTCGTCGATGGTATGGCGACGTCAAAGTCTTGATTGTCAGTAATCTCCAGCAACTGCTTCAGCTGAAGCTTGTAGTTGCGCACCTGGCTTTGAGCCTCGACAATGCTGTACTCATCGGTAGCGCGCTGTGCGGACAACTGTGCAAGGTCAGCCTTTGACATCTTTCCGACTTCCACCATTTCCTGGCCGCGCTGCTCGTTCTTCTGGCTGGTCTCCAGGCTGGCCTCGTTGACCTTGATGGCTTCCGTGAGGTACAGTACCTGAACGTATAGTTGGGCAATCTTCTCCTGAATGCTATTGGCGGTAGTCGCAGAGTCGAGTTCTGCCTGTTGTGCCGTCAACTTGTTCAGTTTTACCTGGTTGGTATTGCGGTTGCCATTCCATACAGTCCATGCAGCATTCAGACCATACGAACCGTTGTAGTAGCTCTTGTTGACCTTTGTGTTCACCTGACCATTGGTGACCGTGGTGATACCAGCATCCTGCCAGGGGCGATAGCCCACGCTCTGGTTGGTCGATGCGTTCAGTGAGGGCAGCAGTGCTGCCTTCGCACCCTTCACGTCCTCAGCGGCCGACAGCTTCTGAAGACGGGATTTCTGTAGGGAAATGTTGTGGGTCAGGGCATAGTCGATGCACTCTTGGAGTGTCCACTGTTTCTGTGCCCAGGTGGCGCCTGATGTCAGCATGGCCGACAGCAGACATGTTATTATCTTTTTCATATTCATTCCTGTTGTGAGGATAGTTGTTGTAATCTAGCAATGTACTTGCCCAAAATGTCAAATTCAAGGTTGACCACCGTTCCCGGACGGATGTCCTGGAAGTTAGTATGCTCCATGGTGTAGGGGATGATAGCTACTTGGAACGTGTTGGCGGTGGGGTTACACACGGTCAGAGACACGCCGTTGACGGTGACAGAGCCCTTGTCAACGGTAAAATAGCCTCGACGGGCCATGTCACCATTGATGTCGTATTCAAAAGTAAAATAGGTTGAACCGTCGGCATCGTCGGTACCGATGCAGCGCGCTGTCGTGTCGACGTGTCCCTGGACGATGTGCCCATCGAGACGCCCATTCATCAGCATTGAGCGTTCTACGTTCACCTTGTCACCTACCTTCAGAAGTCCCAGGTTCGAACGGTCGAGCGTCTCCTTCATGGCGGTGACGACATAACGGTTGTCGTCAATGCTTACCACTGTCAGGCAGACACCGTTATGAGCCACGCTCTGATCGATTTTCAATTCACTGGTAAACGAACAGGTGAGGGTAAAGTCGATATTTTCCCTGTCTTTCCTAATAGCCACAACCGTGGCAAATTCTTCAATGATTCCAGAAAACATATATTTATGACTGTTTATATACAGAAAAGATTAAAGGGTCGTACCGATGATGTGGTGAAAACTCCTGTTTCACACGTTGTGGGGGCTCTCCGTCGTTGTAATCCATCGGCATCGCTGCTTGGGTAATGGCCCGCCATTGACAAGAGAAGCTTTCCCGGATAATGGTTATTGTAGAGTATCCCGATCTATCTGGTACGACCCTGTGCTTTTATTTAATAGTTTCCGCTGTCTCCATACCATTAGGGTAAGCGAGAGAATCAGACTGATAGCCATGTATATCCAGACGGCATTGCTGGAGAGCAGGAAATAGGGAGGAACGATGACCTCAATGACTTTCATGTCATACTTCTCTGGCGACTCCAGCAGAAAGGCTTTTACTTTGAAATGATAGGTTCCTGTAGGGATTCCTGCGTAGTTAGCCATGCGCGTCTTGTCTGCGTTGCGCCATGCCATGTCGTAGCCCTCCAGTTTGTATTGGTAGTAAATACGGTGTTGCAACTGGTAGTTGAGGGCTGCGAAACGGAAAGAGAATACACTGTTGTGCGTGGGCAGTTCCACTCGTTTGGAGTCGGGAACGTAGTAGTCGTATTCACTGCCCAGACGTGGGCTTTGCAGCTGGTTGTTCAGGAAGAAGTCCGTGATGCGGAGCTTGAGTATGGAGCCGACGTTGTTGGTCAGTTTCTTGCGGTCAACATCGTAGTAGCCGTTGAGTGTCCCGAAGAGTATGTGGCCGTTGGGAAGCGTGATGGCGGCTCCTTCCGAGCACATCGTCTCGTCTATACCGTCCAGGTTGCCATAATAGGAGAAGATGCGCTTGTCAATGTTGTAGGAACAGAGAGAGTGGTCAGTGGCAAGCCATACGTTGTCCTGCTCGTCAAAGGTGATGCTTTTGATTTCCTCAGAAGGAAGACCGTCCTTCGAACTGAAGTTCTCAAACAGGTAGCAGCCTTTGCTGTCCTGTCCGATGACGTGGCTCAGGCCGCCTCCATTGGTGCCTACCCATAACTGTCCCTTGTGGTCGTGGGCGATGCAGACGATGTCGTTGGACATGATAATCTGATTGGGCTCCTCCTCGGAGTTCTTCAGTGTCTGGACGTCAACCTTTCCGTCCTTGAATGAAAGTAGCAGGATGCCGTCAGACGTGCCTGCCCATATTTGCCCGTTCTTGTCGCAGGTGATGGTGCGTACTTTCAGGTGACTCTTACGAGGGTGCTTGCGGATGTCATTCTTGTAATGAAGGAAGATGGGCTTTCCGCTCTTGTCCTTTGTCAGCACGTTAACTCCGCCGCCATAGGTGGCCACCCATATCCGCCCCTGTTTGTCCTCTACGGCTGCATAGGCAGCCTTGGAACTGAGACTGTAAGGGTTGCCTTCCTCGCTGGTGAACAGCTGCACGTCGTATCCTGCGCCATGAGGCGTAATGCGGTATATCCCGTTGTCCTTGGAGCAGAGCCAGTAGTTGCCCAGATGGTCTTTCATGATACCATAGGCACGGCCGAGGCTGTTGCCCTTGTTGTCTTTAGTGATAATATACCGACTACTGTCAGAAGATATGATATAGAGCTGGCTGTTCTTGTTTGCGATGAGAAGCTTACGGCGTTCGTGGTCATAGAACATGGCTCTTGTCTCGTTGTCCAGGTTCGACGTGCTGTTGGGGATGATGAGCTTACGCGTGATGGTATTCTTGAGAACTTCCAACTTCTCCAAACCTCTTCGGATGGTGGATTCCCAAATGACACCTTCGTCAAGGACAATGAAGGCGTTAATAGTATTGGAGAGGTTCCACGGGTTCGACGGGTCGTTGTGGAAATATTCTACCTCGTCTGTCTCGCGGTTATAGTAGCCGAAGCCACCGTGGTTCATGCGCATCCATACAACACCCATGCTCTCGCTGAAGTCTGCGCCATATCCGTCATATTCGGGGACGGGGACGGTTTGCTCGAAGTGCTTCTCGTTGCCTGTCTCGGAGATGAGGCGCGTGACACCGTTGCGGTTGTCTGTATACCAGATGATACCGTGGCTGTCTACATACAGACCGGTGACTATATCTCCACTGCTGCGGTAAACTTTGGGCGCTTGACCATAGGAGAAGGACATGATTTTTCCGGACTTCGTACCGACAAAGATATTGTAGCCGTTAGAGTAAAGACAGGTGATGTACTCATCGGGGAAGTGGCTCTTGCGTTCCAAAGAGAGGTTGCTCATGTCAATGCGGTGTACACCCTTGTCCGTTCCTACCCAAATGTCATCCTGATAGCCTTCGGCAACAGAAGTGACGGTGTACTGAGAAGTGGAAATGTGCTTTACTTGCTTACCATTGCGGTCAAGACGCATCTTGTAGATACCAATACCCTCGTAGAATGCCAGAACCTCACCGGTACTGGTTACGGTAAGTGGGGCTGCCGTGTGGTATTCCTCATGCCCTTCAATGCTTGCCAGCGGATCTTCTATCTGGTCTGTCTGACGATTCAGAACGAAAACCCTACCGTCGTACATCCGCAGCCATATGTTCTGCTGGATGTCCATTGTCATTTTGGACACACGGTTGTGCAGGAAGGGAATGTGGCTGCCGTTGCCGGTCTGGTAGTTGTAGAAGTTATAGCCGTCGTAGCGGGAGAGCCCGTTCCATGTGGCAATCCATAGGTAGCCGTAGTAGTCTTGCTGGATATCGGCAATGGCATTACTGGCAAGCCCGTCCTCAGTAGAGAAGTGGGAGAGGGATGCTTCCAGCTGCTGGGCTTTTGCGTCTTTTACAGTTGTCAGCAGAAGGGAAAATATCAGTAATATGCCGTAGGTTAGTATTCTTTTTTGCATGTTGTATTTAATATCAACTGCAAAAATACGGAAAAGTATTCGAAATACGGCATGTATTTAAGTTTTTTTTCTATCTTTTTTGTCTTCTCATAATTTTATACTATCTTTGCAGACAGAACTAATCTAATTAAATACATGAAGAAAATATTTCCGATATTGGCGGCTGCCTTGATGGTCGCAAACGCTGCCATGGCTCAATCACGTGTGGTGCTAAACCTGAACTTCGACTGGAGATTCATGGCTGGCGACGTACCTGGCGCAGAGCAGAACAGCTTTGACGACAGTCGTTGGCGTACAATTACAGTGCCCCATGACTTCCAGATTGAGCAGGACTGGGTGGCACCGGCAGCCGGAGAGAAAGCTAACAATGAAGACCCGGCTGCCAACATTAAGAGTCGGCTCTCCAGCAGGGGATTCAAGGAAATGGGTAAGGCATGGTACAGGAAGCATCTTGTGCTTGCTGACTCGCTGAGGGGTAGACGGGTGCTGCTTGACTTCGGTGGTATTATGTATGTGGGCGATGTCTACCTGAACGGCGAAAACGTCGGAAGTACCGATTATGGCTATGTCGGCTTCGAAATAGACGTTACCGACAAGCTGAAGTGGGGAGAGGAGAACGTCATTGCTGTCAAGGCTGATACGCGCAATCCGGAGAACTCTCGCTGGTATACTGGCGGCGGACTCTTCCGTGACGTCCGACTCGTAGCTACCAACAAGGAACTGTATTTCGGACGTCATCCGCTCTGTATCACAACCCGCGAGAACCGCTACGTCAGTATTTCTGCAGAATTGACTAACCGCAGTCGTTCGAAGGAAGTGGTGCTTGCTGCGAAGATATATAATCCTGACGGTCAGCTTGTTCGCGAGTTCTCTGTAAAGAAAAGCCGCAAGACAGCCTCGCGTACGATGGAGGCCCGACTCCCTGAAGTGGAGATTCCTCATCCCCAGCTATGGGATACGGAGCATCCGCATCTGTATCGAGTCGTTGTTCAGCTACTCCGTGAAGACGGCCGAGTGGTGGACGAGACTTGTTCCTCTTTCGGCATCCGTACTTTGGAGTACGGTCCTACCTTCGGTTTGAAACTCAATGGCCGAAAGATTCTGTTGAAGGGGTATGCCAACCATCATACGCTGGGAGCATTGGGAGCCGCTGCCTATCCTCGTGCCATTGAGAAACGCATTCTTCTGATGAAGCAGTTCGGCATCAATCACATCCGTACTTCCCACAATCCCTACAGCCGTGAGTTTATTGAACTGTGCGACAAATATGGTATTCTGGTCGTCGACGAGCTATACGACAAGTGGACACGTCAGCATACGGCAGGACGTGTTCCCTTTGAATACCTGTGGCAGAAGGATATTCCAGAATGGGTGAAACGTGACAGAAACTCCCCCTCAGTAGTCATGTGGAGTCTTGGAAACGAACTGCAGCAAGACCCCAATCAGCCGTTCAATGACTTCGGTGTGACGATGTATCGACTCATGCGGCCACTTGTCAGTCGTTACGACTCTACAAGGCTGGTGACGGTGGCCATGCATCCACGCTATCGCAATTGGGAGACCGACTCGCTGCCCTGTGACCTGGCCATGATAACTGACGTACAGGCATATAATTATAGGTATATGTATTTCCCCGGTGACTATCGCCGCTTCCCTTGGATGAAGTTCTACCAGAGCGAAGCCTCTGTTGCTGCTATGGGACAGAATTATTTCGAGATGAACCTTGACCAGGTCATTGGTCTGGCTTACTGGGGAGCCATTGACTATCTGGGGGAAAGTCAGGGCTGGCCGGCGAAGGGCTGGAGTCAAGGCGTTTTTGACATATCGCTGGAGCCCAAGCCAAAGGCTTACTACATGAAGAGTTTCTTCTGCCCGGAAGAACCTGTGGTGCACATTGGTGTTATTGACAAAAAAGGCGACCAGATGTGGAATGGCGTTCAGACGGGCAATGATGGCATGAGTGACCACTGGAACAGGGTGAAGGAACAGAGACTGTCGCTTGTCACCTATACTAATGCCGACGAGGTGGAACTCGTGCTCAACGGCAAGTCACTGGGTAAGAAGCAGAATCCCGTCCGTGATGCCAAGATGCGTAACCAGATACGGTGGAACGATGTTGTCTATCAGCCTGGTACGCTGGTGGCTGTAGCCCGCAAGGACGGGAAAGTGGTGGCCCGTCATCAGATAGAAACCACCGACAAGGTGTCACGTCTGACGGCAACACCCGACAATGACGAGTGGCGTGCGGATGGGCAGGATTTGCAACATGTCCGCATTGTGGCGGTTGACAAGAAGGGACGTCGGGTGCAGACGGTAGATGCAGACATACACTTTGCCGTTAGCGGAGAGGCAGATATCGTGGGAGTAATAAATGGTGACATCAATAGTAACGAATTGACCGTGGGTAACCATCGTAAACTGTACAATGGTACCTGCACGGTCATTCTGCGTTCTAAACGCCAGGCAGGACCTGTTACTTTGTCGGTATCAGCTACAGACATGAAACCTGTAACTTTGAAGATGCATACAAAGTAAGAGAAGTCCTATTGCTTAAGCGCAGTGAACAGTTGGTCGAGGGCGGCGTTAGCGTCGCCCTCTGTTTCGTTGAGCAGCGTAACAAACTTGGAGCCGATAATGGCACCGGCGGAATTAGCGTTAGCGGCAGCAAGGGTCTGGGCATTACTGATGCCGAACCCGATCATACGAGGATTACGCAGGTTCATGGCGTCAATGCGCCGGAAATACTCTTGTTTCTGCTCATCAAAACTCTTCTGAGCACCGGTGATGGCAGCGGAGGAGACCATATAGATGAACCCGTCGGTATGCTCGTCAATGAAGCGGATTCTCTCATCGCTGGTTTCTGGGGTAATGAGCATGATGACTCTCAGGTCATATTTGTCGGCAACTGGCTTGACAATGTTCAGGTAGTCGTCGAAGGGCAGGTCTGGGATAATCATTCCGCTCACACCAGATTCGTGGCATGACAGACAAAAGGCTTCTATGCCATAGTGGAGGATGGGGTTTAGGTATCCCATGAGAATGAGAGGTATACTGACCTCATGTCTGATGGCTTTCAACTGTGCGAAAAGTGTCTTGAGGTTCATGCCGTTGGCGAGTGCCCGAGTAGCTGCACTTTGGATGACGGGACCATCGGCAAGCGGGTCGCTGAAGGGGATGCCGACTTCAATGAAGTCTATACCGCGGCGTTGCATGGTCTTGATGACATCGCCGGTTCCTTCCAAGGTAGGGCAGCCTGCGCAGAAGTAAAGACTGAGAAGTTTCTTGTCACCGCGCTCTGCAAATAGCTTATTGATGATGTTCATAACTGTTCTAAGAATTGTTTGAGTTTTCTGATGTCTTTGATGCCCGGCTCACTCTCGAAGCGTGAATTGAGGTCGATACCGATGCATTGTGGATGATGGAAGTGGCGGACACGCTCTGCATCGTCAGGGCCGATGCCTCCGCTAAGGAGGAAGGGTATACTGCCGTCATAGGCATCAAGGATGCTCCAATCGAACTGTTTCCCTGTACCTCCAGGAAGATGCTGGCCATTTGCTGACGTTTGCGAGGTATGCGTGTCGAAAAGGAAATAATCAACGCAGTCGGCATAGGTCTTATACGTTGCGATGTCATCCCGACTTCTTACGCTGATAGCCTTGATGAACTGGATGCCGGAACGAATGTCTGGGTCAAGGGTGGCGCGCAAGTTACGAATCATCGTGGGCGTTTCATGACCATGTAGCTGGATGAGGTCGAGATGGTAGTTTACTACGCGGGTGATGATGTTCTGTGGCATCTCATCAACAAAGACGCCAACACGTCTTGCCTTGAAGTCTCCCAGGTCTGTACCGCAATCGGGTATGATGCCTGCATGAGTAGGAATCATCGTTACGTTACGTGGCGACTTTTCCCAGAAAATCATGCCTATCCAGTTGACACCCAACTGGGTAACCTGACGGATGTTCTCGCCGTCTCGCAAACCACATACTTTAATAATCATAGCTGTTCTGTGAATTGTTTTAGTGCCAATCCCGGATTGGGGGTTTTCATGAAGGTTTCACCGATGAGAAAGCCGCGGAAGCCTGTCTGGCGCAAGGCCTTTACAGTAGCGGGATTCGAAATGCCGCTTTCGCTGACTTTTACAGCCTCTTTGGGAAGAAGTTCGGCCAGACGGAAAGAGTTCTCCACGTCAGTGACAAAGGAGCCGAGGTTGCGGTTGTTGATGCCGCACATGTCTGGTTCCAACTGGGCATAATCCAACTCCTGCTCACTGTGCATCTCCAACAGTACCTCCAAGCCAAGGTCATGAGCGGTGTTCAGTAGTGAGCGGCATTCTGTCTGCGACAGATCGGCTGCAATAAGTAGCACGGCAGAGGCACCACACAGGCGTGCCTGGAACAACTGGTACTCGTCAATAATGAAGTTCTTGTATAGTACAGGTATTTGCACGCCGCTCTGACGGGCTGTACGTATGAACTCGTCGCTGCCGCCGAAGAAGTGCTTATCGGTAAGGATGCTCAATGCTGCAGCACCATTCTGCTGGTAACTCAGGGGAATAACGTCGGCACGGCCTTCTTCCTTAATCCACCCTTTCGAGGGAGACTTGCGCTTGAACTCAGCAATGATACCTGTTGGCGATGCACGCAAGGCCTGGCTCATGGAGGACACGCTAAACTCAAGGATAGCCTCCACCTTTCTGTGGATTTCCTTGGGGCAAACTTGTAGTTTGGCGGCTTCTACCTCTACACGTTTGTGGGCTATGATTTCTTGGAGGATATCTTTCATGGGGCTGATGGGCCTTATGAGTTAAGTTCTACAAATTTCTTGAAAGTGCGCAGAGCGCTGCCGCTATCAATGCTTTCGCGGGCTTTGGCGATGCACTCGTCAACGGAGAGCTGTCCCTTTTCCAGTACTTGGATGCCGAAGGCTGCATTGGCCAGCACAATGTTTTTCTGGGCAGGCAGGGAACGGTTCTCCAGTACGGAATCGAAAATCTCCTTAGCTTCTACTTCCGTAGCACCCGCCACCAGTTCCTCTGGCAGGGCGCGCTGGAAGCCCAAGTCGCTGGGCGAGAATAGACGCTCGTATGTGTTAGTGGTAACCTTGAAGTCTCCTGTCAGCGAAATTTCGTCATAACCGTCAATGCTGTTCACTATGCCATAGTCAATGCCCAGGCGCTGGTATACTTGATGATAGAGACGCATCTGGTCAAGGTTGGCTACTCCTAGTAACTGACAACTAGGCTGACTGGGATTAACCAGCGGGCCAAGCAGATTGAAGATGGTAGGGAAGGGTAGTGCTTTTCGGATGGGACCAACAAACTTCATGGCCTTTGCGAAGAGCTGGGCATGCAGGTAGACGATGCCGGCTTCCTCCATGCAGCGGTTCAACTGGTCAAGGTCGTCGGTGAATTTCACGCCATGCTGTGCAATGACATTCGACGCACCGCTAGTTGACGTGGCGGCATAGTTGCCGTGTTTGGCTACCTTGTAGCCTGCTCCGGCAATGACGAAGCATGAAGTGGTGGAGATGTTGAACGTGTTCTTCCGATCACCGCCGGTGCCGACGACATCAATGTATCGGTCGCAATTGAGGGGGACAGGAACGCCCGTCTCGAGGATTCCGTCACGGAAACCGAGCAATTCGTCAACGGTGACGCCGCGCATCTGAAGGCAGGTCAGCAGAGCGGTGATTTGTTCGGTGGGGTACTCGCTATGGGTAATACCTATCAGAACCTGTTTCATCTCCTCGCGGGAGAGTTCCTCATGATTGAGGAGTTTTGTCAGTATTTTTTTCATTGTTTTGTGGGGTTAATGGGATTAAGGTCTTATTGTTGTTTTTTAGAGAAATAGCCAATTCTGTAGCATCTTCTTTCCGTCTGGCGTCAGAACGCTCTCCGGATGAAACTGTATGCCGCGTACATTATATTCTTTGTGTTTGAGAGCCATGATTTGTCCCTCGTCGCTCACGGCAGTTATTTCCAAACAGTCGGGAAGACCCTCCTTGCTGACAACCCATGAATGGTAGCGCCCCATCGTAATGCGTGGGGGAAGCCCGGAGAACAGGGCATCGTTTTCCAGCTGAGTTCCTGTGGTGGCTACTCCGTGGAACACGTCTGTAAGGTTTTCCAACTTTCCGCCAAACACTTCTCCGATAGCCTGATGACCTAGGCATACTCCTAAAATGGGCTTACGGCCGGCATAGGTGCGGATAACATCCAGTAGCAGTCCAGCCTCAGAAGGAATGCCGGGACCCGGAGAGAGGATAATCTTGTTGTACGCTTTAAGATCTTCCAGCCGGAACTGGTCATTGCGAAGAACGGTCACCTCTGTACCCAACTCCTTGACTAAGTGAGCCAGATTGTAGGTGAATGAGTCGTAGTTGTCTATAATCACTATTTTCATATCTCTTCTCGTGTTTCTTTGGTTTTGTTGACAGGGTAGCAGATTACATTTCTGTCGTCTTCTCAATAGCGCGGCGCAGAGCCCCCAGCTTATTGTTCACTTCCTGCAACTCGTACTCCTCGTTGCTTTTAGCCACGATGCCGCCGCCAGCCTGAAACCATAACTCGCCGTTGCGCGATACAAAAGTTCGGATGGTGATGGCCTGGTTGAGACTGCCGTCCAGCCCGATGACACCGATGCATCCTCCATAAGCACCGCGGTTGTGTGGCTCATACTCACTGATGAGCTGCATGGCCCGTACCTTGGGAGCTCCGCTTAGAGTGCCGGCAGGAAACGTGTCGAAGAACGCCTTTACGGAATCTTTGTCTGCATCCAGTTCACCGCTGACGCGTGAAACGAGATGGATGACGTGCGAATAGTATTGGATGTCCTTGTAGTATTCCACCTTCACGTTGTGACAGTTGCGGCTCAGATCGTTTCGGGCCAAGTCGACAAGCATCACATGCTCGGCATTCTCCTTGGGGTCGTTGCGCAGAAACTCTGCGCCGCGACGGTCTGCCTCGGCGTCACCCGTTCGCTTGGTTGTACCGGCAATGGGGTCGATATATGCTTTGAATACAGCCGGTTCATTGTCTTTTGAACATTTGTCGATGCGGCAATGGGTTTCTGGAGAGGAACCGAAGATACGGAATCCGCCGAAGTCGAAGTAAAACAGATACGGTGAAGGATTGATGGAACGTAAGGCTCTGTACAACTTGAAGTCGTCGCCCTCGTAGCGTTGGATGAAACGGCGCGAGAGGACTATTTGGAATACGTCGCCACGTAGGCAGTGTTGTATGCCGCGGCGGATGTTCTTTTTGTGTTCCTCGTCGGTAAGTGTCGACATGACGTCGCCAATGGGACGGAAGTCGTAGGTCTGTATACTACCGCGGTTCATGGCCTTCATTACTTGCTCAATGTCAGAGGTTTCCCCCAGCGTGACAACTTTCAGTAGGTTGTTGTGGTGGTCAAAAACAATGACGGTCTGATAGAGAATGTATAAGACGTCAGGGGCATCGTTCTTTGCCTGGGTTTCGTCCTTCACGTCAATGGGCTCAAAATATCGGATAGCATTGAAAGAGGTATATCCGAACAAACCGCAGACATCGGAGCTTCCGTCCACGTGGATGCTGTCGATGAGCGTGTGGACGGCATCTGCACAGCCGTAGTCCTTCGTTATCTCACGGCATTCGGTAGTACCGTCCGGATAACTGACGGTGGACGAACCATGACCTATTGCTACGCTGGCTATAGGCTTGATGCCGATGAACGATCGTGAATTGGCTGCATCATGATAATCGGCGCACTCCATCAGTGCACTCTGGGGGTACAAATCTCTTAGTCGCATATAGACACCGACAGGCGTATACAGGTCTGCCAGTATCGTACGGCTTGTAGTTGTATAATTGAATGTTTTCATCTTTTTCTTATTTCTGCTTGAGTAAGTTTATCCATTCACCATGTCCTTGTTCTTGAGATATGTCTCAATGTCCTTGTCACCTCTTCCACTCACAGTCAGGACTACCACATCGTCTTTCTTGAAAGAAAGTTTCTGTAGCGCAGCAATGGCATGCGCACTCTCAATGGCTGGAATAATTCCCTCCATGCGGGTTAGTTCATAGCCACCGCGAATGGCTTCGTCATCATTGATGCTCAGGACCTGTGTACGTCCCTGCTTTGCCATGTTGCAGTGCATGGGGCCTACGCCGGGATAGTCGAGACCGGCAGAGATAGTAAATGCCTCCTCTATCTGACCGTCATCGTTCTGCATCACCAGCATCTTCGCCCCGTGCAGGATACCCACGGTGCCCCGATGAATCGTTGCTGCCGTATAATCGGTATCCCATCCGTGGCCTCCGGCCTCAGCAAGGACAATGCGGACACGTTCGTCGTCCATATAGTGGAAGATGGTCCCGGCCGCGTTGCTGCCTCCTCCGATACAGGCAATGAGGTAGTCGGGATAGTCACGGCCGATTTTCTCTTCCAACTGCCATTTTATTTCCTCGCTAATGACGCTTTGCATTCTTGCCACAAGGTCGGGATATGGATGAGGCCCCATCGTTGAACCGACAATATAAAAAGTATCTGCGGGGTGACAACACCAGTCGCGGATGGCCTCTGAACATGCATCGCTCAGTGTCATGTTGCCCGTTCGGACAGGATGTACTTCTGCGCCAAGCATCTTCATGCGTTCTACATTTGTATGTTGGCGTTCTACGTCCGTAGCGCCCATGAATACCTCACACTGCATACCCATCAAGGCGCATACCGTTGCCGTCGCAACGCCGTGCTGGCCTGCTCCCGTCTCTGCGATGATGCGGGTCTTGCCCATCTTCTTCGCTAACAGAATCTGACCGATGGTGTTGTTGATTTTGTGGGCTCCGGTGTGGTTCAGGTCTTCACGCTTCAGGTAGAGCTGGCAGCCATAGCGCTCACTCATCCGTCTTGCATAATACAAGGGAGAAGGACGGCCTACGTAGTCTTTCAGTAGGGCGTAATACTCTGTCTTGAATGCTTCACTCTCAATGATTGGCAGATAGGCTTCCTGCAGGTCTTTTACGCACTTGTACAGGATTTCTGGTACGTAGGCTCCACCGAATTCTCCATAGAACCCTTTCTCGTCAACTTGATACTTTCCCATATGTTGTTGTGTTTTTGTGTTGTTTCTGTTTTAAGTTGCTGTTGTCTGCTATTGTACTATATGATAAGAGGCTCGTCGCAGTCGCGACGAGCCTCCGTTTTATCTCTCAGATGAACACATACGGCCCGGTGTCTCGCGACTGTTAAAGTCTCGAGCGCCACCACCATGCGAATGTGTTCGTATTTTGTCTCATCTCAATGATTCTTTCAATTCGTTGGCAAAAGTACATCTTTTCTTTCATTCCGCCAAACTTTTCTCCCTTTTTTTATCAATATACTTGAAAAACTTATGGGATAGACGGAATACTGACGTCTGTTTTCTCACGTATGTCGGCACTACTGGCTCCGACCATCAGTGTGTAAGTTCCTGGCACACAGCACCACTGATGAGATTGCTCGTCCCATGAGGATAGTTCCTGACGGGTAATGCTCATGTGAAGTGTCTGACGTTCTCCAGGCTGAAGCAGTCGTGTCTTAGAAAAAGCCTTCAGCTCCTTTACAGGCATGTCTTCTCGTTTGCTATTTGGGGAGGCAATATAAACTTGTACTGTTTCCTTGCCAGCCACCTTTCCGCTATTGCAGACGGTTATGCTCATGTCGATAGTCCCATTGTCAGATACCGTTACTGTCGGCTTGTTGTAACTGAAGGTCGTGTAACTTAATCCGAAACCAAAGGGGAAAAGGGGCTGTACCTTGTTCTTCTCAAATCCACGGTAACCTACGAAGATGCCTTCTTTGTAGTAGACCTGGCTGTGCGGTTGCCCTGTGACATTGTTGGGTTGTGTGGCTGCAGCTTTGATGCCGGGATATGCCTCTGTGCCGAAACGTACATAAGGATAGTCTTCATAACGGCGTCCGAAGGTGACAGGAAGTTTGCCGCTGGGGCATGTCTTGCCCGTTAGGATGTTTGCCAATGCAGTTCCTGCTTCGCTACCCAGGTACCAGCAGTGTAGTAGTGCCTTAGCTTGCTGCAGCCAGGGCATTGCATAAGGATTGCCACCGAAGGTGACTACAATAAGCGGAGCATGACTTTTGGAGAGCTGTTCTATGAGATTGTCCTGGCCGAAGGGCAGATTATATGATTCGCGGTCACCATTCTCACAATCCTGTTTATGGTTCTTATTCAGACCTCCTATATATATAATAAGGTCCGCCTGACGGGCCTTTTCCAAAGCTTCTCTTCTAAGTTCCTCATTCTTAGGGGAGCTAACCTTGTCCACATGGTCGTACAGCGCACGTCCGGATTCGTATCCCTGAGCATACGATACAGTGACCTTGTCACCAAAGGCTGCGCGGATGGCATCCAAAGGTGCATAATCAATGAGGGTCTTGAGCTCCGAGGAACCGCCGCCCTTTGTCAGAGAACGTGTGGCATTTTCGCCGACAACAAGGACGTGTCGGTAGTTCTGCGGGTTAAGTGGAAGAATGTTCTTGGAGTTCTTGAGCAGGACAATACCTTCTTCGCCAATTTGGCGACAGACGTCATAATGTGCTTCGGAGCACTGGTTGCCAATGACTTTCTGAGGATTCATTGCCGTACGGAAAATGGTACGTAATACACGAGAAGCCTTGTCGTCAAGTACAGACATGGGGATTTTACCTTCTTCAATGAGTTGTTCGAACTTATCGGCCAGATAGTAATCTTTGTATCCGAACTCGCTTTCTTTGGTTTTTCCGTCAGTATAGGTACCCATCTCGATGTCAAGCCCGCCAGTGGCAGCTTGCCATGTGTCTGTAGTCCCTCCCCAGTCGCTGATGAGTGCTCCGTCCCATTGCCATTCTTTCTTCAGTATACCATTGAGCAGCACGTCATTCTGACAGCAATGAGTGTTCTGCCAATAATTGTAAGACCCCATGATGGTGTAGACGTGGGCTTGCTCGACAGCTTTTTGGAAGGGAGCAAGATAGATTTCCCGCATGGCTCGTTCTGACACGTTCACGTTGACGCCAAAACGGTCAGTTTCCTGATCGTTCAGTACAAAATGCTTCAAGCAACAGGCAATACCATTGGCTTGGGCCCCTTGTATGTATGGAACCGCTATCTCACCGGCAAGAAAGGGATCTTCGCCCATATATTCAAAAGCCCTTCCGTTCATTGGGGTTCGGGCGATGTTGACGCCAGGTCCTAGCATGATATCCTTACCACGGAAGGCAAATTCCTCACTTACAGCATGCCCGTATGCCTTTGACAGGTCGCGGTTCCATGTTGACGCCAGACATGTCAGGGAAGGGAAGGCAACGATGTAGTCGTTTGTCCATCCTGCTGGATGCCATGTGTTCCATTCAAGCTCTTCGCGAACACCATGAGGTCCGTCGTCCATGTTTAGCTGACGGATGCCCAGCCGAGGTACGCCGGCTGATGTGAATTTGCTCTGCGCATGAAGAATCTGGATTTTCTCATGGGTAGTCATGCGGCTGAGAGCATCTTTGACGCGCTCCTCAATGGGAGCTTTCGGGTCGAGGTAAACTTGTGCGCTGGAACTTGTCAAGGCAAGAATGGTTGCAGTGAGTAAGATACAGAGTCTCATGATTGGTTCTTTCGAATAATGTTCAATGCTTGTGATAGTTCGTGTCTGAGGGGGATTATCCTTGCGTGAGTAGATATTTCTTGAATTCAATAAAATCCTTACTCATGGGGACACTTTGCTTCTTTCCGCGCATAAAGGCAGCAAGACGCAGAGGTATTTCGACATCAGAACCAAGGATGTCGTCAACTTTCTCTTTGAACTTGGCGGGGTGTGCAGTTTCGCAGAACACACCGACCTCACCGGGTTTCAAATTATCAATGAGTGCTTGGTAGCCGCATGCTCCATGGGGGTCAAGTACATAACCCGTTTGTTCGTAGCACTGACGCATGGTGGCGCGAATCTGATTGTCGGAATATGTGGCTCCGCTGATGAGTGCCGTGATGGCCTCGTGCGATTTCCCATATAAGTCGTATATGCGTGCGAAGTTCGATGGGTCGCCTACATCCATTGCGTTGGCAAGTGTTTGTTTCGAGGGCTTGGGCTCGTATTTCCCTGTCTGCAGGTAATTGTAGAAAATATCATTGGCGTTGTTAGCTGCAATGAATCTTTTCACGGGAAGACCCATTCTGTGGCCGAAGAGGGCGGCACAGATGTTTCCGAAATTGCCTGATGGAACACACATGACCAGTTGGTCAGCATGACCTTGCGCCTTCATCCGGGCATAGGCGTTGAAATAGTAGAAAGCCTGTGGTAGGAAACGAGCTACATTAATGCTGTTGGCGGATGTCAGACGCATGTGACGGTTGAGTTCCTCATCCATGAAGGCATTCTTTACAAGTGCCTGACAGTCATCGAACACACCGTCCACCTCAATGGCAGTGATATTCTTGCCCAGTGTGGTGAACTGGCATTCTTGAATAGGCGATACCTTTCCCTTGGGGTAAAGAACGTAAACATGAATGCCGTCAACACCGAGGAAACCATTGGCAACGGCAGAACCCGTATCGCCGCTCGTGGCTACCAGTACGTTCACAGTCCTGTTGTCGGATGTGGGGGTCCCACGACGAATGAAGTACTGAAGTAGGCGAGCCATGAAACGTGCCCCGACATCCTTAAATGCAAGAGTGGGCCCGTGGAACAGTTCTAGTGTGTATATCTGGTCTGTAACCTTCACAACAGGACAGTCGAAACATAGTGTGTCATAGACGATGTCCTTTAGTGCGTCAGCGTCAACATCCTCGCCGAAGAAAGTGTAGGCTACATTATAGGCAATTTCCTGAAACGGCATGTCGCCGATGTTTTCAAAAAACTCCTTCGGCAACTTCTTGATGCATTCAGGCATGTATAGTCCCCGGTCCTCTGCAAGACCTTTCACCACCGCTTTCTGCAGGTCGGCGAGCGGTGCTTTTCCGTTGGTACTGTAGTATTTCATATTTTCATAAGAGTTTGCATGAATTCATTAAGCTTTAACAGACCATAGCAGCCCGTAACGCACGACGTCTCGTCATACTGTTGCACCATATCGGGCTCAATGCCGCGATGCCAGATTAAGAAGGGGACAGGCTGTCCTACGTGGATGCGTTGCTCAACGGGTGTCAGGTGGTCGGGAAGTACGGCAATGCAAACTGGTTCGTCCCATTTTGCAACCTCTTGATAGATAGGGGTGATGAGCCGCTGGTCGAGAAACTCTATCGTTTTTAGTTTCAGTTCCAAATCACCATCATGCCCGGCTTCGTCGCTGGCCTCCACATGCACAAAAACAAAATCGTCATGCTTCAGTGCGTCAATAGCAGCCTGAGCCTTACCTTCGTAGTTTGTGTTGGCAAGGCCGGTAGCACCTTCCACCTCAACAATCTTCAAGCCGGCATAGTGACCGATACCTCGGATAAGGTCGACGGCAGAAATGACACTGCCTGATTTTATTTGCGGATACTGGGCCATCAGTGTCTGCATTGACGGACGATAGCCGCCGCTCCAGGGCCAAATGCTGTTTGCCTGGCGTTCTCCCTTGGCAGCCTTTGCCAGGTTGTATGGATGCTTTGCCAATAATTCCTGGGACTTTAGGATGAGCTCATTGATGAGGTCGGCAGTCTCTTGCGCCGTCATTCTTCCTGGTTCCGTGGGGGCATTGTCCTCAGCCTTTATCAGCAGGGGGCGCCATTCTTCGTTTGGATGGTCGTGGGGCGGTGCACAGACAATGTGTTTCGAACCACCTTTGATGACCAGTAGATGCCGATATTGGATGCCAGTGATAAAACGTATGCGGTCGTTGCCGAGGTGCTCGTTCAAGTAGTTAATGAGCATGTCGCCGTCCTTCGTCTCCAGATTGCCGCCGTTGTGGGTGATTATTTTCCCGTTCTCCAGCGTGATGATGTTACAACGGATGGCCAAGTCGTTGTCATCCATCTCGTAGCCGATAGATGCTGCTTCAAGTGGCCCGCGTCCCTCATAGACCTTATTTAAGTCGTAGCCAAGAATTGCTGTGTTGGCAACTTCAGAACCAGGGGGAAATCCCTCAGGAACGGTAATAAGCCGTCCGCACTGCCCTTCACGGGCCAGTTGGTCCATCATGGGCTTATGGGCATATTGCAGCAATGTCTTTCCTCCCAGCCTTTCAACAGGAAGGTCTGCCATGCCATCGCCCAAAATAATGATATGCTTCATATAAAGGTAATGAGCCCCCTTCCTAGGGAAAGGCTTCGGGTTGGCGAGCTTCACCCGGGAATGGGGGGAGGTCATATTAGATGTTTGCTATACTCATGATGTTGGCAAATACACCGGCTGCGGTAACGGCAGCACCAGCCCCGTAGCCTTGAATCAGCATGGGGTATTCATGGTAGCGTTCGGTGGTAAGCATGACGATGTTGTTCGACCCTTCCAGCGGGTAGAACGGATGCCAGGAGGGAACCTCCTTCAAGGCTACGTTAGTCTTTCCATTCTCCATCGTGGCAACAAAGCGCCAACGTTTGCCCTCAGATTCCAGCACCTTGCGCCGTGCTTCGAAGTCGGCATCCAGTTCTGGCAGTCTTTTCCAGAAGTCTTCGAGCGAACCCTCAAAATAGTCATCCGGCACGAAGAGGTGCTTTTCGACGTCAGACTGTTCAACCTTATAGCCAGCCTCACGGGTGAGAATAACCAGTTTGCGGATAACGTCCGTGCCAGAGAGGTCAATGCGCGGGTCTGGTTCGGAGTAGCGTTGCTCTTTGGCGCGGCGTACGGTCTCAGAGAAGGGCACGTCGGCAGCGATTTCGTTGAAGATGAAGTTCAGCGTACCGCTTAGGATGGCTTCAATCTTCAGAATCTTGTCGCCCGAGTTACACAGGTCGTTGATAGTCCCGATGATAGGAAGTCCGGCACCGACATTGGTCTCGTAGCGGAACCAGACGCCGCGGTCACGGGCCGTCTGCTTTAGTTTCATGTAACTGTCGTAATCGCTTGAAGCTGCAATCTTATTGGCTGCGACTACTGAGATGTTGTGTTCTAAGAATGTCTGATAGAGCAGGGCAATCTGACGGCTTGCGGTGCAGTCGACAAAGACGGAGTTGAAAATATTCATCTTTACAATCTCGTCGCGCATCAGTTCCGTGTTGGCAGCTTGTCCGGCGCGCAGAATCTTCTCGTAGTTGTCTAAGTCTATGCCGTCGCGGTCAAGCACGAAGTTATCGGCATCGGAGATGCCTACTACATTCAGCTTAAGACGTTTCTTCTGCATAAGTATCTGCTGCTGGGTACGAATCTGCTCAAGCAGCATTCCGCCTACGGTACCGATGCCGCAGATAAAGAGATTCAGTACCTTGTATTCTGACAGGAAGAACGAGTCGTGGAGTACGTTGAGCGATTTACGCAGGAACTTACCGTCTACTACAAATGAGATGTTCGTCTCAGAAGCTCCTTGTGCACAAGCAATAACACTGATGCCAGAACGTCCCAACGTACCAAACAGCTTGCCGGCAATACCTGGTGTCTGCTTCATGTTCTCACCCACGATGGCGATGGTGGCCAGGCCACTCTCTACCTGCATGGGGTACATGGCACCCGTCTCAATCTCCTTGGCAAACTCAGCATTCAGCACCTCTGCGGCAGCTGCGGCATCCTCGTCGCGAACACCAATACTGGTAGAGTTCTCTGACGAAGCCTGGCTGACCATGAAGACAGAGATGCCCTTATTGGCCAGAGTGGTGAAGATACGACGGTTGACGCCTATAACACCCACCATTGAGAGACCAGTGACGGTAATCAGTGTAGTTCCCTTAATGCTTGAGATACCCTTGATAGGTTTCAGGTCGTCGTCTATCTTGTCTTTGATGAGTGTTCCAGGGTGTTCGGGGTTGAAGGTATTCTTTACTCTGATAGGTATATTCTTAATGCAGACGGGATAGATGGTGGGCGGATAAATTACCTTTGCACCGAAGTTGCAAAGCTCCATTGCCTCAATATAGCTCAGTTCGTTGATGGTATAGGCAGTCTTGATGACTTTCGGATCTGCCGTCATGAAGCCGTCAACGTCGGTCCAGATTTCCAGTACGTCTGCGTTCAGTGCTGCTGCGATGATGGCAGCAGTATAGTCGGAGCCTCCGCGTCCGAGATTGGTGGTCTCATGGGTGTCGCGGTCGCGGGCAATGAAGCCAGGAACGACGGACACCGTCTTGTTGCTTGCTGCATTGTCTGAATATATGGCACTGAAAGCTTCCTTTACCAACTTTGTCGTCAGTTCTGCGTCTAGGGTATGCTTGCCGTTCTTGTATTCTGTGCGGATGAAGTCGCGGGCGTTCATTCGTACTCCGCCCTTGATGAGGGCAGCGACGATGTTCGACGACAGTCGCTCACCATAACTTACTATAGCGTCCTGTGTCTTCTTCGACAGGTCGTGAATCAGGTACACGCCGAAATAGATGCTCTTCAGCTGTTCGAAGAGCGAGTCGACACGTTTGAATAAGTCTTCGCGTTTTTTGGGGTCGTTGATAATGGTGTCAATCATCTGATGATGACGTTCCACGATGGCCTCGAACTCATCCCGATAGCGCTTGTCGCCCTTGAGAGCCAACTCTGAGATGGAAATCAGTTTGTCAGTAATGCCGCCAAGCGCGCTGACTACTACTACGACAGGTTGCGTCCGAGCCTCTGTCTCAACGATTTGCTTTAAGCTAAGAATGCTTTTTACGGAACCTACGGACGTCCCGCCGAACTTTAATACTTTCATATTTCTATGCAATTTATCTTACCGACGGTGCCCCTTGACAAGTGGGGCTTCCTCCGTCAACGCGGCAAAGGTACTGCATTTTTTTTAATTTGTCCTCACTTTATTCGAAAAAGTTCGTATCTTTGTCCCCAAATAGTATATTTATAAAAAAAAGAATGATGAAAGCAATAAAGATGATGATGCTTGCTGTTGCGGTTTTAAGCATGGCGGCTTGCGGTAATGATTCCAAACCTGTGGCGGAAGTACAGGAAGTTGAAATGACAGACGCGTGTAGTGCGGTGCTTGAAAACATTGCAACGCGTGTGACCGTCAGGGCATATCAGAACAAGCCCGTTGAGACGGAGAAGGTAGAGCAACTGTTGCGTGCAGGAATGGCGGCGCCGACGGCCCTGAACGCGCAGCCTTGGCATTTCATTGTCATTACTGACAGAAGTGTGCTGAAAGCCTTGGCGGGCGCTTCTCAGCATACGGGTATTTTGGAGACTGCCCCCATGGCCATCGCTGTGTGCGGCAACCTGAGCAAGACGTTACCGTCTGCAGAGCAGGTGTACTGGATTCAGGATGTGTCGGCAGCAACCGAAAACATTTTGCTGGCAGCCCATGCTATGGGGCTGGGAGCAACCTGGACGGGCAGTTATCCAGTGGAGGAACGTCACCGGACGGCGGAGAAAGTGCTGGACTTGCCGAAGCATATTAAGGCGGTGAGTATTATTGCCATTGGCTATCCTGCCGTTCAGCCCCATGTAAAGGATAAGTATAAAGAGGAAAACATCTCCTATAATAAATTTAGTATTAAGGAATGATTGCCGAATATGCGTTCCGCGTCCCTCCCGAAGTGGCAGCTCAAGACAGCCTGTTGCGGCGATGGGTGTCTGATGAATACGGTATTGCTCCTGGAAACATCTGCGGGGTACGAATTCTGAAACGTAGTGTTGACGCGCGTCAGCGACAGATTTACGTCAACCTGAAAGTCCGTGTCTTCGTAAACGAAGCGCCCGGCGACGACGAATTTGTGCGTACCGTTTATCCGAATGTGGAGGCCCAGCCGCAGGTGTTGGTAATCGGCGCAGGTCCGGGCGGACTTTTTGCGGCCTTGCGTCTGATAGAGCTGGGTTTCCGACCCATTGTGCTGGAACGTGGTAAGAATGTACACGAGCGCAAAAAGGACCTTGCCGACATCACCAGGACACAGAAGGTCGACAAGGAGAGCAACTATTGTTTCGGCGAGGGTGGGGCAGGGGCCTACTCTGACGGCAAACTATATACGCGTTCCAAGAAGCGCGGTAATACGGAGAAGATTCTGAATGTTTTCTGTCAACATGGTGCTTCTACGGCTATCTTGGCCGACGCTCATCCGCATATTGGTACTGATAAGCTCCCGCAAGTCATCGAGAATATGCGTAATACCATCATCGGCTGTGGCGGTGAGGTTCACTTCCAAACGAAGATGACGCAATTGGTCATTGACAGCTATGGTGCTGTCGTTGGTGTAAGGGCCGAACAGACGGTCCATGGCCAGCTTGGCCAAAGGACGCCTGTTGTCAATGGGACGCAATACGATTCAATGGTCAAAGAGAAGGAGTTCTTTGGTCCTGTCATCCTTGCTACGGGGCATTCAGCCCGTGACGTCTATCGGTATCTTGCCGACGCCCGTGTGGAGATGGAACCCAAGGGTATTGCCGTAGGTGTTCGCCTGGAGCACCCTGCGACGCTGATAGACCAGATACAGTATCACTCACGCCAGGGTCGCGGCAATTATCTCCCTGCGGCAGAATATTCGTTTGTGACGCAAGTGAACGGACGTGGCGTCTACTCTTTCTGCATGTGTCCTGGCGGTTTCGTGATACCGGCGGCAACGGACGACGAGCAGATTGTCGTCAACGGCATGAGCCCAGCCAGTCGTGGCACCCGCTGGAGCAACAGCGGAATGGTGGTGGAACTACGGCCGGAGGATGTAGAAGGAGATGATGTGCTCCGTGTGATGCGCTATCAGGAAGAACTGGAACGTATCTGCTGGCAGCAGGGAAACCGCAGCCAGACGGCTCCCGCCCAGCGTATGACGGACTTCGTTGACGGACGGTTGAGCTATGACTTGCCGAAATCCTCCTATCAGCCGGGGCTGCTGTCGTCGCCCCTGCACTTCTGGTTGCCTTCCTTCGTGTCCGACAGACTGCGGGAGGGCTTCAGGGTCTTTGGTCGTCAGGCCCGTGGCTTTCTGACCAATGAGGCTGTCATGATTGCCGTTGAGACCCGTACGTCATCACCATTGCGTGTGGTGCGAGACCATGAGACGTTGCAGCATGTTCGAGTCCGTGGGCTGTTCCCTTGCGGTGAGGGTGCTGGCTATGCCGGTGGCATTGTCTCGGCTGGTATCGACGGTGAGCGTTGTGCTGAGAGTGTTGCCCAATATTGCCGTCAAACATGACTTTGCAAAACAAAATCGGCAAAAAAAGTTTGGTGAATCAAATAAAATGCTTATCTTTGTGCCATAACTTAAACCATGTGTACTATGAACAAGGAGGAAAAGTTTATCATTACCATTAGCCGGCAGTTCGGAACAGGAGGTCATGAGATAGGTGCCGAACTTGCACGTCGCTTGAATGTGAAGCTGCTTGACAAGCAGATATTGAATGAGGTGGCCAGTCGCATCTGCTGTGTTGAGGATGCCGTGGAGAAGATAGAAGCACGCAATCCGTTATGGCGTGACGACTTTACCAATTTCTATCGTCAGTACATGGCACAGACCGAGTATAACGGTCAGGAGTACGACCAGACGTCACGCCGTCTGTTCGATGCCCAGGCCGAGGTTATCCGGCAGATTGCTCAGGAGGAGTCTTGCATCATTGTCGGCCGCTGCGGTTTCCACATCTTCCGAAACCATCCGAATGTCCTGAAGATTTTTATCCACGCTGACGACGACTGCCGCAAGCGCCGTATTGCAGAGAAGTACGACATTTCAGAACAGGATGCTGCTGCAATGGTTGTTGACAACGACTACAGCCGTGAACTCTATACGAAGACCTTTACGGGGAGCGACTGGCAGGATGCCCGCAACTACGACCTGTGTCTGAATGTGCGTAAGTTTGGCGTAAACGGTGCGGTGGACTTTCTGATGACGTGTATAGAGTAAAATAATTCTCGAAGTATGCACGCGTTTCGCGGAAAATTTGTACCTTTGCGCGCAAATTTCGAAATTTAACATACTTAGAGAATGAATGTTTCTTATAAGTGGCTGAAGGAATATGTGGACTTCAGCCTCACGCCGCAGGAGGTCTGCGACGCTCTGACGTCAACCGGACTTGAGGTTGACGCGTTGGAGGAAGTGCCGTCTGTCAAGGGCGGACTGAAAGGCTTGTACGTCGGCCATGTTCTGACGTGCGAAGCACATCCCAATAGTGATCATCTTCATGTAACGACCGTTGACCTGGGCCGTGAGGAACCGTCTCAGATAGTCTGTGGCGCTCCCAATGTGGCAGCAGGTCAGAAGGTTATTGTCGCCGACCTGGGCTGTGTGCTCTACGACGGTGACAAGGAGTTTGTCATCAAGAAGTCCAAGCTCCGTGGTGTTGAGTCGAACGGCATGATATGTGCCGAGGACGAGATTGGCGTGGGAACTTCCCATGACGGTATCATCGTTCTTCCTGATGATGCTGTGGTGGGTACACCTGCGGCAGAATACTATCATCTGGAGAGCGACTGGCTCATTGAGGTGGACATCACCGCCAACCGTGCTGATGCGTTGTCCCACTGGGGCGTGGCCCGCGATCTCTATGCATGGCTGAAGCAAAATGGCTACGAGACCAGTCTGCACAAGCCTTCCGTTGCTGACTTCAAGGTAGACAACCATGATTTCCCTATTGACGTGGAGATACAGAACACAGAGGCTTGTAAGCGCTATGCCTGCGTCAGCATTACCGGATGCGACGTCAAGGAATCTCCTGACTGGCTGAAGAACAAACTGACGACCATAGGCCTCCGTCCTATCAATAACATTGTCGACATCACCAATTATGTCATGATGGCTATGGGCCAGCCTCTTCATTGCTTCGATGCCGACATGGTCAAGGGCCATAAGATTGTGGTGAAGACAATGCCAGAGGGAACGTCCTTCCAGACGTTGGACGGTGTGGAGCACAAGCTCTCTGACCGTGATCTTGCCATCTGCAATGTCGAGGAGCCTATGTGTATCGCCGGTGTCTTTGGTGGCAAGGGCAGCGGAACCTATGAGACAACCCGTAATGTCGTTCTGGAGAGTGCCTACTTCCATCCCACATGGATTCGTAAGTCTGCCCGTCGTCATGGACTGTCCACGGATGCCTCGTTCCGCTTTGAGCGTGGCGTTGACCCCAACGGCACCGTTGAGGCTCTGAAGTATGCCGCCCTGCTCTGTCAGGAGCTGGCCGGTGGTAAGGTAAGCATGGAGATTCGTGACGTCTATCCAGAGAAGATTGCCAACCCCGTAGTTGACCTTGATTATGGATACGTCAAGAACCTGATAGGCAAGGAAATACCCTCTGCTACCATCAAGCAGATATGTGAGAACCTGGAGATGAAGGTGCTCGCCGAGTGTACCGAAGGACTGAAGCTGGAGGTTCCTGCCTACCGCGTGGATGTGCAGCGTCCCTGTGATGTAGTGGAAGACATCCTGCGCATCTATGGATATAATAATGTGGAGATTCCCACCCAGCTCAAGGGCTCGTTGGTCATCAAGGGCGACGAGGACCGCAAGCACAAGCTTCAGAACCTGGTCAGCGAACAGCTTGTCGGTGCTGGTTTCAACGAGATACTGAACAACTCCCTGACGAAGGCCGCTTACTATGGCGAGGATGCCACCACGCTGGTGCGCATCATGAACCCCCTGTCGGCAGACCTTAACGTGATGCGTCAGACGCTGCTGTATGGTGGTTTGGAGAGCATTGAACACAACGTGAAGCGCAAGAGTCCGAACCTTCACTTCTTTGAATTCGGCAATATATACACCTTTGACCCCCAGAAGGAGAACATGGACAATCCCATGGCGGCCTACAAGGAAGACTTCCACATGGGCCTCTGGATTACGGGTAAGCGCGTGGAGGGGTCATGGGCACACGCCAACGAGGACACCAGCTACTATGAACTGAGCGCCCACGTGGAGAACATCCTGCGCCGTATCGGTATGCCTGAGGGTGCCGTAGTGCGTAAGAAGTCCGGCAACGCCGTGTTCTCGGCAGGCATCACGCTGGAGAACCGAGGCGGCAAGAAATTGGCCGAGATGGGCATCGTGTCAAAGAAGGTTTGCAGACGGTTCGATCTGGATGCTCCCGTCTATTATGCCGAACTCGACTGGACGTCCCTGATGAAGGCCACCAAGAAGAACGAGGTGCTCTATACTGACATTGCCAAGTATCCTGCCGTCAGCCGTGACCTCGCCTTGCTTGTGGATTCTGCCGTGGAGTTTGCACAGGTGGAGCAGATAGCCCGCCAAACGGAGAAGAAGTTCCTGAAAAAGGTGGAACTGTTCGATGTGTACGAAGGCAACAAGCTGCCTGCCGGCAAGAAGTCGTATGCCGTCAACTTCATCCTTCAGGATGCAGAGAAAACCATGGGTGACAAGCAGATAGATGCTATCATGCAGAAACTCATTGCCAACCTGAAGAAGCAACTGAATGCAGAACTGAGATAAGTTAGAAATAAGAGTTAAAAATTAAGATTTAAATAAAAATGGGAAGAGCATTTGAATACCGCAAGGCAGCGAAGCTGAAGCGGTGGGGCCATATGGCCAAGACATTTACGAAGATTGGTAAGCAGATAGCTATTGCCGTGAAGGCAGGCGGTCCTGAGCCCGACATGAACCCTGCGCTCCGTGCTTGCATCGCCAACGCCAAGCGTGAAAATATGCCGAAGGACAACATTGAGCGTGCCATCAAGAACGCAATGGGTAAGGACCAGAGCGACTACAAGGAGGTGACCTACGAGGGATACGGCCCTCACGGCGTGGCTATTTTTGTCGAAACGCTTACTGACAACACCACACGTACCGTGGGTGATGTGCGTTCGGTCTTCAACAAGTTCAACGGCAACCTGGGCACACAGGGTAGCCTCTCGTTCCTCTTTGACCACAAGGCTGTCTTCACCTTCAAGAAGAAGGACGGACTGGACATGGACGAGATGATTCTCGACCTGATAGACTATGGTGTGGAAGACGAGTTCGATGAGGACGAGGAAGAGCAGAGCATCACCATCTACGGCGACCCCTCCAGCTTCTCGGCTATCCAGAAGCATCTTGAGGAGAACGGTTTCGAGGTAACAGGTGCTGAGTTCACCCGTATTCCTAACGACCTGAAGGACGTCACTCCCGAGGAGCGCGAGACTATTGACAAGATGATAGAGAAGCTTGAGGACTTCGACGATGTGCAGACAGTCTATACGAATATGAAGCCTGAGGCTGCCGAGGAGTAGTACCGCAG
>CAMHIM010000010.1 GCA_946185225.1 uncultured Prevotellaceae bacterium
CGGAATGTCCGCTTTAGTACGTCAGCACTTCCACTCCGTGTTCGGTCATGAGCAGCGTGTGCTCCCACTGGGCACTGGGCTGTTCGTCGCCAGAGATGACTTCCCATCCATAGGGGTCGTCAGCGTCTATGAACACTTCCCATGTCCCCATGTTTATCATGGGTTCTATCGTAAACACCATGCCTGGGACGAGCAGCATTCCCGTACCGCGACGACCGTAGTGGTTCACTTCCGGGTCTTCATGGAAATGACACCCTACTCCGTGGCCGGCCAGGTCGCGTACGATGCCGTAGCCGTATTTCTTGCAATGTTTCTCGATGGCGTGACCGATGTCGCCTACGAATCCCCAGGGCTTGGCGGCTTCCATGCCAATCTCCAGGCACTCCCTGGCCACACGCACCAGCTGCTCCTTCTCGGGCGAGGTCTTGCCGATAATGAACATACGCGACGCGTCAGCATAATAGCCGTCAAGGATGGTCGTAAAATCGACGTTAATGATGTCGCCTTCCTGAAGCACGTCCTCTTCCTTGGGAATGCCGTGACAGACTACCTCGTTGATGCTCGTACACACCGACATGGGGAACGGCGGGGTTTCCTCGTCACCGCCGTAGTTCAGACAGGCGGGCGTTGCTCCATGCTCCTCGCAATAGGCGCGGCAGATGCGGTCAATCTCCAGCGTACTCATGCCTTCATGGATGGCAGCGGTCACAGCGTCCAACACACCGGTATTGACGACTCCCGCGCGGCGGATGCCCTCTATCTGTTCGGGAGTCTTGATAAGCTCACGGGTGGGAACCAGTTTGCCCTTATCCTCCCAGTACATCACTTGCTTGTCCAGCTCTGTCGGCTGCTGTCCTGGCAGACAATGCCATCTGCGTCTCTTTGTCATGCTCTTTTCTCAATTGGTGTGCAAAGTTACAAAACATTTCCAAAACGTGAAAAAGTTTTCAGGGAAATCTCTTTTTTGTCATGCAAAAGGCATGCTCGGACAGACTGTTAACATTTAAGAAAATTCTTGACAACAACCCTCCGAAAACACGCATAAATGCCGAAAACTCCTGCCTCGAACGAAAAAAAGCGATTTTTGGATATTTTTCATATCCGTCTGTCAGACAGTCATTTACAGGAATGTCAGCTAAAAAGTCGGCATTGTGAAAAACGAAAGGTCCGGTTTTGCGGGTCGAAAGGTCCGGGCAAACTACCTGAAAGGTGCCATATAACGACTTGCAAAATACTATCTTCCGAGACAACCAGAACGGCAAAACTGGTCGTTTTATCCATCATATTGTTCAGAAACACCCGTTACGTCATCGTCTTCCACCCCCCATCCCCACAGGAACGTCCATTTTCGACGCCAGAAGCAGTCATTCCGAAATGTTAAAAAAAGGCTATTTTATTTTACATTATCCAATGGAAAAACGCCCGACCGACTTGCTCTGGCATATTTTTTGCAGCGGTCAGGGCAGACAAAATCAACAAACAGAGATAAAAGAAAGAACCATGCAAAAAGGCAACATCGGGGTTACTACCGAGAACATCTTCCCCGTCATCAAAAAGTTTCTCTACTCCGACCATGAGATTTTCCTCCGCGAGATGGTAAGCAACGCCGTCGATGCCACCCAGAAACTCAAGACACTGGCACAGAACGGCGAATACAAGCAGGAGCTGGGCGACCTGACCGTGCGCGTCAGCATGGACGCCGACAAGGGCACCATCACCATCAGCGACCACGGAATAGGCATGACCGAGGAGGAGATAGACAAGTACATCAACCAGATAGCCTTCTCCGGCGTCACCGACTTCATGGAGAAGTACAAGGACACGGCCAACAGCATCATCGGCCACTTCGGACTGGGCTTCTACTCCAGCTTCATGGTCTCCAAGAAGGTGGAGATTGTCACCAAGAGCTACAAGGAGGGCTCCAAGGCCGTCAAGTGGAGCTGTGACGGCAGCCCTGCCTACGAGATTGACGACGCCGAGCGCGCCGAGCACGGCAGCGACATCATCCTCTACATCGACGACGACTGCAAGGAGTTCCTCGACAAGTACAAGCTGGAGGGACTGCTCCAGAAGTACTGCAAGTTCCTCGCCGTCCCCGTAGCCTTCGGCAAGAAGACCGAGTGGAAGGACGGCAAGCAGGTAGACACCGACGAGGACAACATCATCAACAACGTCGAGCCGCTGTGGACCAAGACGCCCTCGACGCTGAAGGACGAGGACTACAAGTCGTTCTACCGCACGCTCTACCCCATGAGCGACGAGCCCCTGTTCTGGATTCACCTGAACGTCGACTACCCCTTTAACCTCACGGGCATCCTCTACTTCCCCAAAATCAAGTCGAACATAGAACTGCAGAAGAACAAGATACAGCTTTACTGCAACCAGGTCTTCGTCACCGACCAGGTGGAAGGCATCGTTCCGGAATTCCTCACGCTGCTGCACGGCGTCATCGACTCGCCGGACATCCCCCTGAACGTCTCACGTTCCTACCTGCAGAGCGACCGCGAGGTGAAGAAGATTTCGACCTACATCACCAAGAAGGTGGCCGACCGCCTGAAAGCCATCTTCGGTGAGGACCGCAAGCAGTACGAGGAGAAGTGGGACGACCTGAAACTCTTCATCAACTACGGAATCCTCAGCGAGGAAGGCTTCTACGACCGAGCCAAGGACTTCGCCCTGATGAAAGACGTCGACGGCAAGTACTTCACCTTCGACGAGTACAAGAAGCTCATCGAGGCCTCCCAGAAAGACAAGGACGACACCCTCGTCTACCTCTATGCCACCGACAAGGAGGAGCAGTACTCCTACATCAAGGCCGCCCAGGACAAGGGCTACTCGGTGCTGCTGCTCGACGGACAGCTCGACGTACCCTGCATCCAGACGCTGGAGCAGAAGTTCGAGAAGAGCCGCTTCACCCGCGTAGACAGCGACATCATCGACCGCCTCATCGTGAAGCAGAACGCCCCGAAGAACACACTCAGCCAGGAAGAGAGTGACAATCTGTCAGCCGTCTTCAGCACCCAGATGCCCAAGCTCGACAAGACCGAGTTCATGGTACAGGTCGACGCCCTGGGTGCCGACGCCCGCCCCGTCGTCATCACCCAGAACGAGTGGATGCGCCGCATGAAGGAGATGAGCCGCTTCCAGGCCGGAATGGGCTTCTACGGACAGATGCCGGACTCCTACACACTGGTACTCAACAGCGACCACACGCTTGTGAAAAAAGTGCTCAACGACGCCCAGACAGCCCTCTCCGACGAGCTGAAACCCGTCGAAAGCGAACTCAAGGGACAGGAAGCCCGCCTCGCTGCACTCAATCAGGCTCAGGACAAGAAGAAGCCCGAGGAAATCACACAGGAAGAAAAGGACGACAAACAGCAGACGCAGAAGGCCATTGACGAGCAGAAGCAGAAGAAACAGCAGCTCATCAGCAACTATGCAGCGAAGAACAGCATCGTCCACCAGCTCATCGACCTCGCACTGCTACAGAACGGCATGCTCAAGGGCGAAGCACTGGACAAATTCCTCAAACGCTCCGTGGAACTAATAGGATAACCCCCTCGACGAGACATACACAACAAACATAACGTAATAAAAAGAGGTGAAAGTTTGGCACTTTCGCCTCTTTTTCGTAATTTTGCACGCTATAAATAAGAAAACAACAGAAAACAAGGGAAGAACAGATGAAACCAACAGCCATACTGCTTCTGCACTGCCCCGACCAACAAGGCATCATCACAGAAGTCACGAAATTCATTACCGACAACAAGGGAAACATCGTATACCTCGACCAATACGTCGACAAAATCGACGGCATGTTCTTCATGCGCATCGAGTGGGAACTGGAGGGATTCCTTATTCCCCGCAACAAAATCTACGAATACATCACCACACTCTACGCCCAGCGCTACAAGATGAAGTTCTCGCTCTACTACAGCGACAAGCGGCCGCGCATGGCCATCTTCGTCTCAAAGATGAGCCATTGCCTGTACGACCTGCTGGCACGCTGGAAAGCCGGTGAATTTGCATGCGACATCCCCTGCATCGTCTCCAACCACGAAGACCTGCGCTACGTTGCCGACCAATTCGGCATCCCCTACTACGTGTGGAGCATCAAGAAGGACCACTCCAACAAGGCCGAGGTCGAGAAAGCCGAGATGGAACTGCTGAAGAAACTCGACATCTCGTTCATCGTCCTGGCCCGCTACATGCAAATCATCTCGGACGAGATGATAGCCGAATACCCCCACCATATCATCAACATCCACCACTCCTTCCTGCCGGCCTTCATCGGAGCCAAGCCCTACCACCAGGCCTGGGAGCGCGGCGTAAAGATTATCGGAGCAACGAGCCACTACGTGACAGCCGACCTCGATGCCGGACCCATCATCGAACAGGACGTGACACGCATCACCCACAAGGACACCCCCGAGAGCCTTGTCCTCAAAGGAAAGGACCTGGAGAAAATCGTATTGAGCCACGCTGTCATCAAGCACATCGAGCGCAAGATACTCACCTATAAGAACAAGACCATCATCTTCTCATGAACGTAGCCATCGTAAAATACAACGCCGGAAACATCTACTCCGTCGTCAACGCACTGAAGCGGCTGGGCATCGACCCCCTGCTGACAGACGACGCCGAAGCCCTGACGAAGGCCGACCGCGTGCTGTTCCCCGGACAGGGGGAGGCGCGCGGAGCTATGGAGTACCTCAAGGCCCGCCGACTGGACGAGGTCATACGCTCGCTGCGGCAGCCCGTCCTGGGCATCTGCGTCGGTCAGCAACTGCTCTGCCGGCACTCCGAGGAGGGAGACGTCGACTGCATCGGCATCTTCGATGCTGACGTCCGCCGCTTCCTGCCCCAGCGACATGAGGACAAGGTTCCCTGCATGGGGTGGAACAAGCTCTACGACACAAAGTCTGACATCATGGAAGGCATAGAAGGAGGATATGTCTATTTCGTACACTCCTATTACGTGCCGCTATGCGCAGACACCATCGCCACCACAGACTACATACTGCCCTACTCCGCAGCCATGCACCGCGACAACTTCTACGCCTGCCAGTTCCATCCCGAGAAGAGCGGCAAAGTGGGCGAACGCATCATCAAGAACTTCTTAGACCTATGATAGAACTCATTCCTGCCATAGACATCATCGACGGCCAGTGCGTGCGCCTCACCAAGGGCGACTACGACCAGAAAACCGTCTACAGCAACTCCCCCGCCACCATGGCCAGAGAGTTCGAGCAGCTCGGATTCAAACGGCTCCACATGGTAGACCTTGACGGCGCCAAGTCCAAGCACATCGTCAACAGCCAGGTACTCAAGAGCTGTGCCACGGAGACTCGTCTGCGCATAGACTTCGGCGGAGGCATCAAGACCGACGACGACATCCGGAAAGCCTTCAGCAGCGGAGCTGAAATGGTAACCGTCGGCAGCGTCGCCGTCACCAGTCCCGACTTGTTCATGGGCTGGCTGGAGAAGTATGGTGCTGAACGCATGATACTCGGAGCCGACGTGCGACACGGGAAAATCAGCATCAACGGCTGGAAGGAGGATTCCACGGAGGACCTTCTGCCGTTCCTCAAGAAGTACGTCGATGCCGGCGTCCGCAACGTGCTGTGCACCGAAATATCCAAGGACGGCACCCTGCAGGGACCGGCCGTCGACCTCTACAGCGAAGTGATGGAAGCCTATCCGCAACTGCACCTCATTGCCAGCGGCGGAGTGTCGTCAGCAGACGACATTGCCGCCCTCAACCGTGCCGGCATCCCCGCCGTAGTCTTCGGAAAGGCTATCTACGAAGGAAGAATCAACCTCAAGGACTTAGTAAAGGAATATGGGCTTAGCTAAACGTATCATACCCTGTCTGGACGTCAAGGACGGCGAAACCGTCAAGGGAACGAACTTTGTGAATCTGCGTTCCGCCGGCGACCCCGTGGAGCTGGGCAAGGCCTACTCCGAGCAGGGAGCCGACGAACTCGTGTTCCTGGACATCACCGCCTCCTTCGAAGGGCGCAAGACCTTTACGGAGATGGTGACTCGCGTAGCCGCAGAAATCAACATCCCCTTCACCGTCGGAGGCGGCATCAACGAACTTGCCGACGTCGAGCGGCTGCTCTATGCCGGTGCTGACAAGGTAAGCGTCAACAGCGCAGCCATCCGCAGACCGGAGCTCATCGACGAGATTGCCCATCGCTTCGGCTCACAGGTCTGTGTCTGTGCCATCGATGCACGGCTGGACGCTGACGGCATGCACAACGGCTCGTCTGACGGCAGCCTATGGCATTGCTACCTGAAGGGCGGGCGCGAACGCACCGAACGGGGACTCTTCGAGTGGGCCCATGAGGCACAGGAGAGAGGAGCCGGCGAGATACTCTTCACCTCCATGAACCACGACGGTGTCAAGACAGGATACGCCAACGAGGCACTGCGGGAGCTGGCCGACAATCTCTCAATACCCATCATCGCCAGCGGTGGCGCTGGTGCCAGAGAGCACTTCCGCGATGCATTCACACTGGGACATGCCGATGCGGCGCTGGCAGCCAGCGTCTTCCACTTCGGAGAAATACCCATACCCGAGCTGAAGAAATACCTGAGAGAAGAGAGAATCAACGTTCGCATCTAAAACTGGGACCACAAAACATCAAGATACCGAAATAACAAAACAACATGACAATAGACTTCGAAAAATGCGGCGGGCTCGTACCTGCCATCATCCAGGATGCACAGACAAAGAACGTGCTGATGCTGGGATACATGAACCAGGAGGCTCTCGACAAAACGATAGCCACAGGGAAGGTAACCTTCTGGAGCCGCTCACGGCAGTGCTTGTGGACAAAGGGAGAAACCAGCGGCAACTTCCTTACACTCGTTGACATGAAAGTAGACTGCGACAACGACACCCTGCTCGTCAAGGCCATTCCGGCAGGCCCTACCTGCCACAAGGGAACTGACACCTGCTGGGGCGAGGAAAACGAGAAGAACCCGCTGCTCTTCCTTACCGAGCTCCAGGACTTCATCAACCGCCGTCATGAGGAGATGCCGGAAGGTAGTTACACCACCAGCCTCTTCAAGAATGGCATCAACCGCATAGCACAGAAAGTAGGCGAAGAGGCCCTGGAAGCTGTCATCGAGGCCACCAACGGCACCAACGAGAAACTCGTCTACGAAGCCAGCGACATGCTCTATCACCTTGTCGTGCTGCTCACCAGCAAAGGACTCCGCATAGAGGACGTCGCTGCCGAACTGGCCATGCGCCACGACCCCAACTGGGACCGTAAGCGCCGCGAAGCCAAAGCCGCAGGAACAATGAAATAACAGAAAAGGGAACCATCATGGAACTGATAGACTATCAAAACGTAAGCCTGGCCCACAAGGACGGCGAACACGTACTCGAAGGAGTGAACTTCCATGTCGAGGACGGCGAATTCATCTACCTCATAGGACGCGTAGGCTCCGGAAAGAGCTCACTGCTGAAGTCCATCTACGGCGAGGTAGACATCGAGGATGCCAGCAAGGCCATTGTGCTTGACCAAGACATGACGACCATCCGTCGCAAGGAGATTCCAGCCCTTCGCCGGCAGATGGGAATCATCTTCCAGGACTTCCAGCTACTGAGCGACCGTAGCGTCTACAGGAACCTGTGTTTCGTGCTGAAGGCAACGGGATGGAAAGACAAGGAGAAAATCAACCGCCGTATCGACGAAGTCCTCAGCGAAGTCAGCATGACAGAGAAGAGGGACCGCATGCCCCATGAGCTCTCCGGCGGAGAGCAGCAGCGTATCGCCATCGCACGGGCCATACTAAACAGTCCGAAGATGATTATTGCCGATGAGCCGACAGGCAATCTGGACGCGGAGACAAGCGACCAGATTATCCAACTGCTCAGACAGATTTCCCAGACAGGAACAGCTGTTGTCATGTCAACTCATAACCGACAGTTGCTGGAGCAGTATCGCGGTATTGTCTACCGGTGCGACAACGGCAAGGTGGAAGAGGTTACAAGCAACTACAACAGCCTCCAGATAGCCGACGACGAGTCACCTGAAGGAGCCCGCGTCGACTACTCGGCGAGAGAAGAAATCTAAGGAAACAAATAAAGACAAGAAATAAGACAACGACTATGAAAGTAATGAAGTTTGGCGGCACGTCAGTAGGCACGCCACAGAGAATGAAGGAAGTGACACAACTGGTCACTAAGTCTGGCGAACCCGTATTCATCGTACTCTCGGCTATGTCGGGAACAACAAACTCGCTGTTGGAGATTTCCGACTACCTCTACAAGAAGAATCCGGACGGAGCCAACGAGGTCATCAACCGCCTGGAACAGAAGTACGCCAAGCACGTTGAGGAGCTTTACAGCACCGATGAGGCTAAGAGCGTGACGAAAGAGTTCCTCAAGAACGAGTTCGACTACCTTCGCTCCTTCACCAAAGAGCTGTTCACCTCCTTCGAGGAGAAGAGCATCGTTGCACAGGGCGAGATGATGTCAACCAACATGGTTACCAACTACATGCGCCAGGAGGGCATCAACGTCGTGCTGCTTAATGCACTTGACTTCATGCGTACCGACAAGAACGCCGAGCCAGACCCCGTATACATCAAGGAGAAGCTGAATGCCCTGATGGAGAAGAACGAAGGTGCCCAGGTGTACATCACACAGGGTTTCATCTGCCGCAACGCCTATGGTGAGATTGACAACCTGCAGCGTGGTGGCTCTGACTACACTGCCTCCCTTATCGGTGCTGCCATCAATGCTGAAGAAATCCAGATATGGACGGACATTGACGGCATGCACAACAATGATCCGCGTGTAGTCGACAAGACAGAGCCCGTCCACCAGTTGCATTTCGAGGAAGCAGCAGAGCTGGCCTACTTCGGAGCAAAGATTCTGCACCCCACCTGTGTGCAACCCGCCAAATACGCAGGCATCCCCGTCCGTCTGCTGAACACAATGGATCCTGAGGCCGAGGGAACTACCATCTCCAACGCCACCGAATATGGGAAAATCAAGGCTGTTGCTGCCAAGGACAACATCATCGCCATCAAAATCAAGTCCAGCCGCATGCTGCTGGCTACAGGGTTCCTTCGCAAGGTCTTCGAAATCTTCGAGAGCTATCAGACTCCTATCGATATGGTGTGTACCTCTGAGGTCGGTGTCTCCATGAGTATCGACAACTCATCCCACCTCGGCGAGATTGTCGACGAGCTGAAGAAGTACGGCACCGTAACAGTCGATACCGGCATGTGCGTTATCTGCGTTGTCGGAGACCTTGACTGGTCGAACATCGGCTTCGAGACCAAAGTCCTTGACGCTATGAAGAGCATACCCGTGCGCATGATTAGCTATGGAGGGTCTAACTATAACATCTCCTTCCTTGTTCGCGAGGAGGACAAGAAACGTGCTCTCCAGTCGCTCAGCGACCAGTTGTTCAATTAGAATAATTCCTGAAAGATGAAAGGACAATTTCCTATAGAGAGATTCCAATCCATCAGGACCCCCTTTTACTACTACGACACAGAGCTGCTGCGAAAGACCCTCAACACCATCAAAGAGGAGACAAGCCGGCATGAAGGTTTCGTGGTTCACTATGCCGTAAAGGCCAATGCCAACCCCAAGCTGCTCCGCATCATCAGGGAGGCCGGGCTGGGAGCCGACTGTGTCAGCGGCGGCGAAATAGAGACATGCCTCAAAGCAGGTTTCCCCTGCAACAAGATTGTCTATGCCGGCGTGGGAAAGAGCGATTGGGAAATCAACCTCGGTCTGGACAGCGACATCTTCTGCTTTAACGTAGAAAGCATTCCTGAACTGGAAGTCATCAACGAGTTAGCAAACGCTAAATGCAAGACGGCGCGAGTTGCCTTCCGTCTGAATCCCAACGTCGGAGCCCACACGCATGCCAACATTACAACCGGACTGGCTGAGAACAAGTTCGGTATTGCAATGCGCGACATGATGGCTGTAATCAACGAGGCCAGCCAGATGAAGAACATCCGCGTTGTAGGACTGCATTTCCACATCGGAAGCCAGATACTCGACATGAGCGACTTCGAGGCCCTCTGCAACCGTGTCAACGATCTGCAGCAGGAGCTGGAGCGTCATCGCATCACCCTGGAGCACATCAACGTGGGCGGCGGACTGGGGGTTGACTACCAACACCCTAACCGCATGCCAATACCAGAGTTCAAAGACTACTTCGACACTTATGCCAAGAAGCTGAAGCTGCGCCCCGGACAGACCCTCCACTTCGAATTGGGACGATCCATTGTGGCCCAATGCGGCAGCCTAATTACGCGTACCTTATATATTAAGAAGGGGGCTACGAAGCAGTTTGCCATCGTTGACGCGGGATTCCCCGACCTCATCCGTCCCGCACTCTATCAGGCATACCACAAGATTGAGAACATCAGTAGCAACGAGCCCAAAGAGACCTATGACGTTGTAGGCCCCATCTGTGAGTCGACAGATGTCTTTGCCAAACAGATTGACCTGGACGGTACCCGCCGCGGAGACTTGCTGGCCATCCGCTCGGCAGGAGCCTACGGCGAAATCATGGCATCACAATATAACTGCCGACAGCTGCCACTGGGATACACAAACGATGATCTGTAAATGAACGACACTAACAAAGCGGCAACAACGGAACAACCGCGATTCTCCATCGTCATCAGCGCCCACGACCAGGCTGACGACCTGAAACAGAGCCTTCCCCTCCTGCTGGAACAGGAGTACGAGGGATATGAGCTCATTGTCGTCAATGAATCGTCGACGGATGATACTGATGACGTCCTGAAAAGCATGAAAGCACGCTATAGCCACCTCTATACGACTTTCATTCCCAAGGACAGCCGATACGAGAATCGCCAGAAATTGGGGCTCACACTGGGCGTAAAGGCTGCCAGAAACGAATGGGTGATATTCATCAACGCGGCAATCTTTCCACCCTCCCAGCAGTGGCTCTCGCAGATTTCCGAGCTGCTGAATGGAGACGAACTGATGCTGGGTTACATCACGCAGAAAAACCACTCGTTCCGTCTTCAGTCGTTCAGCAATCTGACCGAAGCCCGGAAGTATATTAGCAAAGCCGAACGGCGGAAGTCGGACGGTCACCAGGGAAAAATGCTACGCTACATAAACGGGAAATATGACTTTATTGTGGTGTCACATGGCAAAGGACACGAGATTCTCTCCTATTTCGGTGAACGATTGTCCTGGCTCAAGCTTAACACCCAACGGATGAAGGTATTCTCCTACAATCTCTTTCATTGACCGAAGGACGAAAAAACACAATGACCATCCTGCACCTATACCCCAAAGACGCCCCCCAACTGGCTGAATACGTCAATATGCTGGGCGGTGACGGCGACACCACATCGCCGGACATCGTCCACGTTCACGGCTGCAGGGACAAGGAGGTCATCTATAGGGCCCTACAATATAAGAAATCACGTTATGTACTCTCACCGCATGGTCAGATGCAACCCTGGAAACAGAAGAACGGTAATGCGGTCATGCAAGTGCGCCAAAAACAGTTCTTCAGCAAGTGCTACGCCATTATCGCTCGGGGGAAAATGGAGCAGAAGAACCTTCAGGCATTAGGATGGAATCCTCATATAGAGGTTGTCCGCAACCCCATCATTACATCCACCATCTCGCCAGAGACAGCCCGGAAGCAGCTGGGAGTCATCTATCAGAAGACCATTGACAGCAACGTTTGGAAGCTTATGACACCAGAAAGCCGCACCATGACGGCATGTTTGCTGAAGGCAGGCATCATGAAGGACCGCCGCTACGTGCAGCAGGACATTCCCGCCGACGTAAACTGGCGGCACATTTTGCTTTACGGATACCAGGAGAACGTCATTGATCTCATTTCCGACGGCATGGAAGTGATGGACATCAGCAAACCAGACATTGATGCCAGCCATATAGGCTACTACCTCCCGGCAAACTACCAGAAGCCGGCACCGCTGCATCAGGACGCCGCTACCATCGTTGCCGCTTTACGCCAGCGCCCCTGTATGCGCCATCTGGTCGATCTCCACCTCGCACTCGTCTCGCCCGACTTTCACGACGAACAGCTGCGCACCACGCTGAAAGACCGTCACCTTCTAAAGTATGCCCAAAGGCTGATGGCCATCCTACAGGAACTGACGCTGCTGGAAGAAGGCTACATGCCCTTCGCCCCAGTCAACGACAAACAGACATATCTCATCAGAAGTCAAATCGACAATAGTCTAAGCATATGAAACACATCAATATCACGGACAAGGATACCCTGGCAACGGGCGAAGAACGCTTTCTCCACCTTCTGGCACAATCGTTCCCGACCATTGCTGACGCCGCCACGGAAATCATCAATCTGGAAGCCATTCTGAACCTCCCCAAAGGTACCGAACACTTTCTGGCCGACATCCACGGGGAGAACGAAGCCTTCGAACACGTTCTCAAGAACGCCTCGGGCAATATTAAGCGAAAAGTAGGAGAGATTTTCGGCAACTCCATCCGTGAGTCAGAAAAGAAGGAACTCTGCACACTCATATACTACCCCGAACAGAAGCTGGAGCTGATCAAAGCCGTAGAAACCGACCTGGACGACTGGTATCACATTACCATACACCAATTAGTGAAGGTTTGCCGCGACGTATCCTCGAAGTACACGCGCTCCAAGGTTCGCAAGTCGCTCCCCGAGGAGTTCTCCTACATCATTGAGGAATTGCTTCACGAGCGGACTGACGACCAAGATAAAGCAGCCTATGTGGCCGTCATCGTCGACACAATCATCTCAACGGGACGCGCCGATGACTTTATCACTGCCCTCTGCAATGTCATTCAGCGGTTAGCCATCGACCAGCTACACATCCTCGGCGACATCTACGATCGTGGCCCTGGTGCTCACATCATCATGGACGTAATGCGCCGTTATACTTCCTGGGACATCCAATGGGGCAACCACGACATGCTGTGGATGGGTGCCTGCGCAGGCAACGATGCCTGCATCTGCAACGTACTCCGGTTGTCACTGCGCTATGCCAATATGGCAACGCTGGAGGACGGATACGGCATCAACCTGCTGCCGCTGGCCACCTTCGCCCTAGACCACTACGGTGACGACCCCTGCGAGGAATTTACACCCAAGTTACTGAAAAACAACAAAATGGACGAGAAAACATTGCAACTCACATCGAAAATGCACAAGGCCATCTCCGTTATCCAGTTCAAGGAGGAGGCACGCATCTTCCACCGTCGTCCTGAATGGAAGATGGAAGACCGCTGTCTGCTGGAAATGACCGATACGTCCCGTCGAATATGTGTCATCGATGGCCGCGAATACGCGATGAAGAGCTGTAACTTCCCGACCGGAACCATTGAATTGACCGCCGAGGAGGAGGCACTTATGCAGAAGCTCCACCACTCCTTCCGCGTTTCTGAAAAACTGCGCAAGCACATCAGGACTATTCTGTCACATGGTTGCATGTACACTATCTGCAACTCCAACCTCCTTTACCACGCCTCGGTGCCGCTCAACGACGACGGCACCCTGAAACAGATAGAGATTCATGGTAGATCATTCGAGGGAAAGGCCCTCATGTCGTACATCGGCCAGTTGGTGCGTGCCGCCTTTGAAAACGATACCCCCGCCGAGCTGAAATCTTACGCTAAGGACTACTTCCTCTATCTGTGGTGCGGCAAGGACTCACCCCTGTTTGACAAATCGAAGATGGCGACCTTCGAACGCTACTTCCTCACGGACAAGGATACCTACAAGGAGGAAAAGGGGGCCTACTTCCGTCTGCGTGACAACGCGGAAGTATGTGACCGCATCCTGGACGCTTTCGGTGTACAGGGTAAGAACCGCCACATCATCAACGGTCACGTGCCCGTCCACGCCTCCAAGGGCGAGAACCCCATCAAAGCAGGAGGCCGGCTGATGGTCATCGACGGTGGCTTCTCAGAGGCCTACCACTCTGAGACTGGCATCGCCGGATACACACTAATTTACCATAGCCGTGGATTTCAGCTCGTTCAGCACGAGCCGTTTACGAGTACCTCCGATGCCATACAGCGAGGTTCCGACATCAAGTCAACGACTCAGATTGTCGAAATGTCAGCACACCGCATGCTGGTGGCTGACACCGATAAAGGAGCCGAGCTGCGAGAGCAAATCAACGACCTGAAACAGCTACTCTACGCCTATCGGCATGGCATCATCAAGGAACAAAGAAACTAAAGCAATACATCCAACGCCCCATGTTGATACAACTATACATCAAGAACTTCACTCTCATCGACACGCTGGACATCACGCTCTACCCGGGCTTCTCGGTCATCACTGGCGAGACAGGAGCAGGCAAGAGCATCATTCTGGGTGCCATCGGACTGCTGCTGGGACAGCGGGCTGACTCCAAGAGCATCAAGGCGGGTGCCGACAAGTGTGTCATAGAAGCTCGGTTCGACTTGTCAGCCTACAAGATGGAGCAGTTCTTCCGTGACAACGACATCGAGTACGATGCCTCTGAATGCATCATCCGGCGCGAACTGACCTCGGCGGGCAAGAGCCGCTCCTTCGTCAATGACACTCCCGTCCCTCTCTCCATCCTCAAGGAACTGGGCGAACAACTGGTCGACATCCACTCCCAGCACCAGAACCTTCTGCTCAACAAACAGGACTTCCAGTTGAGCGTGGTGGACATCCTTGCCGATGCCACCCCTCAGCTAAACACCTATCAGGCAGCCTACGAGCGCTACCACTCCCGACAGCATGCGCTGGAGGAACTGCGTACAGACATGGAACGCTCGCGCCAAGAGACCGATTTCCTCCAGTTTCAGCATCAGGAGCTTGAGTCCGCCCGGCTACAGCCAGGTGAGCAGGAGGAGCTGGAATCGCGCAGCGAGACGATGTCACACGCAGAGGAAATCAAGAGTGCTCTCTATACAGCCGATAGCATTCTCTCCGACGAAAATGGCATCGTGAGCATGCTCCATACGGCAGTGAACGAGCTTCAGACCATCGTGAAGGTGATGTCTGCCACAGGTGAGTTGGCAGAACGCATGGAGACATGCTACGTAGAGCTAAAGGACATCGCGCACGACATCAGTACGCTTCAGGAGAATGTCGACTTCGATCCCGCTGAGATGGACCGAATCAACGAACGGCTCGACCGTCTGTATGAACTACAGAAGAAATACCGCGTCGAAAGCATCAGTGAGCTAATTGCCATCCGGGAGAAGCTACACCAGCGGTTGAGCGACATGGAGAACAGCGACGAGACACTGAAGGCGATGGAGGCCGAGGTAGAGGAGCTTCACGCCGCATGCTGCAAAGAAGCCGACAAGCTGACGCAACTGCGTCAAAAGGCTTCCCGCAGGATAGAGCGCGAGATGCAGGAGCGGCTCGTCCCGCTGGGCATGCCAAATGTCCGCTTCACCATCGACATAACCCGGGAAAAACTCGGGCGGCAGGGGCAGGACAAGGTATCCTTCCTCTTCTCGGCCAATACCTCCACCCCACTCCAGCCTGTCTCGCAAGTAGCTTCTGGCGGCGAGATTGCACGTGTCATGCTATCGCTGAAAGCCATGATTAGCGGAGCCGTCAAACTCCCCACCATCATTTTTGACGAGATAGACACCGGTGTAAGCGGAAAGACGGCAGAGAAGATGGCACACATCATGCAGGAAATGGGGTTGGGCGGCCGGCAGGTCATCAGCATTACCCACCTGCCCCAGATAGCTTCACTGGGAAGCCACCACTACCGAGTAGAGAAGGAAGAGACAGCTGCCGGTACCGTGTCGCGCATGCGGGAACTGAACAACGAGGAGCGCATTTCCGAGATTGCCCAGATGTTGAGCGGCAGCGACATATCAGCAGCAGCCATTGAAAACGCAAAAGAACTACTGAAAATATGAAAAGACATATCATCGTGCTGTGCATGCTGTTGTCAGCGACAATCATGTCAGCCCAGCCCTCCTGGCTCAAGAAGTCAGCCAAGAGTGTGTTCACGCTCAAAACGTTCAAGGCCGACGGCACTTTGCTGGGGAGCAGCAACGGCTTCTTCACCAGTGACCAAGGCGACGCCGTCAGCAGCTACACACCCTTCAAGGGAGCCTCGCACGCCGTAGTTATTGATGCTTCCGGCAAAGAGTATGCCGTAGAGTATATGCTGGGAGCCAACGAGACTTATGACATCAGCAAGTTCCACGTATCGCTGCGCAAGTCGGCCGCTCTTCCCGTGGCTACCGCGACAGCGCACGAAGGCGAGACACTGTGGCTGCTGCCTTACCATGAAACGAAACAGGCCATCTCCGGCGTTATCCGGAAGCGGGAGACCGTTAATACCCGCTACAGCTATTACACCCTCCGGATAAAGAAGGATGAGGGAATGGTAGGCTGTCCGCTGCTGAATGAGGCTGGCCAAGTGGTGGGACTACTTCAGCCCTCCTCAGTGCCTCAGGACACGCTCAGTTACGCCGTCAGTGCCCTCATGGCTGATAGTCTTCACATGACGGGTCTGAGCATTAACGACCCCGCGCTGCGTGCCGTCCACCTCAGGAAGGCACTTCCCGACACGCGCGACGAAGCGCTACTGACGCTCTACTTAGCATCGTCGGGGAGAGATACCAGCGCGTTTGCCACGCTGGTTGACGACTTCATCAAGAAGTATCCTCAGGCCGTCGACGGCTATGTCTACCGCGCCAGTCTCGCCGTAGACGGCGGCCACTTCAACGATGCCGACCGCGACTTGCGGCTGGCAGTAGAGAAGGGCGACCAGAAGGCAGAGGCCCACTACAACTACTCCCGCATAGTCTACCAGACTGTCCTCTTCCTACAGGACAAGGCTCCTGCCACGTGGTCGCTGGAGAAGGCGCTGGATGAGGTCCGCGAGGCGCAGCGTTCCGCTGCCGAGCCCACCTACCGCCACCATGAGGCCGCAGTGCTTTATGCCATGAAGAGATATGCTGACGCTGCGGATATCTATGGTGAGCTGTCGGCTACTAACCTGCGTAGTGCCGAGCTGTTCTACGAGGCATCGCGCTGCCGTGAAATGCTTCGCGACACGGCGGCACAGATAGCCCTGTTGGACAGCGCAGTGGCCACCTTCTCCAAGCCCTACCTAAAGGCAGCCGCCCCTTATCTGCTGGAGCGTGCCCGCGTAAACCACGATGTAGGCAACTATCGTGCAGCAATAGCTGACTACAATGAATATGAAACGCTGATGAAGTCGCAGTTGAAGGCACGGTTCTACTATCTCCGCTTCCAGGCAGAGCTGGGGGGCCGGCAATACCAGCTGGCTTTGAACGACATCAACCAGGCCATCTCGATGGAGCCTGAATACGACCTGTACCATGCTGAGAAAGCATCGCTATTGCTGCGTGTAGGCTATTTTGAGGAGGCTGTAGAAGAAGGGCGCACCTGCATCAAACTGGCCCCTGATCATAGTGACGGTTACCTGTTTCTTGGCGTTGCCCTGTGCCAGTTAGGGCAGAAGGAAGAAGGTATCAGAAACCTCCGCAAAGCGGGTGAACTGGGCGATGGACAGGCAGAAGGGCTTATTGAGAAGTACGCGAAGTAAGCCCTTCTGTCTCTTTGTCTCTCTAAAAACCAAATATTCTTCTATTCCTTATTTAGAAATCAGGCGCCGCTCCTTCTACGAATGGCGGAAAGGGATCATTGTCAGATGGCGGAAAGTCGGCCCCGCCGTTTATCTTGCTGCTGATAATCTCTCCACCGTTGTCACCAGGAACAGCCGCCTTCAGCCGACTCTCATCAGGATTCTCGAAGCGGGTGAACTCGCCTCTGAAGGTGAGCAGCACGTCACCTGTGGCACCCTTACGATGCTTGGCAATAATAATCTGCGCCATGCCGCGGAGGTCGTGTCCGTGGTCGTCCTGCAGGAGCCCATAATACTCTGGGCGATGCACAAAGAGTACCATGTCAGCGTCCTGTTCAATGGCACCTGACTCGCGCAGGTCAGAGAGTTGCGGCCGCTTGCCGTCGAGTCCGTCGCGGTTCTCCACGCCGCGGTTCAATTGCGAGAGTGCCAGGATAGGGACGTCCAGTTCCTTTGCCAGTCCCTTGAGCGAACGTGAGATGGTAGACACCTCCTCCTGTCGCGAGGAAAAGCGCATACCATTGGCGTTCATCAACTGCAAGTAGTCTATCATGATGAGCTTCACGTCGTGCTCTCTCACCAGTCGGCGTGCCTTGGTGCGCAGTTCGAATACGGAGAGTCCTGGCGTATCGTCGACGTATATGGGCGCACCAAGCAGTGAGTTCACGCGCTTGTCCAACCGCTCCCACTCGTCAGGCTGCAACTGTCCGTTCATAATCTTGGAGCCCTTGATTTCACAACAGTTGGAGATGAGTCGGTTGACCAACTGGACATTCGACATCTCCAGAGAGAAGAAGGCCATCGGCACCTTGTAGTCGACGGCGATGTTCTTCGCCATTGACAGCGCGAACGATGTCTTACCCATTGCAGGACGTCCTGCAATGATGACAAGGTCGGAGGGCTGCCAACCAGAGGTGATGTCGTCCAGCTTGTGGTAGCCCGTCGGTACTCCCGTCAGTCCATCCTTGTTCTGCGCCGCCTTGTTGATGACGTCGAGGGCGTTCCTGATGACAGGATCTATCTGGGTGTAGTCCTTCTTCATGTTCTTCTGCGATAGCTCGAAGAGCGCCCCCTCGGCCTCCTGCATCAAGTCGTCCACGTCGACCGTCTCGTCGAAGGCCTTCGTCTCAATGACCGAAGTGAAAGTAATGAGCTGGCGGGCCAGCGACTTCTGGGCAACGATGCGGGCATGATACTCGATGTTAGCCGACGACACCACACGCGACGTCAGTTCGGCTATGTAGCCAGGACCGCCGACCTCCTCCAGCCGTCCCATACGGGAGAGTTGGTCGGTGACGGTAAGCATGTCCACGGGCTTCTCCTCCATCGAGAGGTCACGTATCGCCGTGAAGACCATCTGGTTGCGCGGCTCATAGAAGCTCTCTGGGTAAAGCATCTCACACACGACGGCATAGGCGTCCTTGTCTATCATCAGCGCTCCGAGCACGGCCTTCTCCACCTCCGGAGCCTGAGGCTGCAGGTGTCCGTAGCCATTGTCCACGGGCTGTGGCTGGCGTGTTCTGCGACGACTGTTATTTTGTTCTGCCATATTGTTTTTAGGATTGGGATGGCAAAAGTACAAAAAAGAAATCAGATTTCTTGTTTTTGCATGCAACTTTTTGTAATTTTGTCCCCATGATTACACATCCCATTGCAAAAATAAACCTCGGTCTGAACATCGTCAACCGCCGCCCTGACGGCTACCACGACCTGGAGACCGTCTTCTACCCCGTCCCCATCAGCGACAAACTGGAGGTAACCTCCGCTGCCCCAACGGTTGCCAGCGACTGCACGCTGACACTCGGCGGCATCCCTGTAGAGGGAGACACAGAGCACAACCTCGTCGTCCGCGCATACCGGATACTGCAGCACGACTTCCCCACACTACCGCCCATAACAATACGGCTCGAAAAGAACATTCCAACCCAGGCTGGCATGGGTGGAGGTTCCAGCGACGCAACCTTTATGTTGCGCATGCTCAACGACATGTTCTCACTGGGGCTGGACACAGACAGACTCTGCGACTACGCCCTCCTTCTGGGTGCCGACTGTCCCTTCTTTGTCGAGGCCCGTCCCGCCTATGCCGAGGGCATCGGCGAGCGGCTGACCCCCATTCCGCTGAACCTCAGTGGCTGGTATCTGGCAGTAGTACGTCCGGATATTCCCGTTTCCACCCGCGAGGCCTTCTCGTTGGTACGTCCCTGCCGCCCGCCCCGCTGTTGCCGCGACATTGTCAGTCAGCCCGTCGAGACATGGCGTGGGGTGCTGACCAACGACTTTGAGCAGAGCGTCTTCAACCTACACCCTGAATTGGGAGCGGTAAAGCAGCAACTCTATGACATGGGAGCAGCCTATGCCACCATGAGCGGTAGCGGTAGCAGTCTCATCGGCCTCTTCCATGAACCGGTCGACCTCACCAACGCATTCCGCGCCCCCGGCACCTTCACCCGCTGCGTTCAACTTGGGTAGTCCATACTATTATGTTCACAGAGGATTGTATTATTACAACGTCACGTCATCTTTTGCACCTCGATACACATCGTCATGCCTGGTTAGTTAAGTCCGGGCAAGCAACCCGATAAGTCCAGCCCCATCTTCCGGTTATGCATGGAATTCACCCAGCGATGTGGTGCAATACATACAAAGAATGGCTCCTGTATATGTCACGGCAGTACGTCGAACTCATAAATAAAAAAAGGCCCGTCGCTTCACAGCGACGGGACACTTATCTTAATAGGTATTAGTCTTCATTAAGGTAAAAAGATTGTATTCAGGATAACAGTTGCAAAGGTAATTGATTTATATCAACAAAACAAATTTTGGAGCATGTTGTAAAACATAAATTAACGTTTCTACATGACGACTAAGCTCGGAAATATGAAATTTTATTTGCTTTTTCGCTGACTATATCGTAACTTTGCACCCAAATAATCACAGAAAAAGATGGAAGAGAAAATCATCAACGAAACAGAAGAGAAAAAATCCGTAAACTTCATAGAACAGAAAGTAAAGGACGATCTGGCTGCCGGCAAAAACGGCGGCAGACTGCAGACACGATTTCCACCAGAACCCAACGGTTACCTGCACATCGGACACGCCAAGGCTATTGCCCTGGACTTCGGACTGGCCAAGAAGTACGGCGGCGAGTGCAACCTGCGCTTCGATGACACCAACCCCATCAAGGAGGATACAGAGTATATCGAGAGCATTGAGAACGACATCAAGTGGCTGGGATTCCAGTGGGCTAACGTGTACTATGCCAGCGACTACTTCCAGGAGTTGTGGGACTTTGCCCTGTGGCTTATCCGACAGGGACGCGCCTACGTAGATGAACAGAGCGCAGAGGAGATTGCCCGCCAGAAGGGCACTACAACAAGCCCTGGCACTGACAGTCCCTTCCGCAACCGCCCTATAGAGGAAAGCCTCAGGCTCTTCGAGTTCATGAATAGCGGACAGTGCGAGCCAGGAAAGATGGTGCTGCGTGCTAAAATTGACATGACCCACCCGAACATGCTCTTCCGAGACCCCCTCATATACCGCGTGCTGAATATCCACCACATACGCACCGGAAACAAGTGGAACGCCTACCCTATGTATGACTTCACACACGGGCAAAGCGACTATCTGGAAGGAGTGACACACTCTTGGTGTACACTGGAGTTCGTGGAACACCGGCCTCTGTACGACCTTTTCGTCACATGGATGAAGGAGTGGAAGGGAGAAACGGACAATATCGAGGACAACCGCCCGCGACAGACGGAGTTCAACAAACTGAACCTGAACTATACACTCATGTCTAAGCGTAACCTGCTGGCAATGGTTAACGAGGGCATGGTCAGCGGATGGGACGACCCCCGCATGCCGACCATCTGCGGATTCCGTCGTCGCGGATACTCACCAGAGAGCATCGTGAAGTTTATCGACAGAATAGGATACACCAAGCTGGATGCCCTGAACGACATGGCCCTGCTGGAAAGCGTTGTGCGAGAAGACCTCAACAGCCGCGCCATCCGCGTAAGCGCTGTTCTCAACCCCGTAAAGGTAGTCATCACCAACTACCCAGAGGGGCAGTCTGAACAGCTGACAGCAATCAACAATCCCGAGAACGAGAGCGACGGTACACACACCATCATGTTCAGCCGCGAGATATGGATAGAACGCGACGACTTCATGGAGGTAGCCGAGAAGAAATTCATGCGACTGGCTCCAGGCAAGGAGGTAAGACTGAAGAACGCCTACATCATCAAGTGCAACGAGGAGCACCCCTGCGACAAAGATGCCGAAGGACGTGTGACAACCATCTATTGCACCTACGACCCGGAGACGCGTAGTGGCATGCCAGGCGCAGACCGGAAAATCAAGGGAAAAACGCTGCATTGGGTCAGTTGCGAGCATGCTGTCAAGGCAGAGGTACGCCTATACGATCGCCTATGGAAGGTGGAGAACCCCCGAGACGAACTGTCAGCCATCCGAGAAGCCCAACAGTGTGATGCCGTTACAGCCATGAAGCAGATGGTAAACGAAAACTCTCTAACCGTCATAACAAACTGTTACGTAGAGCCATACGCTGCCGAGATGAAACCTTCGAATTACCTGCAGTTCCAGCGCATTGGCTACTTCATGCCCGACTTGGACTCAACACCCGAACACCTGATTTTCAACAAGACCGTTGGACTGAAGGACACCTGGGCCAAGAACAAATAATGACAGATACCGAGTACTTCGAAAGCGAGGAGTTCAGAGACATCCTAAAAGAATATGAGGAGAAGGTCCTAATGGGCGGCCCCGTATTCATGGACCTGGACGACATGGCCGACGTGGCAGACTACTACCACATGAATGGACAAGTCGGAAAGGCTATGGACATCGTGGAGCGCGCCCTGAAACTGTATCCTGGCTCCACACCGCCCCTCGTTTACAAGATACACAACGCACTAGACAACAACAACATCAAGGAGGCATACAGACTCCTAAAAATGATTGACGACAAGGATGACCTGGAATTTCTATTCGTCAAGGCAGAGATACTCATCGTACAGGACCGCATAGCAGAAGCAGAACGTCTATTCCGCGAACGATTCGCACAGATTACGCCAGAAGAGCACCAGGACTACATCGTTGACGTAGCCAATATCTACTCGACCTACAACGTTCACGACAAAGCCATGGAGTGGAGCGCGAGAGCGCTGCCCGAAGACACGGACGACTTCCGGGAACTGATGGCACGCACTATGTATGGGTTAGGGAAATACGAAGAGAGCGAACGAATGTTCAACGAACTCATTGACCACCACCCCTACTCCATCGACTACTGGAATGCCATTGCCTCCGCACAATACATGAAGGGCGACTACAGTGCAGCTATCTCCAGCAGCGAGTATGCCATTGCCATTGACCCAGACAATGCCGAAGCCCTACTGGCAAAGGCAAACGGGCTGCAGCGAATGGAGAACCATGAGGAGGCCATCAAATACTTCGAACGTTATCTGGAGAAAACACCTGACGACGAGTTCGCACTACTGAATATGGGCGTATGTCTTATCAACCTTGGGAAACTCTACGAAGCCACCACACGGTTGCACCGAGCATTGGATGTCGCCGACAAGGACTCTCCGTATCTCGCTGAAATCTACCAGGAACTGGGATTCGCCTACAGCGAACTTCACCAGCCCAAGACAGCCCTGTACTACCTTGAGAAAACAGACCAAATGGACTGCGACCATACAGAGATAGCCGTCGTCAAAGGACACGTATACCTGGCAAACGGAGATATCAATAAGGCCGAGGAGATATTCCGCAGAATCATTGAAGACCCTGAGACACCGCCAAGAGCCTTGCTGCGCATCATGGTATCATTGTACGACAACAAGTACATACACGCTGCCTACAAGATGTTCGGGCGCTACTTTGACATTGTCGGAAAAGACTGCACAGAGGGTTACTCATACATGGCCCTTTGCTGCTGGGACTTGCAACGGCATGAAGAGTTCCTGGAATACCTGAACACCGCCGTCGAACGCAACCCACAGGAAGCCAGACTCGTGCTCAGCCCCCTGTTTCCACAAGGCACAGCCCCTGAAGATTATTATCATTACATGAAGGAATACCTGAAATCATGAGCATCATCACCTCACTTCTCAACAACCTCAACTACCCTGCCATCTTCATCCTTATGCTGCTGGAAAGCACGGTTGTACCCGTACCATCAGAGCTAGTGGTAGCCCCTGCCGCCTATCATGCTGCCGGCGGACACTTGAACATCGTACTCGTCATATTATTTGCCACATTGGGAGCCAACATCGGTGCCAGCATCAATTATTTTGTGGCACTTTATGTGGGGCGTCCAGTCATCTACCGCTTTGCCAACAGCCGCTGGGGAAAGCTATGTCTACTCAACCAACAAAAGGTGGAGAAGAGCGAACGGTACTTCGACAACCACGGAGTAATAGCTACCCTGACGGGACGACTTATCCCCGGAATCCGGCACCTCATCTCCCTGCCCGCCGGACTAGCACGTATGAACTACTGGAAATTTCTGCTCTACACCACCATCGGAGCAGGAGCCTGGCACACCATTTTAGCAGCAATGGGGTGGTACCTGCACACCGCCATGGGAGACATCAACGACGAGGATCTGAAGAACATCATCGGACAATACAACCACTACATCGTCATTGCCATTGTCACCATCGTCGTGGCAATCCTGATATACTTCATCGTAAAACACCTGATGAAGAAAGCATAAAAAAAATTAGGTCAATCGACAAAAACTCCGTAACTTTGCAGTCTCAACTAACATCTCGAGAGAAATGCCTATTATCAACAACCATTTAGTGATTATGGCCGGCGGCGTCGGAAGTCGGTTCTGGCCTATGAGCACCGCTGAGCAACCCAAGCAATTCATCGACGTCCTAGGAGTCGGGAAGACACTCCTGCAACTTACCGTGGAACGTTTCGGCACACTCATCAACCCCAGTAACATTTGGGTAGTAACCAACCAGAGGTATGCAGACATCGTACGGCAGCAACTTCCCAACATCCCGCAGGAAAACATTCTCTGCGAACCCTGTCGCAGAAATACAGCACCTTGCATAGCTTACGTCTCCTGGAAGATCAAGAGCCGCAATCCCAAAGCCAACATTGTGGTCACCCCTAGTGACCATATCGTCATGAATGTACAGGAGTTCCAGCGCGTCATTGGCGATTGCATGAAGTTCACCGCTGACACAGACGCCATCGTCACACTTGGTATGAAGCCTAGCCGCCCAGAGACAGGATACGGATACATACAAGCTGACCTTTCGGCCAGTTCGCTACGCAACAAAGAGATTTTCCGAGTGGACTCCTTCCGCGAGAAGCCCGACCTGCAGACGGCCAAGCAGTACATCTCCAAGAAGAACTACTTCTGGAATGCCGGCATCTTCGTATGGAATGTACACACCATCGTCAACGCATTCCGCATGTACCAGCCTCAAATAGCCAAAGTCTTCGAGTCTCTCATCCCCGTCTATGGGACAGAGAAAGAGCAGGAGGCCATCAACCTGCATTTTCCTGAATGCGAGAACATCTCTGTCGACTATGCCATCATGGAGAAGGCCGAAGAGATATTTGTATGCCCGGCAGACTTCGGATGGAGTGACCTGGGAACATGGGGATCACTGCAAGGACACACCAAGAAAGACCTTTACGGCAACGCCTGTATCGGACAGGACATCAACCTTTTTGAGACACACAACTGCATGATTCACGCCCCACAGGAGAAGAGGGTCGTAATACAGGGACTGGACGGTTTCATCGTAGCCGAGAGCAATGACACTCTGCTCATCTGCAAACTGTCAGAAGAACAACGCATAAAACAATTTTCCGGGGAAAACTAACAAGAGAGAATAATGAAAAAAATTGCCCTTATTACCGGCATCACCGGACAGGACGGCTCCTACCTTGCCGAATTCCTGCTTGAGAAAGGTTATGACGTACACGGCACCATACGCCGTTCCTCCGTTGACTTCCGTGAGCGCATTGCACACCTGGAAGGCATACCAAACTTCCACCTCCACTATGCCGACATGGGAGACTCCATGAGCATCCTCGGTGTCATCGGAAAGGTACGCCCCACCGAGATATACAACCTGGCAGCACAAAGCCATGTACAGGTATCATTCGACTCCCCCGAGTTCACAGCCGATGTGGACGCCGTAGGAGTACTGCGCATCTTGGAGGCTGTACGACAGCTGGGACTCTCGGACCAATGTCGCATATATCAGGCTTCCACCTCTGAGTTGTACGGAAAGGTGGAGGAAGTGCCACAGAACGAGAACACGCCTTTCCACCCCTACTCTCCCTATGCCGTTGCAAAACAATACGGGTTCTGGATTGTAAAAGAGTACCGCGAGGCATACAATATGTACTGCTGCTCAGGCATTCTATTCAATCACGAGAGCGAACGCCGCGGCGAGACTTTTGTCACGCGGAAAATAACCCTTGCCGCTGCACGCATCAAACAGGGAAAGCAGGAAAAGCTATATCTGGGAAACCTCGGATCGCTCCGCGACTGGGGATATGCAAAAGACTATGTAGAGTGCATGTGGCTCATTTTACAACAGGAGAAGCCCGAGGACTTCGTCATTGCCACCGGTGTACAGCACTCCGTGCGCGAGTTCTGCTATTATGCCTTCAAGCATGTAGGCATTGAGCTGGAGTTCGTCGGCAAAGGCGCTGACGAGAAAGGCATTGACAAGGCAACAGGAAAGGTGCTCGTCGAGGTAAGTCCTGACTTCTACCGCCCAACCGATGTCGTCAACCTGTGGGGCGACCCAACCAAGGCTAAGGCAAAACTGGGATGGAACCCGAACAAGACATCATTCGAGGATCTGGTGAAAATCATGGTAGATGCAGACATGGCAAAAGTCGCCGCTGAGGGGGCTGCTGCCAAGGTACGCACCAACCTGGCCGAGTATCTTGAGAAAGGCATTGTCAAATGAATACATTAAGGAAAGATAGCAAGATCTACGTGGCGGGCCACAATGGATTGGTGGGCAGTGCCATTTGGAATAACCTCAAGCAGCGAGGCTATCATAATCTCGTGGGGCGCAGCCACAGGGAACTGGACCTCACAGATCAGAACCAGGTCAAGGCGTTCTTTGACCAAGAGCAGCCCGATGCGGTAGTGCTGGCGGCAGCCTTTGTGGGCGGCATCATGGCCAATATGCTCTACCGTGCCGACTTCATCATGATGAACATGAAGATTCAGTGCAACGTCATCAGCGAGGCCTATGCCCATGGCGTCAAGAAACTGCTGTTCCTTGGCTCCACCTGTATCTATCCCAAGAACGCGCCTCAGCCTATGAAAGAGGATTGTCTGCTTACCAGCCCGCTGGAGTACACCAACGAAGAGTACGCTATTGCCAAGATTGCCGGCCTGAAGATGTGCGAGAGCTACAATCTGCAGTACGGCACCAACTACATTGCCGTGATGCCCACCAACCTCTATGGTCCCAATGACAATTTCCATTTGGAGAATAGCCACGTCATGCCCGCCATGATGCGCAAGGTCTATCTGGCCAAGCTGCTTCATGATGGTGCATGGGACAAGATTGCAACTGACCTTAATAAGCGCCCCGTCGAAAGCGTCACGGGCACCGCCACCCGCGAGGACATTCTCAAGGTATTGGCCAAGTACGGCATCCACGACAACCGTGTGGTGCTGTGGGGCACAGGCCGTCCGCTCCGCGAGTTCCTCTGGAGTGAGGACATGGCCGATGCCTCCGTACACGTACTGCTCAATGTCAACTTTAGCGATATAATAGGTATAGAGAAATACAGTTCCGTGCATTATGGTGCCAGCACCGATGGAGCCGTCGACCGCAACCACAGTACCGGTCGTGGCGGCTACATCCCCAGCCTGGGCGAGATCCGCAACTGCCATATCAATGTGGGCACCGGCAAGGAACTCACCATCCGTCAACTCTCTGAACTCGTTGTCAAGGCTGTTGGATTTGAAGGTGTAGTTGAGTTTGACGTCTCTAAGCCCGATGGCACAATGCGAAAGCTTATCGACGTTTCTAAACTCCATTCGCTTGGATGGACACACAAAGTAGAAATTGAGGATGGCGTTAAAAAACTCTTCGACTGGTATCAGGAGAGCCTTCAGAAATAAAGAAGCCCGCAGGTTTTGCGGGCTTCTTTATTTTTCAAATGTTCTTCAGAAGTTTCTCCTTCCAGTTCTCGTAGGCACTGCGATAAGCCGTTTGCTGCTGTGCGTCTGGTTCTATGACCTGAAGCTTGTCTAATGTAGCAAAGGCTTCCTTGTTGTCCTTATAGATACCGACACCAATACCAGCACCCTTTGCGGCACCGACGGAGCCGTCAGTATCATATAACTCAATAGTTGCTCCACTAACACCAGCTAACGTCTCACGGAACAGAGGGCTCAAGAACATATTAGCCTTTCCGGCATGAATCTTCCGGATGTCCATACCCATCTGCTGCATGATTTCCATGCCGTAGCAAAAGGAGAAAACGATACCCTCTTGGGCTGCACGTACAAGATGAGCCCTATTGTGCTTGTTGAAATTCAGTCCACTGATAGAACAGCCAATCTCCTTATTCTCCAAGACACGTTCAGCGCCATTGCCAAAGGGTATAATGGTCACACCCTCGCTCCCAATGGGGACTGTGGCTGCCAGGTCGTTCATCTCTGCATAAGAGACATCCGGCGTAATATTACGATGAACCCACGCATTGAGGATACCCGTACCATTAATACATAACAGGACACCAAGACGGGTATTATCCTGCGTGTGGTTGACGTGAGCAAACGTGTTCACACGCGACTTCTTGTCATAGTTCACCTCACCAAGAACACCATAGACAACACCGGAGGTTCCTGCCGTCGAGGCTATCTCGCCCGGTTCAAAGACATTCAGCGACAAAGCATTGTTTGGCTGGTCACCGCCACGATAGGTAATCGGAGTCCCCTTCTTCAACCCCAGTTCTTCCGCCGCCTCTGCCGACACCTCGCTCTGTACGGAGAAAGAAGGAACGATGTCACTGATGAGCGATTCGTCAATACCATAATAATTAAGCAGAAAGTCGGCAACCTTGTTCTTTTTGAAATCCCAGAACATACCCTCCGAGAGTCCACTAACAGTCGTGTTAACAGTACCGCTCAGACGCATAGCTAGATAGTCGCCGGGTAGCATCACCTTGTAAATTTTCCCATAAACAGAAGGCTCATTCTCCTTCACCCATGCGAGTTTGGCAGCCGTAAAGTTTCCGGGAGAGTTGAGCAGGTGGCTCAGACACATCTCCTCCCCCAGGTCTTTGAAGGCTTTCTCACCATAAGGGACTGCACGGGAGTCACACCAAATAATAGAAGGACGCAACGGCTGCAGATTCTTGTCAACACACACAAGACCATGCATCTGATACGAGATACCTATAGCCTTAATCTCCTCGCCCACGACATTAGCATCTGCCATGATTTTCTTCAACGACATTTTTGCATACTCCCACCAAGAATTAGGGTCCTGCTCGGCCCATCCGGCCTTGACAGCCATAATGGGAGCTTCCTTTTCGGGATAGAACGCTGATGCCACACACTTTCCGTTGTCAGCATTTACCAACGATGCCTTTACAGACGAACTGCCGACATCAAAACCTAATAGATAACGATTTGCCATAACTCTTAAATATCTGTTTTTGAAATTCTTTGTAGTTCTACTTAATTTAAGATACGATTATAACCATAAAAATCCCTAAAAATTATTCAATACAAAAAAAAATCACCCTCTTGGAACAATTTTTACCATATTTTGAACACTATTCATTTTTTTTTTTTACCTTTGCACTTTAGAATAACATAAAATCCACAATCCTGTTCATTAGCATGAAGAAGAAAATATTGATTTTGGATGACAAAGAGACCATCGCAAAGGTTCTCTCCATCTATCTCATGAGCGATTATGACGTACAATGGCTTCCCGACGGGCTCCAAGGAGTGAAATGGCTACAGTCAGGCAACACCCCAGACCTTATCATATCTGACATACGCATGCCAGGCATGCGCGGTGACGACTTTCTGGAATGGATTAAGCAAAATGAGCTGTTCCGCCACATCCCTGTCATCATGCTTTCCAGCGAGGACTCTACAAGCGAGCGCATTAGGCTGCTGGAAATTGGTGCGGAAGACTATATCGTCAAGCCATTCAACCCGATGGAACTAAAAATTCGAGTAAAGAAGATTCTCCCCAACTAATATAAACAATAAGGTGTAATCATGATAGGTATCGTATATTTAGGAACTAATCCTCTGACAGAAGAACGTCTTAAATATATACCTGGCAGACTCGTCAAATTCACCAAGAACTACAAAGACGCAGCTGCCGCATGTGCTCCTCGTGTACACAACGAGCATTTTATCGTATTCTTTGAGAAGAACGTTCGTTCAGAGGATATTACAGCTATTACTTATCTTCACAAGACCTGTAAGAACGTATACATTATCCTGCTGACGACCCCGCTTACAAACGAAGAACGTCTAATATACCAAAAATGCGGCATCAACGACACGCTTGACATTGTGGCCTCGGTAACGGATATGAACAAGAAGATTCAGTTCATATCTGACCGTGAAGGTGTGCTTTTTGAGGACATTGCTCCCAAACACAAGATTCTACGTTTCAAAATTCCTGTATGGAAAAGGCTCTTCGACATCGTATTCTCCCTGGCAGCTATCATTCTCTTGTCTCCAATCTTCATTCTGACGGCTATCGCCATTAGAATAGAGAGTCCTGGTCCAGTACTATTCAAGTCTAAACGTGTCGGCACAAATTACACCATTTTTGACTTTCTGAAGTTCCGTTCCATGTATGTTGACGCAGAAAAGCGTCTGAAGGAAGTCAGCCAGAGTGCAGGAAATCAGTATGCAGACAAGGTGGAAGAAGAAGAGGAAAAGCATATCATTACAGCTCCCTTAGGAGACGAGGCAGAACTGGAAATGATGGACACCGGAATAGAGTCGGACATGATGATCAGCGACGATGAGGTTATGCTTGTAGGCGACGACTTTGTGGTAGCAGAGAGCGACTTTAACAAACAGAAGGAAGAGGACATCAGCAACGCCTTCGTAAAAATTGAAAACGACCCTCGCGTCACTAAGGTTGGACGCTTTATTCGGAAATACAGCATTGACGAACTGCCACAGTTGTTCAATATTTTGAAAGGCGACATGTCCATCGTCGGTAACCGTCCCCTCCCACTTTACGAGGCAGAGAAACTGACAGCAGACTCCAGCATTGACCGCTTTATGGCCCCTGCAGGTCTGACTGGTCTCTGGCAGGTTGAGGAGCGAGGAAAAGGCGGTGCAATGTCGGCAGAAGAACGCAAACAGTTAGATATCAGATACGGGCAGACCTACAACTTCGTCTTGGATATGAAAATCATATTCAGAACACTGACCGCTTTTATTCAAAAGGAAAACGTATAACCAAACCAATCTTTCCCACCCAAAGAGATGAACAACATGAGGAATTTATTCATAGCGTTGGCTATTGCAGGAGGCAGTTCTAGTGCGTTTGCTCAATTCAACGAGAGCGGCATCAATGCAGGTTTTTTTGACTCCAGCAACGAGAAAACCATTAACTTTTCGGAGTTCCACCTTCCTCCGCTCTCTATTCTCTTCGATAATGCAAAAACAACGCCAAAGATGCTATCGTTGGCAAAGGCACAACAGATAGCAGAAGCCGAGGTCGCCAAGCAAAAGCGTCACATATTCTCTTACATCCATGGACACGCCAGCTACAGCTATGGCAAATCCGACATGTGGGGTCAAGGATCAACCACCTATTCACCCATCCTCATGCAATATCAAGGGGCGGAGCAGAGTTATTGGAATGTAGGCGTAAATCTTGCCGTCCCCTTGGAAGACATCTTAGACTTAGGAGCAGCAGTAAAACGCAAGAAGCTGGAGGTTGACCAAGCACAAATTAGCCGAGACATGGCCTATGACGAGTTAAAACTACAAATAGCAGCTCTATATGTCAAGATTACAAACAGTTTAGTAACCTTGAAAACTGTCAGCGAAGGAGCTGCCGCATATCAAGGTGCCGGTGCTTTGAATCTAGAGGACTTCCACAATGGAAACATGGAAATACAGGACTATGCAGGAACAAAACTGCATGAGGCCAGCCTTGTTGAGAAATACGAGAGTCTACAGACCGAAATTACGACAAATATTCTTACGCTGGAGATACTGTCTCATACACCAATCCTAACAAACACGACAACGGAAATGATGATTGATGGTGAAATGCACAAGTCTCCCAAGCAGATTGCCAAAGAAAATAAAGCCGTTGAAAAGCGTATCAAGAAAGCAGCAGAAGATGAAGAAAAAATGCTGAAAGAAATAGAGAAGAAAGAAGCAAAAGCTGCCAAAGAAGAAGAAAAGGCCGCCAAGAAAGAGAAGAAATAACAGACAAGTAACAAAATAACAATCAATAAAACAATACGACTATGGATTTATTCAGATATATTGTCAGGTTTCTTTACAAGATTCGCTGGTACTTAGTAATTCTTCCATTGATTGCATTGGTTGTAGCCTGGTTTATGACACGTCATATGGAACGGGTCTATGACACCAGCACTACCATCTATACTGGTATGATTACCGGCTACAACATTGAAGGCGGTTCTGGTATAGCCGGTGGCAATTCCCAAACCAACATGACAAACCTCATGCTGATTATCACAACAGATAATACTATTCATGAGGTTGCCCTTCGTCTGTTTGCCCGCTGCATGATGTACGGCAGTACCAGTAAAGATAACAACTATATCTCGGCAGAACACTTCCGCAACCTGTATAACAGCGTTCCAGCAGATGTAAAGGGCCTTATCAACCAGAACAACGAGTCAGTCACTTATGCAAACCTCAAAGCATATGAAAGACCGTCACAGGACAACTACCTCTTTGGGCTACTGAACTATCATCCCTATTTTGGCATTAACAATATTACGAGCCGTTTAAAAGTTCTTCAACTCCAAAAAAGTGACATTATCAACATCGGCTATTCTGCTAACGATGCTGGTATTGCCTACAATACGCTGGACATTCTGAACGACGTCTTTGCCCGCCAATATCAGCAGCTTCGTTATGGTGAAACCAATAATGTTATCAAGTTTTTCGAAAAAGAAGTTGCCCGCCTCTACCGCAGTCTGACTGGTGCAGAGGACGACTTGATTCGCTATAACGTCAGCAAGCGCATTATCAATTATGGTGAACAAACCAAAGTAGTTGCAGCCTTAGATGCTGATCAACAGAGGTCAGACAACTCACAACTGATGAACTATACCACGACAAAAGCTCTCATGGACTATTTGGAGCGTCAGTTGGGCAACCGTGCAAAAATTATCAGAGCGAATAAAGAGTTTACAAATCAGATAACAGATATTTCCAGAATACAGTCGCGTATATCAAACCT
>CAMHIM010000011.1 GCA_946185225.1 uncultured Prevotellaceae bacterium
ATGCGCCGTTGCATCCTTGACGAGGGCATCCGTCTCGACGGCCGCAAGTGCGACGAAATCCGCCCCATCTGGTGCGAGGTCAGCCCGCTGCCCATGCCTCACGGAAGCTCTATCTTCACCCGCGGCGAGACCCAGTCGCTGACCACCGTCACCCTGGGCACGAAGCTTGACGAGAAACTCGTTGACGACGTGCTTGACAAGAGCTACATGCGCTTCCTGCTGCACTACAACTTCCCCCCGTTCTGCACCGGCGAGGCCAAGGCCCAGCGCGGCGTAGGACGTCGTGAGATAGGCCACGGCCATCTGGCATGGCGCGGCCTGAAGGGTCAGATACCTGAGGACTTCCCTTATACCGTACGTGTCGTCAGCCAGATTCTGGAGTCCAACGGCTCCTCGTCCATGGCTACCGTCTGCGCTGGCACGCTGGCCCTCATGGACGCTGGCGTTCCCATGAAGAAGCCTGTCTCGGGCATTGCCATGGGTCTGATTAAGAACCCCGGTGAGGACAAGTACGCTGTTCTCTCCGACATTCTCGGTGACGAGGACCACCTGGGCGACATGGACTTCAAGACCACCGGTACCCGTGACGGTTTGACCGCTACCCAGATGGACATCAAGTGCGACGGTCTGTCGTTCGACATCCTCGAGAAGGCCCTCATGCAGGCCAAGGCCGGTCGTGAGCACATCCTGAACTGCATCACCTCGACCATCGCTGAGCCGCGTGCCGAGATGAAGCCCCAGGTGCCCCGCATCGAAGCCTTCGACATTCCCAAGGAGTTCATCGGTGCCGTCATTGGCCCGGGCGGAAAGATTATCCAGCAGATGCAGGAGGACACCGGTGCCACTATCACCATCGACGAGGTCGACGGTGTCGGCAAGGTGCAGGTCAGTGCCCCCAACAAGGAGAGCATCGACGCAGCCATTGCCAAGATCAAGGCCATCGTTGCCATCCCCGAGGTTGGCGAGATTTACGACGGCGTCGTGCGCAGCATCATGCCTTACGGCTGCTTCGTCGAGATAATGCCCGGCAAGGACGGCTTGCTCCACATCTCCGAGATTGACTGGAAGCGCCTCGAGACTGTCGAGGAGGCCGGCATCAAGGAGGGCGACCACATTCAGGTGAAGCTTCTGGAGATAGACCCGAAGACCGGTAAGTACAAGCTCTCCCACCGCGTGCTCATCGAGAAGCCCGAGGGATACGTCGAGCGTCCCGCCCGTGGTGAGCGCCGTGACCGCGGTGACCGCCGTCCCCGTCCTGAGCGCGGCGAGCGTCACGACCGCCGTCCCGACCGCCGTCCCCGTCCCGAGCAGCAGGAAAGCGAGCCGTACCGCGACCCCGCCGAGAACCGCGAGCCCAAGGACTTCAGCGACACACTTGACCACATGGACTTCTAAATAGAGGAACCATCCACTCCAAGCCCTCCCCCGTCGGGAGGGCTTTTTTTGTTCCGGTAGGGAGGTGCTGCCTCCTTGCTGACTATCTGCTCCCCCTATATATAAGTAAAGGTACCCGTGCGCGCGTTGGGAAAGGTGCCATGTTTCGACCCGAAAGGTGCCATGTTTCGACCCGAAAGTCGGCATGTTTCGAGGCGAAAGATGCCATGTTTCCATTTCAAAGATGCCGTGTCTCGAGACGTGCGGTCCCCGGCTTTCTGTCTAAAAAGTGTAAAAAACACATTCAAAGAAAATTCGTCTTTTTAACATAAAATAACGCGGGGGGGGGGTAAACATTAAATTTTTTAGTACTTTTGCCCCGCTTACATACCGAATTGTGAAGAATTTTAACCTAAAACGCACCATTCTTGGAGTCTTCCTGATGATGACATCAATGGGCTTTGCACAAGAAAATGGAGCGGGGGGTGAATCAGATACAGGCAAGAGGGTGGTGAACCCCCAGGTGGTGGCGACAGCCTTCAAGGTCGACACCCTGACCATGGCCGACCGCCTGGCAGTGAAGACCAATGCACTCGACTGGTTCCTGCTCACGCCAAACATCGGTGTGGAGTTTGACGTCAAAGGACGCAACTGGAACCGATGGACCGTGGGGCTGAGTGTCAGGGGTAATTGGCAGACGTCGCATACTTATAAGCCCAGTCTGGTATACAACCTCCGGGAGGTCAGGCTTGACGGACGCCAGTACTGGCGCACGCGACAGATAGGCAACCGTGGCGTAGACAGGCACAAGCACCCGTGGGACCGCCTTTTCTCCATCCGCCGCTCCAAGGTGAAGCACCCGACGACCACCTACTACCGGGGCGTCTATGCTTCTTACATGGACTACTCCGTGAAACTCGGAGAAACCGGCCGTCAGGGGACGGCCGTCGTGGCGGGGGTTACTTACGGCATCATACGGCCCATGTACGCCTTCCCTAACGGCAACTCGCTGGACTTGGAGTTCGGCCTGAGTGTCGGCGGCATGTACACCCGCAACACGGAGTATACCCACGATGCTGAGAGCAACTGTTACCCCGTGAAGGCCGTTAACGACTGGCACCTGGTGAAGCACCCCGTGGTGAGCGACCTGACGGTGGGACTGGTCTATCGTTTTGGCCGTGTGCCTGTAACGAGCAAGTATCGCTACCGCTGCGATGTCGACATCGACTACAGCATGGCCCGTGACAGCGTTCGTGACGCTCGTGAGAACCGGCGTATTGACAAGAAGACCTACGATGACAACTATAAGATTATCATCAGGGAATTCTGGCACGTCTACGACTCCGTTGCCTCCAGCAACTACGTCAAGACACAGCAGCAGCTACGCCAGCAGCGGGACGAACAGTTGAAGGCCAAAGCCGAAGAAAAGGCGGCCAGGGCAGAGAAGAAACAGAATGGTGAAAAGAAGGACGACGAACCCTCGGCAGAGGCCACAGAGCCAGGAAAGGAGGGCGAGCCATGAGATACGTCAACCAATACCTCAAGATAATATGGGCAGCAGTCGTGCTGCTTCTCGCCGTGCAGGGATGCACGGAAGTGGAATTATGCTATGAAGGGGAACATCCTCACCGCACAGGCGTCGTTTATGACTATGAGTGGGAACAGGACATCCGTCGTCCCGACACCATGGCCATCGTTGCCATCCGTGTCGTCAACCTGTGGAAGTGCGGCATGAACATCATGACGGACGACAACCGCGGGTTCTACTTCTACAACGAACCGAAGGCCCCGCTGCCCGACTGGGCAGAGCCGGACCAGGTGAAGTACAAGAAGGAACACCCCGACCCGGAACCTGAGCCCGACCCGCACAGCGGCGAGATAGAGGAGCCTATCACGCCGCCAGCCGACGATCCCGTTCCCGAACCAGTGAAGGCAGAGCGTGACACCTTTTCGGTGTTCGCATTGCGCGAGGGATCCTACAAGTTCTTTACGGTCAATGTCGACAGTACGGAACTGCGCATGAACGCCCTCTACGAGTACATGGAAAAGGTCAGCGACGAGATGCAGGTGACGGAAATCAGTGCCGAGTACCGCACCTACATGAAGGGACAGGAAGGCTTTAAGGGATTCGAGCGCAACCTCATGGACTCGCTCCTGATGGACTGGACCGACCGCAACCCCCAGTTTCCCTACATACAGACGGACATCACGCCCCTGTACTACGATACGCTGGAAATCAGGAACATCTACATGGACCGCATGAACACGGTTACGTTCCGCCCGCGTAAGCGCACGCAGCAGATAGACTTCTATATAGACATCGACAAGAGCGAGTCGGACGTCGCGTTTGCCGTCGACAGCCTGGTGGCCGAAGTGTCGGGCATACCACTCAAGATGTATCTGGTCAGCGGCTACATAGACCTGCAGCACACGGGACGCATCATGTTCGGCACCACCATCGAGGATGCACAGGGGCAGCCGGCCGTCGACACCTACTCCAAAGGGCACGTCCTGCTACATGGACGCATTGACGTTCCCACCATTGTCAGCAGTAACGATGCCGCTGACGTCACAGGGCCCGGCATCATGCAACTCATCGTCAAAGCCAGTGCCGAGGATGGAGGAGTGGTGAAGAGCAAGAAGTTCCAGCGCAAGCTGAACCTCTTCAAGGCACTTCGCGAAGCTGACTTGATAGAGTACACAGAAGACAACCAGCACGCCATGGCCAAGAAGCCCGCTGGCGTCATCAATATAAGTTTCAAGCTGAAAGGCAACGAGATAGTGAATAACTCAGAGTCCACGGGAGGGCTTGACGAATGGATAGTCGTCGACCCGGAACCTTCGGAGGACATTGAATTATAGAAGGACAATGAAAGACCTGAAGAAAGACATAGCGATACTGGTTACCGCGGTGCTGATGACTGCCTGCTCGAGCGAGTCCTATCCAGGACTGGAGTTCGACCAGACGGCGACCGGCGAGGCCAGTAACAAGGAAAGCGGAAACCTGGCTGACCTGGGTATCCCCGTGCGTGTCTTCGCCAGCAACCGTACCCTCACCGCCCGGCAGAATTCCACCCAGTGGGAGAACCAGCCGACCACTACCGACGGCAATGACTCGCCACAACAGACGGAGGAGACCACCCGTGGCTCAGGACCTTTCGTCGTACCGGCCCGCGAGAACACCGAGGAAGACCCTCTGCGCCAGCAGCGCGACCTGAACCGCTACAAGAATGCCGTCTTCCACCTTTTCGCATTCCGCGACTATCCCGATGACCAAGGTCCCCTCTCTTACAGCCCGGACCTTTCAAAGCGAAGTTCGGACAATGCCCATACCGACTGTCTGCTGGACGGCTACAACCTTCTGGAAGGATTGCCCGCCAAGCTGAAGGAGAACCATACCGGTGAGTTCCACTTCCTGAAGTCCGACCTGCGGCGTGACACCGTACCCACCTACAGTGAACGCTTCACTGACATAGGCTATAACTTCTTTGGTGTTTTCCTGGACGACTGGCGACCGTCGGGCGACAACGCCGTACGTACCTCCGACCGCATAGAATACCGCATACCGCTTGACGGCACTCGCGACCTCATGGCCGGCGTGGCACCGCCGCTCACCAGTTCTTTGCTCGATGCCAAACTGCAGCGCGACGGCATAGAACTGACGCAGGACCAGCGCAACAAGGTGCTCAACATCGGCAACTACAGCTCCTATGCCAGCTACCTCGGCATCGACCCCGAGATACACTTCCAGCACCTGCTCACCACCTTCCAGTTCTACGCCTATCCTGCCGACGAGTCGGCCGACAACGTACGCATTACCGCCATAGAGTTCAAGGCACGCAACGAGGCCACCGTGACGGTGGCCGGACGGTCGCTTGACGATGTTGGCATCACCTTCGGCGAGGAGAAGGAAACGATGTACCTCATGGATTACGACCATACCAAGACCGACCCCGACGACCCGCAACTCGGGCTGTACCCTTATGTGCCGCTCGACCTGAACGGACGCGTCAGCTACGACCCGGCGCACGGCACCAGCTACTACCAGGAGGATATCAGCCGCTGTACCCGCATCGGCGGCGACATCATTGTGGCTCCTGACTCTGTCTACGACATCGTCATACACTATGCACAGGTGGTTTCAGGCACGAAAACCTACGATGAGCAAGGCAACCTCATCGGCCAGACCGAGGAGACGTCGCCGCGTGACGTGAAGTTCACGGCACAGTTGCACGTACCCCACTATCGTGTCTACCGCAACCAGCAGACTGGCAAGAATGACTCCCTGCGCATCAACTACAACGACAAACTGCATGAGTGGCAGTATCTGGCGGGCTATGCCTACCCCGTGCGCATCGCCGTCTACGGACTGCGCGGACTGAAGATAGAGACCGACCTTGACGGCTGGCGCAAGGGCGATGACATAGAGATGAGAATCGACGACCCTGACGGGCCGGTAGATATATAACAAAAAACAGTAATACACATTCAATTCACCTTTTTATTAACTAATTTATCAAGCTTATGAAAAAGTATTTTATGTTCGCACTTGCCGCAACAGCAGGACTGTTCGCAAGTTGTTCTTCGGAAGACCTGACCGAAGGTGCTGGCGCACGTAAGGCTCCCGGTAACGGACTCGCTGAGATTCAGCTGCTCGTAGGTTCCCCCAGCAGTACTACCCGTGGTACAGGTACTGTCGGCGGCGTTACCGGTACTGACGAGAACAAGTGGGGTGGTCAGGAGTTCAACGTCCTGATGCTCGAGAAGGGCACCCTCACCTACTCGCAGTTCGACGGTCAAAACATCTATGAGAATGCAGTCTTCACCGCTCCCAACGAACTGGGCGGCGTACAAACCCAGGTGGCTCGCCAGTTGGCTTCTACCGCTGAAGGTGGTCTGCAGATTGTCGAGAACGTGAAGTATTTCCCCCAGACCGGTGCCCACGACTTCTGGGCTTATCGTATGGACGGTACTCATGGTGACCCAACCGACAATGCTGCCGGTGATGCCAAGGAGATTACGTTCACCATCGATGGTTCCAATGACATCATGGTAGCAAAGGCAATAGCAAATGTTGATGCCAATGAAGATGGTACCTATGGCGCACGCAACGTACCTGCCGACAGCCTCTTCTCTGCTTTCTCCGTACGTCGCGGTGTCTCTCCCGTCCTGACGTTCCAGCATCTGCTCACTCGTCTGGTGTTCAATGTAAAGGCTTCCGAGGCTCTTAGTAAGTCTTATACGAATCCTGCTACATTGACAGGCGGCGTTGAAAACCCCAACGCCATCACTGTTACGGCTATCAAGGTTAAGTCAAAGAATTCAGGTAAATTGGTTGTCGCCTATACTGCTGACACTGCTCCCGAATTCATTACATGGGATGATACGCAGGACGACCTCTCTCTGCAGCAGCGTGCAAAGACTGTAACTGCTCCTGCAACTAATGCATGGACAGGAAACCTTTACAATCTGGCTAATGTGGGCGATGCTGCAACATATTATGACGATGCCAATACTGCACAGGGAACCGTAAACACATCCAACGACATGATTGTCTATCTCTCTAAGGCCGTGGACAGCGAAGGACATCCCAGTGGTGAATATAAGACGCTTGGAGAGGCACTTCTCGCCGGCAATACCGAGTTCTATGCTTACAAGGAACTTACTGCAACCCAATATGGTGAGATTGATGTAAACAGAGACCTTGAGGCCCTGACTCCTCAGGCTGCATATTGGGATGCTACCAACGGTGAGTCTTATCCCACACAGGTAGGCGAGGCTCTTCTTGTAGCTCCTCAGGAGACTTATGAACTGACCATTGAACTGTCGCAGAACATGCCCAGCCAGAACACCATCACCTATTATGCTATAGCAAAGGAGATAGGTGGACATACCTATTATTTCAAGACTCAGGCCGAAGCTGAGGCTGCTGAAGCAGCAGGCAACGTGACTGGTGCAGACTGCAGAGAGGAATATACAGAGGTTACGGTTCCTGGAACGCTGACTCCGGTCGCTACCACGAAGACCATTACTTTGAAGGGCCCGAAGCACTCGAATCTGGGAGGTTCCACTTATGACCCGTTTGAGGCAAACAAGACCTATACCGTTACCCTTACTCTGAACGGTGTTGAGAGTATCTCGCAGAGTACGCAGATTGGCGGCTACGAGGAAGGTGGCGAATGGAATGTCGACCTTGACGACCCCGGTGCTTATTAAGCCTACTCTCTGAGTAATTGTAAAAGGAATGCAGCAGCCCCTCGATAGGGGGACTGCTGCACCTTCAGGATTCAAACGTCAAACGTAAAAAGTAGAATCTATGAAGAAAGTAACATATCTGTGGATGATTGCTGCCACCCTGCTTGTCGGGTGTGCTGCCGACGACGAACTTGCAGGTTCACCCAATGACGAGGGTGAAGTGACTGTCAAGGCCTTGTGTGGTGACGTGCCCATAGAGTTTGGACAGGTGGATGCCGAGGCTTATGTCACCCGTGGTGCCATTACCGAGGCCAACTTCGGTGATACAGGCGACCTGGGCGTATTCTGTGTGGCCAAGAAAGCCGTACTGACCGGAGCTTCCGAGGGACGCACTTTTACGCTGACCAAGCAATCGGCCAACGCTACTATCAACCTGTTGAGCATCTGGCAGGACAACGTGAAGGCAAAAATTAACCAGACGAGTAGTGGTCATGGTAATTTACAGTGGAAGGACACTGACGATACCCACTTCTATCCTAACAAGGAGTGGTTCGCCTACGACTTCTTTGCCTACCATCCCTACACTGACTCCGTGGTATATGCCTCCAGCTACATCATGCCAACCATTGAGGTCGACGGCGACGATGACGTCTTCTATGCTACTGCAGCAGCGCCTACGACAGGAACTTATAAGGACCTGGCCTACTGCAGTTCCTACTTCAAGGAGACGGCCAATGCCGGTGAGACGGCCCAGTTGCCGTACTTCAGTTTTCAGCACGTCATGGCCAAGCTGAACTTCACCGTCCGGCTGAAGGACACCAATTCGTCGGCCACGCTGCTCTATGTGGACAGCATCGCCATTGAGAACTTTCCCAACGTCGTTTGGGTGCGCTATCTCAAGTCGGGTGTTACCGCCAGCAGTTTTGTTCCTTACGATCCTTACTCCAGCGGAAACTTCTGGCTGCGCGAGGCTGACGGGTCGAGCATCAGCGGAAAGATGGACGGTGTGGACTATGCCTATAGGCTTTCAACCACCAAGACGACAGTCGGCGACTGCATCCTTATTCCGCCGGTGGTTAAGTCGCACTCGCGGTCGAATCCTAAACTGCGTATCTACCTGAAGGACGATGCCGGTTCGGTGTACACCACCAACGACCCGATTGCCATTACGGCACCTGCCGCTGGCTGGGAGTCGGCCAAGCAGTACAACATTAACATCTCCTTGAGCAGTCCGGTGAAGATACAGTCGAATGCCCGTATCGTCAGTTGGGACTCCAGCGTCGAGGAGATAGATGTGGAGGACTGACGGCCCGATGAACAGGCGTTTGCTCTATTTTATACTGGTGACCCTGCTGCCGCTGGCCGTACGCGCCCAGCTGGTGGCAGTGGGCACCGACGTGGCTTCTGATGTGCTGATGATTCCCTGCGTTGGCGTTGAGGTGGTGACGGGCAACCGTTCGTCTGTCAGTCTTAACGTGTCGCGAGCCTTGAAGCCATGGTGGAACAAGGATGACACCAAGGCAACCATCATTCAGCCGGAGTACCGCTACTACTTCAGCGGACGCCCCATCAGCAAGTGGTTTCTCGGGGTTGGCGGCATTGGTGCCGTGTACGATGTCACGTGGAAGGACAAAGTCTACGATGGCTATGCCCTCGGCGGCGGCATCACCTTCGGCTATGTACATAACCTGTCCGACCGCCTGAGCATTGACTTCCACAGCGGCTTCGGAGCCATCTACTATCGGCGCAAGGAATACTTCGTCCATGACAACTTTGATACAGACTATACTGTCAACGGTGCCGAACAGGCCAATGCACGCGGCTATTATCTGCTGCCTACACGTATTGGTGTCTCCGTTACCTATATCCTTAAATAGACAATTCACAACTACTTATTCATATACCACCCAGAAATGTTGAATATGAACCACATCTGCCGACGACTGCTTTTGCCGTTTTTACTCTTATCTTCCGGCGTTTCCGTAGCACAAGAGAGTATGCATGTCAAAGGCAATGTGGTCATATTCAACAAGATGGACGGGAAACCCATTACTGCCAGCGAACCCGTCTACTACGGATTCTTCAAGGACAAGGAGGAAGCCGAGAAGGCCATGGCCCGGATAGAGCGGGCCAGAGAAGGTTCGAAGGGCAGTAACATCTCGGAGGCAATGATGGCCGAGGAGAATATCAATACGCTGCGTAAGGAACTGAAGATCACCTCACGCACCACTGGCAAACGCCGGTTCGACGAGAATGTGATTCCAGGCATGGCCTTTGTCTTCATGACCCCTACGGACTTTGAGACTGCCATGGTGGTGTTCAAGGAGGGGCAGACTGAGTACAAGGACATCATCATCAACGTGAAGCGCGTCAAGGAGGTCGTCTCTACCGGTAAGGCCCGTGAAGCCGACGTTATCGGCGGTGGCATCACCGGCGACCCTGATGACGGAAACGAATACTTTCCCGTGCGCTTCAAACTTAGTGCCGGCAACGGACGCACTGACTCCCGCCTCATCATCCAGACCTATGCCGTCGACTGCCAGACGGAAGACACCATAGACTACTGCAACCCGTTGGTATACGAGGGGGAGAAGTACCACTCCCTGCAGAACCGGCGCATGGCCTTTGACTACATGAAGAACGACAAGATAGCCCTCGGCTATAGCGACACAATAGTGCTTGACGTGACGGAGCCTGTCGAGGTGAACACTGTCGTAGTCTATAAGAAGCCCGATGCCATGAAGAAGCATACCTTCAAGGGTCCCTTCAAGTTCGTGCTGGAGGACTACCATCACGTCTATCGCGAAGGCGGCTGGGAGGGAACGTGTCTGCGTGAACGTCCCTTCAAGTTCCTGGACTTCACGCCCGCACTGGCTTTGATGCCGCTGACGGAAGAATTCTACGAAGATGCCAAGACACAGATAGAAAACAAGAAGCGTGACCTTGACCTGCTGTTCGAGGTGGGTACGGACGTGCTGAAGAACGACTCTATGAACGATGTGAAGAAGATGGACCTCGTCAAAGAACTGCGCTCCTATGGCAACCAACTTCTCTCGCCCACTATTATCGGTGCCGCCTCGCCCGACGGCAGCCGTGCCGTGAATGAGCGGCTGGCCCGCCAGCGTGCCCAGAAGGCGGTGAACATGATTGCGCCCTACCTGGGGCAGAGCGCCAAGCCGAACATTAGCGTGAAGATGTACTCCTGGACCGACGTTGTCGTGGAACTGCGCCGCAAGGGCCATGAGGCGGAAGCTGAGGCTATTGACGGAGTGCTGGCGGGCGGTACGAGGGACGACGTGGGACTGACCCGTGCCATCAAGGCACTGCCAGGATACAACGAGGTGATAGAACCCGTGCTGGCAGGCATGCGTGTGATGAAGTGTGCTTATAAGGTGCTACGCCAGTACGTGATGACGGCGAGTGAGTGCGTGGAGGCATTCCATGCACATAAGAAAGAATATCAGGAGGGGCTGCGCCACTTCTCAAACGGCGACTACTACAACCTCTTTGATAACATCCGTGACAGTGTAGAACTGGACGAACTGACAATCATGGCCTATCGCGAGATACTTCAGAACGAGGACTATGCCACAGAGAGCCGGATGGCACCCTACGTGGCCAACCGTATGGCCCTGATGAACCTGCGCCGCGGGCTGCCGCAGTCGGGAGTGCTAAATCCCTTCATTGACTACTCACGCAAGGCAGTGGATGCCAATAAGTACGTGAATGACATGCTGACTATCAAAGTCAACCGCCGCGAGATACTCACCAACCAGGCCGTCACCTACTATCAGGAACAGAAGCTGGATTCTGCCATGTACCTTATCAACCTGATTAAGTCGGCCGGGGTGAAGGACAAGAATATCGAGATGCTGGAGTACTACATGGACCTGAAGCGCTTCCACTACCTGAAGCGCCGTAATGCCGAGCAGGAACAGCGTTACCAGAGTGCCAAGGACCTGGTACTCGCTGCCAGCGCCGACAACAAGGCCATTCTCTATACCGAAATCAAGGACTGGGGCATGCGCGACCAGGCCGACCAGTGGGTATCGCAGATGGACGACGGCGACCCGAAGAAGTGGTACCTCAAGGCCCTGCTGGCTGTCGACAAGGCAGGAACGCTTGATGAGGCAGCCAGTGACACCTCTGCCGACGGCGGGGTGAGCGGACCTGACATTGGCGGCGGCTTCACGCTGCTGACCCCCGATCAGGAGATGGACCTTTTGGAGAAGCAGTCCGACCGCTACAAGGCCTATCTGGAGCAGAAGAACAAGTACAAGGAAGAACACGACGGCAAACTGCCGGAGATGGAACCTGCCAAGGCTGATAGCGACGAGCCGGCAGTCGACATGGACGGCATCCCCAACTACCTGGCCTATTTCCAGCACAGTTTCGACCTGGAGCCAGGCTACAAGCGGCTGTACTTCTCCGAAGGACACGTGGTGGAGGACATGCGCCGTAAGTTCAAGTATAAGAAAAAGAACATTCCTGCCTACCGCCGCCTCTTTGAAGCCCTGAAGCGGCAGGACGACCTCAAGAAACTGCCGAAGAAAGCAGACGAGGAAGAAATGGAAATGGGTGTAGAGGAGTAAAAACGACAACCGTGACGATGAGAAGAAGGTATCCTATGCTCCTGTTACTGCTGACATTGGTGCTGCCATCCAGTGCTATGACGGAGGGACTGTCGGCATATCCCGTGGTCCCGCAGGACACCACCTATCTCGGTGAGGACAACGATGAGGAGGAGGAAACGGTGGAACGTACACGCCAGAACAAGGCCTCGGGACTCAACGCCATGGACTATATCCTGGAGAACCGCTACATCCCCACGGGCGAGACTTTCTCCCGCCGGTGGACCGACCACCTCTTCGGACAGATAGGCATCGGTGCCGAACAGATGGAGGCCCCGACGAAGTATTATAAGGTGGGCACACTGACTTCCTATCATGCGGCCGTTGGCTGGCAGTTCAGCCCGTTGCACTCCGTGCGCCTGATGATGCACGGCAGTTCCGGCTATCAGCAGAGCAAGGACCTGCTTTTCTACAAGTATGCGGGACGGTTGGAGTACCTGTATAGCCTGTCGACCTACTTCAGCGGCTATAACCCAACGCGGCTGATGGAGGTGTCGGCACTGCTGGGTGTCGGTGCACAGTATTCGCGCCGGCAGTACACCGGTGAGAGTGGGTCTTCGTTCGAAGGGCATGCCGGTGCGCAGTTTAAGTTCTACACAGGTCCCCACGCCTACATTGCCCTTGAGCCCTACCTCGGCTTTGGCGGTGACGACATGGACCTGAGCGGCAACCGCAACTGGCGTAAGACGGACATCTTCTACGGCGTCAACGTCGGTATGGTCTACTACCTGCGTAAGAATCTCTCGCCAGAGTCACGCAGCCGCATCATAGGTGGCCGTCATGAGCGGAACGGTCTGTCGGCCGACTCGCTGCTGCAGTCATGGCAGCAGCCATGGTTCCTGCAGGTATCAACAGGAGCGGCACTGATGGAGTCGCCCCGCATAAGTGTCATGGAGACGCTGGGCAGCGAGATTTCTCTGGCTGCCGGCAAGTGGCTGTCACCGGTTATTGGCTTCCGTACTACCGTGGCAACACGCCAGGTGACATGGAACAAGCAGGTGACACCACCCGAGGAGGCCACTTACCGCCCACAGTATACGACGAACCTGCACAATGTCTATGTGAGCGGACGGCTGGAGGCCATGCTCAACCCGCTGGGCTTCCTGGGGAATTTCAGTTGGGATGCCCGGATGGGCTTCTTCCTCGTTGGCGGGGCGGAGATGGGATGGCTGCTGAAGACGCAGAGCCAAAAGTTGAGCTGTCGCAGCGAGGCATACGGGGCTGGTGTCAACCTGTGGTACCGTGTGGTGGACGGACTGAAAGTGTTCGTGGAGCCGCGCTTTGCCCACTGCGTCTACCGCATACCCTACACAAACGTAGACTGGAACAAGCGCTTCTCGGACAACAGCTACACCATCAATGCTGGCTTCACGCTGGAGATGTATGACCAGCGCCGCTGGCCCCGGGATTACAAGCGCTCCTACGAGTACGAGTTCCTGAAGGATCCGTTGCGCAAGATAACCGTAGGCCTTGGCGGCGGCACTCACCTGTTGCAAACCCGGCAGAGCTACGACCCGTCGGCCGGTATGGGCTACAACGCCCAGTTGTATGGTGAGTATAACTTCAGCCGTGTCTCTGCAGCACGCCTGTCGCTGGAGTATGTGACACTGAAACGCTCGGGACTGACGGACTATACGGATTACAACATGGACTATCCGGAGGAGCAGAACGCCCCCGTCGGTAAACGAGGACTTTGGAATCACCATTATAACATAGGGCTGGTGTCGCTGGCTTACATGGCGAATGTGGGGCAGCTCTTTGCTGGTGAATATCATGAGACGCCTTTCCGCTTCTACGCCTTCGGCGGCCCGACGGCAGTGCTGCTGCTCAGCCACAGCTCACAACTCTCACCGCAGGAACGACTCATGCAGAACCACCAGCCTGAACTGAATCTGTCAGACGGTGTGCGAGTGAATGTCGGAGGGCATGTAGGTCTGAAACTCTTCTATCGGCTCAGTTCACGGATTGGGCTCCAGTTCACTCCTGTGCTGTATGTCCTTGGCAATGCCGACCTGCCTGGCATCGACTTCCTGAAGGTGAAGTTTGTGGAAACACTGAACGCAGGTGTACAGATAGGTATATAATGCTTAATGACGAAGATATGAGAAGACTGTTGAGTGTCATATTGCTGTGGATAGTCATGCTGCCGTGTGCGGCCCAGGACGACGTGAAGGCGTTGGGTGCCGCCGTCGACACCATCGTGCGTAAGTACTCCCATCATGCCAATGTGGTCGACGATATTGTGGAGGATGTCTACAAGAAGCACAAGAAGAACCCGCAGCTCATCACCCGCATCGCCAAGTCGTACTACTCCTACTTCAAGCTGCCTGAGGACAAGCAGGTTACCTTCCTGGTCAACGACACGGCCCGTGCGCTGAAGTTCATTCGTCGTGCATTGGAGGTTGACCCGAAGTTCGGACCTGCCTATCTGTTGGCTGCCGACCTTTTTGCCAAGGAGGGACAGAAGGAAGTCGCCATGGAGTGGTACAACCGTGCCATTTCGGCCAATCCTAACGACACGGCCGCCTTCGTTGCCCGCTCGGCCATGTTGGCCCGCGACGATGTGGAAGGGGCCATCGCCAGGCTGCAGGAGATGAAGAAGAACATGCCTGACTATCCGGTGGAGATAGAGGTGGCCCGCCTGTACCGCGGTATCTATGAGGACAGTGGCGGCGAGGACATAGCCGTAAAGATGATTGACTGGTACGACAAAGTGCCCGGCGAGCAAATGACGGCGGGCGACATGTACTGGTATGCCCTGATTATGCCGACTGTGGAGCAGATGAGAGCCAAGGAGGAGGGAAAGTCCGGGAAAGAGCTCCAGGAGGCGCTGAACGACGGCTTCAAGAAGGCTGCTAACCTGCTGGAGAACGGTTGTGCGCGCTTTCCCAAGAACTATGGTCTGAACCAGTTGACGATGCGCTACATGGTCAACGTGAAGCGGTTTGACGAAGCACTGAGCGCCTATAACCGCATGGTCGCAGCCGACAATGCGAAGGATGAGCCGGCCAACCACTACAACCTGGCTCAGATATACATCGGTCAGCGACAGTTCGATAAGGCTGAGGCGGAGCTGAAGGTGAGCGAGACGATGGAAGGGGCGACGGAGAAGGATGCACAAAAGGCCAGCGGGTCAAGGGAGTACATCCTAAACCTTCAGATTGCAGATTTGTTCGGGGCCAAGCGGTTTGATGAGGCCATCACTATCTGGAAGGAGTACATGGCCAAGAAGAAGGCCGAGGGGAAACTCAGCATCAGCATCAAGGACCAGTACTACTCGCTGCTGAACAACAAGGCCAGCCAGTTGGACTCAGAGAAGGACAAGGCAGAGAAGATAGCCACCTTCAGGCAGACGGATGACGTGTTGAAGGACATGATGAGTGATGCCGACGATACGAACACCAAGACGCTGCTACTCGACCGCAGGCTGCTCGTAGCGCGCAATCTTGCTGTCCTTGAGGAGGACAACGACTACGTTTACCGCGCTGCCCTCGAGCAAATCAACATGTGCGAGGCACTTCCCTCGGCCGAGCTTACGGGAGGCGTGCAGCGACGCTATGCTGAGGCTTGCTTCCGCATGTGCCAGTACTATACGAACAAGTTTATCAACACCAACCGTTCAAGGGCTGACCAGCAGAAGGTCAGGGAGTACGGCAACAAGGTGCTTGACTACTCCGAGAACGCTGCCAATATCAACCTCGTTACCCAGTGGTTTACGTCATTAAAGATTAAGTAATTGACGTAACACGTGTTTTTTTCGTAGGAAATGATTACCTTTGCCGTCGTATGATACGTTATACGAAGAAAGAGGAGATATGGAATGCGGCGTCCCACGGGGGCGGCGTGGCACTGGGCGTCGTCTTCGGCGTGATATTCCTGGTGTGGTGCTTCCGCGGTGACAATGACTGGGCGCGCGTCGGTGTCATCCTGTACCTCTTCGGCATGCTGGCCTCCTATGTCGCCTCGACCGTCTATCACTCCATCAAGCACCACTCCAAGTGGAAGGAGCGGCTGCGGCGGTGGGACCATGCCGCCATCTACTGGCACATTGCCGGCAGTTACTCGCCTCTGACGCTCATCGCCCTGCGTGCCCACAGCCACTGGGGCATGGTGCTCTTCGTCTTTGTATGGGCCTGTGCCATTGCGGGCACCGTCGTCAGCCTTATCCGGCTGAAGGAGCACTCGAACCTGGAGACCTTCTGCTTCATAGGCATGGGGCTGTCGGTGCTGGTGGCCTTCAAGCCGCTGCTCGACAGTGTCTCTACCGCTGCTGTCGTGTGGATTATCGCCGAGGGCGTTTGCTACATCACCGGTGCCCTCTTCTACTCACTCAACAACCGCAAGTACATGCACAGCGTCTTCCACTTCTTCGTCCTGGCGGGTTCCGTCTGCCACATCATCGCCGTCTGGGACGTGCTGATGCAGTATCTCTGAGCACAACCTGATTAAAAGTTTTTCCCACGGAGCGAACTTTCCTTTCCCACGGAGGGAGAAAATGACTGCCTCCGTGGAAACGGAACGAAAAACCTATTCGCCTACGACTTTCTTCAGTTCAGCGTCCAGGTCGGCCTTGCTGTAGCTGCCTACGATGTGCCCGTCGGGTGAGACGAGAATCATGTGGGGGATGGTGCGGATGGCGTAGTCACGCCCTACGTTGCCGTCCTTGTCCCACAGCTGCAGCCAGGTGGCCTTCTCCTCGGCCAGTGCCTTGCGCCACGCCTTCTCGGTGCGGTCCACGCTGATGCCTACGACAACGACTCCGCGGGGCTTGTACTTCTCGCTGATGCGGGCCACTTCGGGGAAGCTGGCGCGGCAGGGGGAGCACCACGATGCCCAGAAGTCCAGCAGCACGTACTTGCCGCGGAAGTCGCTGAGGCTCACCTCGCGGCCGTCCTCTGCGGGCAGTGTGAAGGCAGGGGCTATGGCACCGCCTTCGGTCTTGGCCAGGCTCTCGGCCTGTGACTTCACTTGTAGCATGTCGGGTGTCTGCCGCAGCTCAGGGGAGAGCAGCGACAGCAGGTGCTGTATCTGCTTCGACGACGCGCTGCGTGCGCGGTACTTCACCACTCCGGCGCTGACGATGGACGACGGGTACTTCCTGACGAACGCCTCCTCGCGGCGCTGCTGCTCGGCCTCTACCTCCTTCATGGCCTGGGCGGCACTGTCGCGACGGGCGGCGCTGGGGTCCTGCGTCTTGATGAAGTTCAGCGTGCTGAGGTCGTTGAACAGCGAGTTGATGTCGCGGCGGCACTCCTCGTTCTCGTCGTTGGTCGGCGTGCCGTGGACCTCCGTGCTGTAGCGGCTGCCCGTGATGCTGATGTCGCCGTCCTCCAGGTAGAAGTCGGCCAGCGGCGAGAATTCGCCCTGCACTTTCACCAGGGCCCACTTCGGAGCGTCCTGATGAGGGCCGCTGAACAGGAAGCGGCCGTTGCTGACGACGGTGGAGTCCAGCGTGCGGTAGTCTTCCTTCACGAGTACCAGGGTCAGCGGGGTACCCTCCTTGACACCTGTCACCTCGCCGGTGATGGTGTACTGGGCCTTAACGGGAAGGGTGGCGGCCATCATGGCCACCACCCCTGCGAGTGTTTTTCTGATGCTTGTCATCACGTATTAGTATTTACGGCAGAAGCTGACGATGCGTCCCTGAATACCGTCGTAACGCTTCAGGATGGCGCCATGCTCCACAATGGTCGGGTCAATCTGCATGATGGACGAACCGGCGGCACGGCTCACGGCGATGCTGAACTCCGTCGTCGGCAGGTTGTTCACGTCGTAGTCGAAGTGCATGTCAGTGATGTCGCCGTCGTAGGTATGCACGTCAATGACGGCACTGGCCAGGTCGTTGAGGTTGCCCAGGTTGATGGCCTTCAGCTGGCTGCCCGTACCCACGAAGAGGTAGGGCGTGTCTTGGCTGGCGGCGAAGCAGCTCTGGTCGTTGACGGCACCGGCGGGCAGCTCACCATAGTTGGTCACCGAGCCTTCCATGGAGTAGGTGACGTAGCTGTACTCATACTTCACCTCATAGAGGTAGTACTTGCCCTCGCTCTTGACCACGGCATAGGCGTTGGCTTGGTAGGGCTTGTTGCCCATCCACAGCAGCGTGCCGGGAACGCTGGTGTCGCCCATGGGCTCGATGACCGACGACGTGCGGTTGCCCATCCACAGTACGAAGTGGTGGTTCTGCTCGTCCAGGCTGGTGTAATAGCAGTCGTAGCTGGAGGCACCGAGGCGTGCAATGCAGGGGGCCACCTTGCAGCCGGCCTCCTGGGTCTCCAGAGGATACTCGAAGTAGCCGTCGTCAGGCGTTCCCGTGCTGCTGCAGAACTTGACATACACCTTGCCGTCGGTACCTACGACGTTGAAGGCGTAGTCGCTGCCGTAGAACTGCGCTGAATTGTAGGCAATGGCGGGTGCATCGCCGTGGAACTCGTCCTCATAGAAGTTGGTGCGGGCCAGGGACATGCCGTCCAGTTCGGGCGACTTGCCGCCTTCCATGACGACGCAGAGGCGGGTGGCACGCACGTAGCTGTTGGAAGCGTCGTTGAAGCCGAACGACTTCACCGAGCGGGGCGTTCCCGTCAGGGCTTCCTCGTTGGCCTCCTGATAGGCGTCCTGATACAGCTTCTCACCGCTCTCGAACGACTGGAAGGCCAGCTTGCCGGCATCCGTCAGCACGGCGTAGCCCGTCGTGAAGGGCGACACCACCGTCAGGGCGATGTTCTTCGTGTAACGTACACGCGTCTGCTTGTCAATAACCTCGAAGGTCAGCGGGGCGTTGCTGCCCGGCACCTTCTTGAAGGTGTAGTCCAGTGTCTTCTGGCGGGCCAGCGTGTCAGCACCAACGCGCCATACATACTCCAGCCGGCTGTCGGGCAGGGTGGTGGTGACGGTGGGCGTGATGTCCTGCTGCTCCAGCAGCACGCAGCGGATGTTGTCGCCCAGTCCGGTGATTTCCACTTCCTGCAGTTCAGTATAGTCATAGTTGCCCTCGTCGCTCAGACAGGAGGCAAAGGCCAGCGGCGCAAGGGCCGCCATGTATAGGATGGTCTTTTTCATATTCATAATCCTTTACGTGTGTGTGGTTAGAAATTGCCCAGTGTGTTGGCAATGGGCACACCCAGTGCCTCGTCAATGGGGTTGCCCTTGGTGTTGATGAGCCAGCGGCGGAACTCTGCCACCTTGGGACGGACGGCATAGTCGTAGTAGACGATGGACGGTGCGGTATAGCCGGTGTACCATACGTACTCGCGGTACTCGTCAGTGTCAAGCGGGTTGCTGCCGTCGTTGACACCCATGAACTCGAACCACAGCAGCATCTTGGCCTTCGAGTAGTTGCCAAGGTAGTAGCTCCTGTAGCTGTAGTCCCACCAGGTGGGCTGTACTATCTGGTCGCTGATGGTCACGGTGAGCGTGTCGACCACGCCGGGCAGGAAGTTGGCGTTCTGGGCGATGGCCAGCACCAGTGTTAGGTTCTCCTCCTTCAGCGTCTCGGAGCGCAACAGGCGTATCTTGCCGTTGCCCTCGTTGGTGCCGGCCTTGATAATCTGCTGGGAGGCGTTCACCATCTCGTAGTCCACTCCCTCGGTGGCCGTGCTCTTCTTGTCAACGGCGACAATGCTGAACGTGGCGTCCTTGTCAAAGTAGCGTCCTGCATAGACCACGGGCAAGTCGAACTCCTTGCTGGTGACGTCGTCGTCCTCGAAGGCGAAGGTATAGGTCAGTTCGCTCTTCTGGAACGACAGGTAGTTATGACCGTCGAAGGTATCCACTTCGTCGATCGAGCAGCTTGCCAGCCCCAGGGAGGCAAGTGCCATGACAATATATTTCTTCTTCATCGTTTCTCGGTATTACTTTTCAACTTCTACTTCTTCCTCCACTTCGGGCTTAGGTATGGCACCGTACTCCTTCTCGCTCTCAGGCATGGGGAAGGTGAACTGCTCAGGCGTGAGCGTGAGCTGGCCCTGCCAACCGAAGTCGGGCACGGTCACTCCGGTACGCTTCAGGAAGTGCCAGAACTGTCCCTCGGCGTAGGTTTCCTTACGCATCTCCTTCTTCACGATGGCCTTGATGTCGGCAGCGGTGGAGCCGTCGGCCACACCGGCATCGTCAGCGAAGTAGCCACGGGCCTTCTTCAGTGTGCGCAGCAGCTGGATGGCTTGGTCGGGATTGCTCTCTGCCATGCACTCGGCGGCGATGAGGTACATCTCACCCAGACGGATGATGGGCACGGTCTGCTTCTTCATGGCCTTGCTGCTGCCCGTTGTCTGCTCGTACTTCGACGACAGGGCGAAGTTGTTGCCGCGGCCGTCCTTCTTGAACAGGTAGAGGTAACGGTAGTCGCTGGCATCCTCGAAAATCTTGGTCAGCGTGTATACGTTGTCGGCTGCTCCCCAGTAGCCTTCCTCCGACAGGACGAAGAGCTGGCTGTTGAAGTAGGACTCGTAGTAGTCGGGCAGGTCAGAAACCTCAAGGGCGAAGATGAGCTCAGGCTGGAACACCTTGTCGCCGGCGGCAATCTCGGTCTCGGTAGCCCAGGTGAGGGGCGACTTCTCGATGACCTCCTTGGCACAGGCCAGTGCGTTGTCCGTATCACCCATGTACAGGTATGCACGTGCCTTCAGGGCCACTGCAGCCCAGTAGTTCAGGTGATACTGGCGGTTGGCGGTGAACACGCCGCGGCCGTTGTAGCTGATTTCCTGTGCTTCCGTGATGATGGGGTCTTTGCCGGCCTTCAGCAGCTCCACGGCCTTGTCCAGGTCAGCCAGCACGCGTGAAATGACCTCGCTGGACTTCAGGTGCTCGTTACGGGCAGCCTCGTAGCTGGTGACATAGGGGATGGCGATGGCATCCTCGTTGCCTTCGTAGGCGGGAGCGAAGAGACGCAGCAGGTCGAAGTGCATCATGGCACGCTCGGCATAGGCCTCGCCGGCCACCATCTCGTACTCGCCGTTATGGAACAGGTTCTTGTGGGACTCGATGTCCGAGAGAATGCTGTTGACGTTGGCGATGTTGTTGTACATGGCCGACCAGATGGGGTCGATGTAGGTACCGCGGACGCTGTTGTCCGTGTAGCTCCAGTGTACGGCGCTCCATCCGGAACCGACGTCGCTGAGGTTCTTCATGTAGTCGCGTCCGAGTGAGGAAACGAATCCGAATGAGAGGTTGGCACCATAGAGCTTGGAGCTTGTCAGGTTGATGTAGGTGCCGTAGAGCATCTTCTTGTATCCGTCAGCCGTCTCTATGAGGTCGGCACGGTCCTTCTCGGTGCTGGGCTGTACGTCAAGCCAGTCGCTGCACGCGCTGAGAAGCAGCGCGGCCGAGAGAATAGTGATATATTGATGTATTCTTTTCATAACGCTGTAAGTATTTTAGAAGTTTACACGAAGTCCGAAGGTGAAGGTGCGGGAGTAGGGGTAGCTCAGACCGCGCTCACGCTTCACCGTTGACCAGTAGCCCAGGTCGCTGGTGTTGAACGACAGGCGGACGCTCTCCAGACTGAGGGGTGCAATCCATGCCTTGGGCAGCTCGTACTGCACGGACATGGCGGCCAGCTGCAGCAGGTTGTAGTCCTGTACGAAGCGTGAGCTGGCGTAGGTGTAGTATTGCACGAGGCGTGTGGTCAGGTTGGCCTTGTACTTCGTCTCGTCGCCGGGATTCTTCCATGTCTCGGTGAGTACGCGCTTGTCAACGTTCTTGTACTTGTTAGAGTTCTCCACCTTGTCCACGAGGGTCTGGTTGTAGGCCTGACCGCCGAACTGGTACTGGAAGGTGAGGTTGAAGTACAGCCCCTTCCAGCCGACGTTGGCACCGAAGGTTCCGCGAACGTCAGGCTCGGTGTCGCCCACGACAACCTTGTCGTCGGCATTCCACGTCTTGGTGGGGTGACCGTCCTTGGTGAGGAACAGTTCCTCGCCGGTCATCGGGTCGATGCCCAGGGAGCGTACGGCGTAGATGGCCGTGGTGGACTGGCCTTCCTCATAGCGCGTCAGCAGCTTGTGGGTTTCTGCGATGCTTGAGGCCTGGTTGGTGGACTTGTTGAACGACTCCAGGGCCGACGAGATCTTCATAATCTTGTTGCTGTTATGGCTGGCATTGGCGAAGAGGCTGACGTTGAGCTGCGGCTGCTTGATGACGAAGGCACGCAGAGCCACTTCCCAACCGCGGTTACGCATCTCGCCGAGGTTGGCCGTGTAGCTGTCGAAGCCTACAGAGGGAGGCGTGGTGACGGGCAGCACCATGTCCTTGGTGCGGCGGTTGTAGTAGCTGGCCTGCAGGTCGAAGAGCTTGAACATGCCCAGCTGGATGCCCAGTTCGGTGGACTTGGTGGTCTGCCACTTCAGGTTACGGTTGCCGAGTGCCTGCAGTGTGGCACCGATGTTGCCGTCATAGCGGCTGTTGGTGGTGTACTGGTAGACGTCCTTGGCCTGATAGGGGCTGAAGTTGACGCTACCGACCTCACCATAGGTGGCGCGCAGACGCAGGATGTCAACGTATCCCAGTTGCTTGATGAACTTCTCGTTGTGGCCGTTCCAGCCGATACCGGTGCTGAAGAAGGGAGCGGTCTTTTCGTCGTTACCGAACGACGAGCTGCCGTCGAGACGGTAGGAGACGTCGAACAGGTAACGGTCGGCAAACGAGTAGTTGGCCGAAGCGAAGAAGGATGCCAGGCGGGCATGACCCTCAGCGTTCTGGGGAACACCGCCTTTCTCGTAGCCGGAGGCATAGGCGGGCTGTGCGATGTCGTTGTCGCCGAAGCCCTGAGCGGTGAAGCCGTAGACGACGCTCTTGGAGTCGCTCAGTGACGAGCCGGCAGAGGCTGTGACGAAGTGGTCGTCGAACTTCTGGGCGTAGGTCAGGAAGAGGTTGCCCTCGATGGCATTCTGCTCGGTGGCGGCATGGGTGTAGCGGCCACGAAGTATCTGCTGCTCGGTGGTAAGGTCGCTCATGCCCTCGCCATACTCAGTATATACAGAGGAAGAGGGTGAGACGAAGACGTCGCTCTTGTTCTCGGAGTGTGTATAGCTCACGCGGCCGTTCAGACGCAGGGTCTCGAGGATGCGCCAGTCGAACGAGAAGTTCTCGTTGAATGCTGTCGTCTTTGCCTCGCTGGAGTTGCCTACCTGTGCCTCGTAAAGCGGGTTCACGGGGATGTTCGACACGTTGCCCCACCAGTTGTTCGTTGCTCCGTACTCGTTCTGATAGGTGTAGTACTTGTACAACTCGCCGTTCTTGTTGTAGATGGGGTAGAACTGGTTGATGGAAGTATAGTCGGAGAAACTGCCGTAGGGGGAGTCCTTGGAGTTGGTGCGGTAGATGCTCAGGTAGTTGTTGAAGAGCACGCGGTCGTTGGCGTTGTAGCTCAGGTCAACGCCGATGCCGTAGTTCTCGCGCTTCGACTCCTTCATCACGCCCGGCGTGTTGCCGTAGTTCAGGTCCAGTCCGTAGCGCATGCGGCTGTCACCGCCCTGCAGGTTCAGGGAGTGCTTGGTGCCCCAGGAGTTGCGCAGCGGCTGGCTCATCCAGTCGGTGTTCACGCCCTGTGCCACCCAGCGGGCTATCTGGTTGTACTCCGGACGCAGGGTGCCGTCGTCGTTACGGTACAGCTTCAACTGGTCTATCAGGTCCAGGTTCTCCTTGGCGTCCAGCAGGTCATAGCTGCTGAGGTCGGGGAATTCGGCGTTCAGGTCGAAAGTGTAGCTGACACGTAGCTGGCCCTCCTTGGGGCGCTTGGTCTTCACGACGATGACACCGTTGGCGGCGCGGGCACCGTAGATGGCAGCAGCAGCGGCGTCCTTCAGGACGGTGACACTCTCCACACGGTTCATGTCGAGGTCGACGATGCGCTCGATGGTGGTCTCATAGCCGTCAAGGATGAAGAGCGGCTGGTTGGGGTCGCTTACCAGTCCGGACTTGTCGATGGCCTCGAAGCCCTGGAACGAGCTCTCGCCGCGGAAGCGGATCTTAGGCATCGTGTTCGGGTCGGAACCCATCTCGGTGTTCTCGGTCAGGGCGATGCTGGGGTCCAGCAGGGAGAGCGACTTGATGACGTTCTGGTGGCCCATAATCTTCAGCTCGTCGCCATTGTAGACGGTGGCGTTACCAGTGAAGTTCTTGGCGTCGCGGTTCATGAGTCCCGTTACCACCACCTCGTCGATGGCCTTGTTGTCGTCAGCCAGTGCCACGTTGATATTGTTGCGGCCCTTGGTCTGACGCGTGCGGTCAGTCATGCCGACGAAGGAGTAGAGCAGGGTGCCCTCCTTCGGAATTTGGATGCTGTAGTTTCCATTGGCATCGGTGACGACGATGGCCTTGGTACCCTTCAAGGACACGGTGACGCCCGGCAGGGGCTCGCCCTGCTGGTCAACGACGCGGCCCTTGACGGTGCGTCCGCCCTTCAGTGCTTCCTGGGCGGGAGCATTGCTCGTCAGTGCGATGTTGACAATGTTGCCGTCGATGGTGTACTCCAGCGGCTTGCCGCTCAGCACATAGTCCATCGTTCCGCGGAACGACTGGTTCTTCACACTACCCGTTACCGTGTAGGGCTTCACATCGTCGTAGGCGAAAAGGAACTTGTAATCAGATACTTTCTCCAATTTCTTGAAGACAGACGACAGACTCTCGTTCTGGAAAGTCATCGTGATGGCCTTCCCCGTCTGGGCTGACAGCGGTAGTGCCAGTAGACAGAGAAGCCACAGTAGAATTACGCTCTTTCTCTTCATGTTGTCAGATTGTTAATTATTGTATTAAGTAATTGATTCCTTATAATATATGTGCTGGATTGGTCGCTAACCTTATTATAATACAATTCACGGGGAGGGAAAGTTACGAAAAGAAAGAAAAAATGTTATGTGAAGGCAAAAAAAGTGTCTGGGGAAGTCATTTTTCTTCCGAGATGACGTTTTTCTCAGGGATAATCATTAACTTTGCCGCTGAAACGCCACAAGTAAATGGAAAAGGAGAGAGAATTTGAACGGTTGTTCAGGCTATATTATGAACGACTGTTCTTTTTTGCCCGTCAGATGGTGGGCAGCGAGGACGACAGCCACGACGTGGTGCATGGCGTCTTCGAGGACCTGTGGCAGCACATCAGTGACATTCATGAGGACAGTGTCAAGTCGTGGCTTTACACGCTGACGCGTAACCGTTGCATCAACCACTTGCGGCGGCAGGGAGCACGTCAGCAGTACGTCGACTTCTGCCGGAGGATGACTGAATGCTACGGCACCGACGGGTATGATGAACGCGATGAGCGCGACCAGCTCGTCAAAGCGGTGCTTGCCAAGTTTGACCCTGACACGCGCGACATCTTCAACGAGTGCTTCTTCAAGGAACAGCGCTACCAGGACGTCGCCGAAAAGACGGGTAGGAGCCTGAGTAGCATCAAGAAGATTATGGCTGCAGCGCTGAGGCTAATGAATGAAGGGAAGTACAAAAAAAATATAAAAAATGAACTTTCTTAACCGGAAGATTGTATAAGAAGTATATGACCGACAATAATAGAGACATTCTGTTGGACGAGGCTCTTGACATCTGTGAGCAGCAGGGTCGTCACGTCACTCAGCAGCAGTTGGAGCGGCTTGACCGCGACGGCGAGTTGCTGGAGGCGTGCCGTGACCTCATGGCGCTGCATCGTGGCGTGGCCGAGGAAGTTGCACCGGTCGACGTTGACAGGCAATGGGAGCGTTTCAGCCAGCGGTACCGTCCTGCTGCCACCCGTCATATAGGGTGGTATGTCGCTCTTGCCGCTGCTGCCGCCGTTCTCGCCCTACTGGTCGTGACCCGTCCGTGGCATTCGGCTCCCAAGGATACCCTTGTCGGTGAGGCACCGCTGATTGTCTATCGTGGCGACTCCGTGAAGCAGCCTGTCACTGTTATCCGGCAGAATGGTGTTACTGTCAGTGCAACGCCCCAACAGTCTGTCGATGACATTCTCAGCGATATTGACGAGCATGCCGTAGAAGAAGTCCTTACCGTCAGCGTTCCCAAGGGAGAGACCTACTCCCTCGATTTGCCCGACGGCAGCCGTGTGCTGCTCTATGCCGACAGTCGCGTCGTCTTCCCGACCCGTTTCCAGGGTGCGGAGCGTCAGGTGAGGCTAACCGGTGAGGCTTACTTCATCGTCGCCCGTGACCCTCAGCATCCTTTTATCGTCAAGACACCCTTTGCTGACACGCAGGTGCTGGGTACGGAATTCTATGTCCGGGCCTATGGCGAGGATGATGACCTGGTAGCACTCGTCAGCGGTAGCGTGTGCGTGAGCAATGACCGCCATTCCGTCGTCATGAAGCCTAACGAGCAGGCAGTCATGCACGCCGACCAGTTTGTCGTCAGTACCATTGACACCATGCCTTTCACCGCCTGGCGTGACGGCTATCTCTACTTTGACGATGTTGAGCTGGAGGACGTCATGAAGGCCATCGGCAAGAACTACAACCTCAGTGTGGAGTTCCGCAACAGCCGGTTGCTGAGTGACCGCGTGCACTTCGTTGCAGCCCGTAACGAGGGCATCGGGGAAGTCATCAAGACGGTTAACCGCATGGGACGTATACACGTCTGGCAGGAAGGAAGTACGCTTGTCGTGGAGTAAGCCCGTACCAAAACCATGGAAAGCCCGCACTAAACGATGAGTTTGGTGCGGGCTTTCTTATGAAGCGATTCTTTCCGATCTTATCCCTTGATGTATTCGGAGAAGTCGGTCAGGTGCATGTCACCCTTGCGGGCCAGTGTGTCGTGCATGGCAAAGGCAGCCGTGAGGTTGTGGCGCGTCTGACCCATCTTCGAGAGTTTCAGGTAGTCCCACAGCAGCTGCTTGTAGTCGGGGTGGGCACAGTTCTCGATGATGCACTCGGCACGCTGTGCGGGCGACTTGCCGCGCAGGTCGGCGATGCCCTGCTCCGTGACGATGATGTTCACGTCGTGCTCCGAGGAGTCCTGATGGCTTACGAAGGGTACGATGGACGAGATGACACCGCCCTTGGCTGTTGACGGGCAGGTGAAGATGCTGAGGTATGCGTTACGGATGAAGTCGCCCGAGCCGCCGATGCCGTTCATCATCTTCGTGCCGCTGATGTGGGTGGAGTTCACGTTACCGTAGAGGTCGGCCTCGATAGCCGTATTGATGGCGATGACGCCCAGTCGGCGGATGACCTCCGGCGAGTTGCTGATTTCGCTCTGGCGCAGGGTGAGGTGCTGTTTCATGTAGTCCATGTTGTCATAGACTTGCATCAGACAGTCGTTGGAGACGGTCAGTGAGCAGGCCGAGGCGTCCTTCACGCGGCCGTTGAGCATCATCTCGATGACCGAGTTCTGAATCACCTCAGTGTAGATGTTGAAGTCGGGCACGTGCTTGTCCTCGCCCAGGGCACCGAGAATGGCGTTGGCCGTTGAGCCTACGCCGCTCTGCAGGGGCAGGAACTCCTTGGGGATGCGTCCTTTGTGCATCTCCTCCACGAGGAACTCGGCAGTGAGGAACCCGATTTTCTCAGTCACGGGGTCGCTGTCCTTGAAGGAGCGGGCCTCGTCAGGGATGTTACACTCCACAACACCCACAACCTTCTCCTTGGGAATGCTGACGTAGGGCTTGCCGATGCGGTCACTCACCTTGGTAATCATGATGGGCTCACGGTAAGGGGGGTCCAGGGGCTCATAGACGTCGTGGATGAACTTGGCGTTAGGGTTATGGAAGGAGTTCAGCTCCAGGATGACGTGCTTGGCCAGACGAGCTGCCGTAGGCGAGATGCCGCCGGCGGCGGTCAGGTAGACGTGGTAGTCGCTGCCTGCTTCCTCGATGTCGCACACTTCCAGGATGGCCCAGTCCACGTCGCCGTAGAACCCGTAGCGCAGCTCCTGTGCCATGTGGCTCAGGTGCAGGTCGTTGTAGGGTATCTCACCCAGGTTGACGTGCTTGCGGAAGTCGGGATTGGTGGTGTAGGGCGCACGGTACTTGATGGCCTGTGCGTTGGCCATGTCGCCGTCTGTCGACTGTCCCGTGGAGGCACCGGTGAAGATGCCCACCTTAAACTCACGGCCAGCTTCGTGCTCCTTGATGGCGAGCTTGGCCAGCTCCTTGGTTGTTGCTTTGGCTACACCGGCAGGGGTGAAACCACTCATGGCGATGTTCTCGCCGTTCTTGATCATTGCTGCAGCCTCGGCAGCGGAAATACGTGTATATGCCATATCCTAAATGTTTAATTCTTCATGTTATATGCCAGTGCGTAGGAGCGCATCTGCTTCACCATGGCCAGCAGACCGTTGGAGCGGGTGGGCGAGAGGTGTTCCTTCAGTCCTATCTGCTCGATGAAGTAGAGGTCAGCGTCGAGAATCTCCTGCGGTGTGTGTCCTGACAGTACGCGGATGAGCAGCGACACGATGCCCTTGACGATGAGGGCGTCGCTCTCGGCCGTGAAACGGATGACACCGTCCTCATAGTCGGCCTGCAGCCACACGCGGCTCTGGCAGCCGTCAATGAGGTTCTGCTCCGTCTTGTACTGCTCTGCCAGCGGCGCTTGGTCGTTGCCCAGGTCTATCAGCAGCTGGTATTTGTCCATCCAGTCCTCCAGGTCCTGGAATTCCTCGATAATCTCATCCTGTGTCTCGTTGATGGTCATTCTTCTTTTCTTATTTCGTTGCTTCGTTGTTTCGATGTCTCGAGATCTCGAAATCTCGATGCTTCGGTATCTCGATGCTTGTCTTTATTCTGCGGCGACAATCTTGAACAGCTTGTCGCTGGGGCGTATCTTGCCGCTGACGGGGATGGCTACGCGCGTGCCTTGGGGAGCCTCCTCGACGGGATGTCCGTCGTTGTCGTGAATCTCGGTGGCGGTGAGGTACATCACTCCCGTGGTGGGCCCTGTCACCAGCAGCCGGTCGCCCGTGCGGAACGTCGTGGCCTCGACGGAGAACTCTCCCACACCCAGGCGGGAGAAGTACTTCATGCCCTTGCCCACGTACACCTTACGTTCCGTGGCACAGGAGCCGTACTCCTTGTTCCATTCGCCCATCGTCTGTCCCTGGTAGTATCCGTCCCAGAAGCCGCGGTTGAAGACGGTTGCGAGGCGCTGGTCCCATGCGTCCTTCTTCTCTGTCGTGAAGGTCCCGTCGAGTACGGCCTGTATGGCCTCGCGGTAGCACTGCACGACAGTATAGACGTACTCCGGTCCGCGGGCACGTCCCTCAATCTTGAACACCCGCACCCCCGACGTCATCAGACGGTCAATGAAGCGGATGGTCTTCAGGTCCTTCGGCGACATGATGTACTTGTTGTCTATCTCCAGCTGGTAGCCCGTCTCGTTGTCGGTGGCTGTGTAGGAGCGTCGGCATATCTGGATGCACTCTCCGCGGTTTGCCGAGCGGTTGGCAGCGTGCAGCGACATGTAGCACTTGCCGGAGATGGCCATGCAGAGGGCGCCGTGGCAGAACATCTCGATGCGCACCAGTTCGCCTGACGGACCACAGATGTGCTGTTCCTCGACCTGGCGGTAGATGTCGGCCACCTGATCCATGTTCAGTTCGCGGGCCAGGACGACAACGTCGGCAAACTGTGCGTAGAAGCGCAGTGCCTCGATGTTGGAGATGTTCAGTTGGGTGGAGAGGTGTACTTCGACGCCTCGCTGCCGGCAGTATTGCATGACGGCGACGTCGCTGGCGATGACGGCCGAGATGCCGGCATCGGCGGCAGCGTCGATGATGGCGTGCATGTCGTCCAGGTCCTCGCCGTAGATAATCGTGTTCACCGTCAGGTATGACTTCATGGCGTGTTCGCGGCACGTGGCAGCAATCTCACGGAGGTCGTCGATGGTGAAGGCGGAGGCAGACCCCGCCCGCATGTTCAGTCGGCCAATGCCGAAATACACGGAACCGGCACCGGCCTGGATGGCCGCTGTCAGTGACTCGCGGCTCCCGACGGGAGCCATTATCTCATAGTCGCGCGCGTTCACGGATGCAAAGGTACGTAAAAATGAAGAATTAAGAATGAAGAATGAAGAATTATTTCGTACCTTTGCGTCCAATATGAGACTTTTTACGTGTCTTTTGCTGTTTTCTCTTCTTCTCGGCGGGTGTCGTAAGGAGCCGTCGGCGAAGCACTTCACCCATGAGGTGCTCAATGGCATGACACCCGTCAAGGACCAGGGCCGCAGTCAGACGTGCTGGGTGTATGCCATGCTGGCAGCCATCGAGACGGAGCATATCATGCGGGGTGACTCGGTGAACCTGTCTCCCGCCTACATGGAGAAGATGCTGGATAGGGAGTCTGCGGCGCCGTCCAGCAGACGTGGCATGGGTGCGACGCTCCTCCGTCTGCTGCAGAAGTACGGCATGGTGGGCTACGAGGCCATGCGTTCTGCTGACTATCCTGCTCCCCGCATGGTTTTCATGTATGGTGCCGAATACACGCCGCTGGAGTTTGCCCATTCCGTCTGTGCCCCCGGTGAGTATGTCGCGCTGACGAGCGACGATGATGCTCCGTACGGTGAGGAGGTGTGCATCGACCAGCCCGACAACTGGCTCCGCGACCGTTTCTTGAATGTCCCCATGGATACATTGCTTGTGCGGACGGAGCGTGCCGTGCGCCGTCACCACGGAGTATGCTGGGAGAGCAAGGGTCACGCCATGGCCATCGTCGGTATTGCCCGCGACGAACGGGGCAGGAAGTATTTCGTCATGAAGAACTCGTGGGGTACCGACCGGCCCTACAAGGGGCTGGAGTATCTCTCCTTCCGCAAGTTCCGCGCGACGACGCTTGCCGTCGAGATGACAAGAGAGGCGTATCAGCAATAGTGTGTGATACGCCTCTCTTGTTCTGTCATACCCATCTGTTACTTGTTCAGTTTCCAGGTAACGCCGTCCTTGGTGTCCTTCACCTCGAAGCCGGCGGCGGCCAGCTCGTCGCGTATCCTGTCGCTGGTAGCCCAGTCCTTGTCGGCCTTGGCCTTGGCACGCAACTCAAGAACCATGTCCATCACCTTGCCAAAGGCAGCCTCACGCTCGTCGTTGGTACCGCTCTTCTCGGCCTTGAGTCCGAGAATGTCCTCGGCGAAGAGGTGCATCACTTCCTTCAGCTCTTTCAGACAGTCGGCACAGATGGTAGCTTTGTGGTCAATGAGCTTGTTGATGGTGGTGCAGGCCTCGAAGAGGTAGCTGATGACCTGTGGTGTGGCGAAGTCGTCGTTCATGGCGTCGTAGCACTTCTGTCGCAGGCTCTTGACGACCTTCTCCGTCTCGGGGTCACACTTGTCTGACACCTGAACACGTTCCAGGTCGCCGATGGCGTTCATCAGCTTCTCGTAACCCTTCTCGGCTGCCTGCAGGGCCTCGTTCGAGAAGTCCACGGTGCCGCGGTAGTGTGCCGAGAGCACGAAGAAGCGGATGGTCATGGGCGAGTAGGCTTTCTGCAGCAGCGGGTGGTTGCCCGTGAAGAACTGCTCCAGCGTGATGAAGTTGTTGTACGACTTGCCCATCTTCTGTCCGTTGATGGTCAGCATGTTGTTGTGCATCCAGTACTTCACGGCCTGGTGTCCCATGGAGGCGACGGCCTGTGCTATCTCGCACTCATGGTGGGGGAAGACGAGGTCCATGCCACCTCCGTGGATGTCGAACTCCTCGCCCAGGTACTTGCGTCCCATGGCCGTGCACTCGCAGTGCCAGCCGGGGAAGCCGTCGCTCCAGGGTGAGGGCCAGCGCATGATGTGCTCGGGCTGTGCCTTCTTCCACAGGGCGAAGTCGGCCTGGTTCTTCTTCTCGCCGATGCCTGCCAGTTCGCGGCTCTCGTCCTTGATGTTCTCAAGCGAACGGCCGGAGAGGATGCCATATTTGTACTTCTTGTTGTACGCCTCGATGTCGAAGTAGATGCTGCCGTTCGACTCGTAGGCGAAGCCGTTGTCCAGGATTTGCTGCACCAGCTGCTGCTGCTCGATGATGTGTCCCGTGGCATGCGGCTCGATGGAGGGGCGCAGCACGTTCAGCGCATCCATGGCCTGATGGTAGCGGTTGGTGTAGTACTGTGCTATCTCCATGGGCTCCAGCTGTTCCAGCCGTGCCTTCTTGGCAATCTTGTCCTCGCCTTCGTCGGCGTCATGCTCCAGGTGTCCTACGTCGGTGATGTTGCGTACATACCTTACCTTATAGCCCAGGTGCTTCAGGTAGCGGAAGACGAGGTCGAAGGTGATGGCGGGCCGGGCATGCCCCAGATGGGGGTCGCCGTAAACCGTCGGTCCGCAGACGTACATGCCCACGTTGGGGGCGTGGAGCGGTTCGAAGCGCTCCTTCTGGCGTGTCAGTGTATTGTAAATGACAAGTCTTGATTCCATGTTGATTGTTGTAATTTATTGATGGTTGTTTTTACTTCTTCCGGAACTTGCGCCCGTTTCGTCCCTGCTGCCGTGCCTCGTCGGAGTAGAGGATGTAGATGCCGGGCTTCAGCAGCGTGCGCCACGTGCCGTCCTTCACCTGCTGGCGGGTAGCCACGCAGCGGCCCTGC
>CAMHIM010000012.1 GCA_946185225.1 uncultured Prevotellaceae bacterium
GGTAAGTCGTTCTGCATTGATGACGTCTACGTACTTTCAACGACGATGCCGATGACGGAGGCGGCAGACAACGCTACTACGCTGGAGGCCTATCAGGGACTGACCGCCGACGTCACGCTGACACGCACCCTCAAGGCCGGCATTTGGAACACTCTATGTCTGCCGTTCGACGTCAGCACGACCTCGTTCAGTAAGGGCAATCCGCAACTCCGACTGTTCACCAGCGTCACAGACAATACGCTCAACTTTACGGAGGCCAGCGAGGTAGAGGCAGGTACACCCTTCCTCGTAAAGGTGGACGAAGACATCACGAACCCAACCTTCAGCAGCGTTACAATGGAAACCAGTACGCCCGCAACCATTACCCACTCTGGCGTCAGCCTTGCCGGCCTCTTCAGTCCCTATGAAATGGCAACCGACGGCAGCGAACTATTCCTGGGGATAGACGGCAACCTCTACCAGCCGGGGAATACCACCAACACCATCAAAGGAATGCGCGCCATACTCAAGGCTACAGCGGGGGCACGTATGATGACCCGCATTGCAGGAGACGAGACTACACGCATGGACGCAACGAGACTTGACGCAAGAATGGACAAATGGTACACGACGGATGGTAAGGCACTGCTCAAACGGCCTTCACGTAAAGGGCTCTATATAAGCAGCGGAGGTAAGAAACTCATTATTCATTAAAAAGGAGCATCATCCATGAAAAAGCCATATATACTACCCCGAACCAAAGTTCTGTACTTACATACACATCATCTTCTGGCTGGTAGCATTAGCAAGGACGGCAATTCGCTTAATTACGACAATCCCAAGACCAACGGGGACGCGGGAAACTTTGCTGCTTCACGACGGAAAACGGTGTGGGACGAAGGCGAATAAAAAAGGCCTCTCAACAATGTCGGATATTGAAGGCCGCAAAAGCCGACATTGAGCCTTGCAAAAGCCGACTTTGAGCCATGCAAAAGCCAACATTGAGCCTTGCAAAAGCCGACTTTGAGCCTTGCAAAAGCCGACTTTGAGGCCCCAAAAAAAGGGGACCTTCTCAGGCTCCCTAGTTGGTCCTATCATGAGCTTGGGCGCAACATGAAAGGAAAGGGGTAAGGTCTGTCTGGTCATCACGACTTTCTGCCTTACAAAACCTTAATAATCTAATACCATGAAAAACACAGAGCAAAGATAGCACTTAATTCAACAGATGATTCTCCGCCCTGTGTTTATTTAACGTTTATTACGGATATTCGCATAATAATTAAGAATTGTTGACGATTTCGTCCGAGGTGCCTTGAGGGGGTGCCAGGACGTGTCATAATACTCCTCGATGCTCTCCCACTGACCGTCGGTGGTCTGCCATGTGCGCTCCACGACAAGCGTCGTGTCGGGCGTCACCGTCAGCGTGAAACGGGAGGAGGAGGACAGGCGGACGGTCAGGCTGTCGGACGTCAGCTGCGTCATTTCACTCTTGCCGTCAAGCAGGTTCGTGACCTCGGCCTTCATGTGGTTGTCCATGAAGTCCATCATGTCCAGACGGTTGTTGCGGCTCAGGTACGGCAACAGGCTGTCGGGCATCGACGTGAATGCCTGACGGAGCTGTTGCCCGTCTGCTGCCGTGACAGAAAGTGTCACGGCAAGCAGGGTACTGAAAGCGAGACGGCGCTTCATCCGCGACCAGGTCTGAGGTCCTTCACACGGACGGCCTTGCCCTCGGACTGGGGCAGCGAGCCCTTCTTCACCAGCTTCACGGCGGGCGTCAGCAGAATCTCGTCCTTCAGGGCGCGCTGGATGTCACGCGTCATGCGCTGTATCTCAGGATAGATGTCGGTCTCCAGTCCGTCCAGCTCGACCTCGACGGTCATGATGTCGTTGTCGTCAACGGTGTCAAGCGTGATGAGGTAGTTGGAACCGAGGCCAGGGTACTGAACCAGAATCTTCTCCACCTGCATCGGGAAGACGTTGACTCCCTTGATGATGAACATGTCATCGGTGCGGCCCTTGATGCGGTCTATGCGGCGGTGGGTGCGGCCGCAGGGGCACGGCTCGCTGATGATACGCGTCAGGTCACGCGTGCGGTAGCGAAGGATGGGCATCATCGTGCGGTCAAGCGTGGTGAGCACCATCTCACCCATCTCACCGTCGGGAACGGGCTCCAGCGTGTCTGGGTCCACAATCTCGATGATGTAGTTGTCCTCCCACAGGTGCATGCCGTTCTGGTACTTACACTCGAAGGCGACGCCGGGGCCGTTCATCTCGGTCATGCCGAAGGAGTTGTAGGCCTTGACGCCCAGCATGCGCTCAATGCGGCGACGCTGCTCCTCGGTGTGGGGCTCGGCACCGATGACGAGGGTGCGGAGCTTCGTGGACTGCGGGTCGACTCCCTCTTCCTGGAACACCTCGGCCAGACGGATGGCATAGGACGGGATGGCGTGCAGACAGGTGGTGCCGAAGTCGCGGATGAACTTGATCTGACGCTTGGAGTTGCCGGCAGCGGCGGGAACGGTCATGGCGCCCAGCTTCTCGGCACCGTACTGGAAGCCCAGACCGCCGGTGAACATGCCGTAGCCGGAGGAGTTCTGGAACACGTCGGTGTCGCGGCAGCCTACCATATAGAGGTTGCGGGCTATCATGTTGGCCCACGAGTCGATGTCGTGACGGCTATAGACGACGACGCAGGGGTTGCCCGTGGTGCCGCTGGTGGAGTGGATGCGGATGGCGTCCTTCAGATCGCCGCCGACAAGACCGAAGGGGTAGTTCTCACGGAGGTCCTGCTTCGTCGTGAAAGGTATCTTACGAAGGTCGTCCAGCGTCCGGATGCTGTCAGACGTGATGCCCAGAGCACCCAGGCGCTTCTTGTAGAAGGGTGACTTCAGACAGATGTCAATCGTATCCTTCAGTTTCTTTACTTGCAGTGCCTCCAGTTGGGGACGCGGCATGGTTTCTAGTTCTTCTTGCCAGTACTCACTGTTCATAATCATTAGTTTTTATGTTTCCAAATTTGATTGATTTTTCTTCTGATAACCCATACGTTCAGGATGGTGACCAAGGCAAACAAAAGGATGCCAAGGAACACGGAGGGCGACAGCCCGGACACGTCCATCTCAGGGAACAGGGCAACAAGGGTCTCCATATATCGGCTGTGGACAAGAGCTACCGAAACTAACGCCAGCAGCAGCACCAACAGGTTCAGGACAACTGTCAGCACCTGATAGGGCAAGGCTACCTGACGGGGAGAGTAGCCGATGAGCAACAGGTTCTGCATCTTCTCCGTGTTCTTCTGGACAAGCAGGAAGACACTCAGCATCAGAATGTAGAAACTCAGCATGCTGATGACGACACCGACACCCATGACAAGCAAGACCACCAGGCGCAGGAAGTAGGAGGTCTTCTCGGCGTCGAGGTTGTCGTCCACCTCATAGCCGTTCTCCTCCAGATACTGCGTAAGCCGCTCGTCGGCAGGGTTGCTAACGTCTACCAACAGCCGCGTGGGAAGACTCTCACGCCCTGTCGCATAACGCGCATTGCTCCACTCCATGAAACGCTGCGGTACAAGGATAGTGCTCATCCGGGAGGAGAAACCGACGACACGCCCACGGTAGCTGTCGCCGCCAATGACTATCAGCACGTCAAGCATGCCGGCTACACCCTCGCTGACACGGGGAAGGGAACGGCTGCGGGCAAAGCCGAAGTTATACATCGTCAGGTATGAACGGGGAAGAATGAGGGGTATCTCAACACTGCTGCCATGTCTGGCAGAAAGAGGCTCCCACTGCCACTGCTCCAGCGGAACATCGATGAAGTCGTCAGGAACGCTCTCGAAGAATATCTCGGAGGACAGCAGCTTCTGACCATCCACGCTGATACGGGCGTCGGCACGATACTCTGCGGAGGTGAACTGCCCCACCCGACTGACGAAAGGCTGCGCGCCGAAGTCACGGCACTCTTCAGCGGTGAAGCCGGCGGTTGTGGCCACCTGCTTGTTGACGACAAGATAGTTGGTCTTCATGAAGCTGTCGGCTCCAGAAAAGACGGGCAACACGTCATGATAGAACTGCCAACCCAGAAGGACAATGAACATACCGAACAGATTGGCAAGGAAGAAACCAGCCAGCTGCGGCACACTTACGTGACGACGAAGCAACTTCCAGACAAGCGTCATAGGCGTAACCTCCTTTCGTAGGCAATATCCATGTGCTTCCCTATGCTCGTCACGACAACACCAGCTCCTTGGCGACGTACCTCGGACAACATCAGACGCGACATAGTCGCCGCATTCTCGTCATCAAGATGGGAGATGGGCTCGTCGGCAAGCAGGAAATCGAACGGCTGGACCAGAGAACGCATCATGGCGACACGCTGCTGCTGACCGAAGGACAGACGGCTGACGGGGGTGTGAAGCTTGTCGCCGATGCCGAGCATCTCAAACCAACTGGTAATCTCGGCAAGGCTCTTATAGCGGGTCAGCGTATTCTTGATAAGCACGTTCTCAAGGGCCGTCAATTCCGGAAAAAGGCGAAGTTCCTGAAAAAGACAGCTCACGTGGCTAAGGCGAAGCTGCGTCCACTCACCTACGCGAAGCTGACGGGCATCGCGACTGTCAAACAGCAATCTCCCGCTATAGTCGCTGCGGTACCCCAGCACATAACTGCAGAAGGTGCTCTTGCCGTGACCGCTGTCAGCCTCCAGAAGATAGGTCCTACCCTTCTCCAGCACCAGCTCCTGATGCCACACGTCACCACTATACGAGGAGCTGTTGGCAAACACCTGCGGAACGACCTGACTGAATGTAATTCTTTCCATAAACGCGCTATTATATTCTTATTCTACGGCGATGGTCACGAGGCGGATGTGCCCCAGGTACCGGCTCAGAAACGGTTGGTCTATACTATCGGTCCTCACTACGGCGTAAAGTCGCGGATGGAGGTCGGAAGGGAAGCAGGGTCTGTCGGACGTGATGCGAGGGTGCCCGCGTCTGTCAATGACAATGGCATGATGGGCGTCGGCACCGGCCAGTTCCTGGTCGCCGGCGGAGGCCAGCAACACGCGGAGCACTTCGTCACGACGAAGCTGCTGCAGTAGCGTGTCTCCATCCGTATGGAAATAGAAGACCATACGGTCGGCTGCGGACAGCGACGGCGAGGAGGAGCGATGAAGGGGCTTCAAGCTGGAACGCACCTGCTGCAGCGAAGCATCGGTCCGCTTGTCGAACGAGAACGGGGTCACCACAACGTCGAGCTGACGGTCCGACAGGCGGACACGGGCCTCGAAAAGCACATCGTCAACACTTGTACCTGCGGGGATGCCTACCACCAGCGGCGCAACATACTGACGCGGGAAGGCTGAGCTGCGGGCTACAAGACGGATGCCGCCCTCAACACCCTGAAGACGATGGTACAGAGGAGACTCACTGGGCTCACGGCGATCCAGAAGACTGGTCATGCGACGAATGAAGGACTTCTGGGAACCAGGAGCCACGGGCCCCATGACCAACAGCGCACCGGAAGACAGGCCTGCCACGAAACCGTTGTCGAACGACACAAAGGTCTTGTCGTCACGGGACATCACGTCCGACTGGCCCTGACGGACCAGCCAAGCCTTAGTCTTCTCGGCATCGGAGACTTCTGCCAACAGTCCGTAATAGCCGTCGGAAGTCTCAAAAAGGTATAGGTCGGCATCGCTGCTCACACCGCTGGCGGAGAGGTCGGGAAGACCGAAGGATCCCAGCGAGGAAGGGGGGGCACAGAGCACCGCCGCAAGGCGCGACGGAAGAGCATTGCGGTAGTCACTGGTACAGGAACCCAGAAGCAGCAGGACGGTGAACAGTAGGACGGTATTCTTCATATCTGTGATAAATGCATCATCATAACGGCTGACAGACCCGCCGTCTCGGTTCGCAGACGACTCTCACCAAGGTCAACGGAGACAAAGCCTGCGGCAACGGCCTGGCGCACCTCATCGAGGGAGAAGTCGCCCTCGGGGCCTATCAGAACCAGGGCGTCGCGACTGACGGCGTCGCGGCGAAGCTCCGTAAAGAGATTCGTGCGAGGGACTTCCTCGTAGCAGTGGGCTATGTAACGGCGCCCCGTCGGATGGCTGTTGACGAAATCGGAGAATCCGGTCATGCCGTGGACCTGGGGCTTCCATGCCTTGCGGCTCTGCTTCACGGCGGAGACGACGATGTTCTCTATACGAGGCGTCTTGACCTGACGCCGTTCAGAGAACTGGCAGTTCAGGAACGTTAGTTCATCAAGCCCGACCTCCACGCACTTCTCCGTCATCCACTCCATACGGTCCATCAGCTTCGTCGGAGCTATCGCGAGATGAAAGCGCCCTGCCCAAGGACGGGGCTGGGGAAGCGTCTCGACTACCTTATAAAGGCAGTGGTGGTTGGAGGCCAGCGTGATAAGGGCCCTGAAGAAGGTGCCGCAACCGTCCATGAGCATGACTTCGTCACCCTCATGAAGACGAAGCACACGAACGGCATGCAACGCCTCATCCTGTGGCAGCTCACTTTGGTGAGCTGCATCAGGGACATAGAAATAGCGGACTTCCTTCATGGACTATGAACAGCTATACGGGTATCTCCTCCTTCTGGGGACGGAACACTAAGGCAAAGGAGATGCCCACAAGCAGGGCATACACCGAGAACGTGGTCCATACCGGAGACCAGTTGACAACACCCTCCACGGTATTGTAGTTGACAACGGCCTGGGCTCCCAGAGAACCGACAGTGGCTCCGATGCCGTTGGTCATCATGACAAACAGGCCCTGAGCCGAGGAACGTATCGTGGGATGTGTCGTCTTGTCGACAAACAGGGAACCGGAGATATTGAAGAAGTCGAATGCTACACCATAGACCACCATGGAGATGATGAACAGGAACACTCCAGGCATGCCGGGATTGCCAAGACCGAGGAAAGCAAAACGCAACACCCATGCAAACATGGCTATCAGCATGACACTCTTAATGCCATAACGTTTCATGAAGAACGGGATAAGCAGTATACAGCAGGTCTCGCTGACCTGTGACAGGGAGTACAGGATATTTACATGCTGCACACCAAAGGTTGAAGCATATTCCGGAATGGAAGCAAAACTGTCAATGTACGGAGCGGCATAGCCGTTGGTAATCTGAAGGCACATGCCCAGCATCGCGGAGAAGATGAAGAAAATGGCCATTTTCTTCTCACGGAACAGGGAGAAGGCCTGAAGACCCAGACTCTCGTACAGCGACTTCTTCTCACCCTTCGGGGCCAGAGGACAGGCAGGAAGCGTAAAAGTATAGAAAAACAGCACGATGCTTAGTATACCGGAAGTGACAAACTGCATATAGGTCGTCGAGAAACCCATCAGGTCGACAAACCACATGGTGCAGATGAAGCCAATGGTGCCGAACACACGGATGGGAGGAAACGCCTTCACCGTATCAAGACCAGCCTGGGTCAGCGCATTATAAGCTACTGAATTGGTAAGAGCAAGGGTCGGCATATAAAAGGCTACGCTGACGGAGTACAGCAGATAAAGGATTGGGAAACGGGCCTCGGTACCGGAGGTATAGCCATAATAGGCGGCTGCAAACATGAAAATACCTGCCAGCAGGTGACAATAGCCCAAAAGACGCTGGGCAGGTATCCATCGGTCGGCAACAATGCCCATGATAGCGGGCATGAAGATGCTGACAAAACCCTGCATGGCAAAGAAATAGCCTATCTCAGAGGCCATGCCGATACGGGAAAGATACATACCCATACAGGTAAGATAAGCTCCCCAGATGGCAAACTCGATGAAGTTCATGAGCGCCAGACGTACTTTGATATTCATAATGTTTCTGTTTTAGTGGTATTGGTATTTGCAATGGAATCGTTCGCCGAAGGGACTGCCACAGGCCGAGGACGATGGAAACGTACCAGCTGGATGTTGTTGAGCAGCAGCATGCGGACGGACGAAGACGACGGAGCGGCGTTGTGCAGGAAAAAGAAACCGTACAGTTCCTTGATACGGTCATCAGGACCTGGGAAAAGACGCAACTGCGTCAGACCAGACGAAGTAATACGCGTATGCTGCATGGCAACGCTGTCGTTCGTGAAACGAGCCACCAGACAAGCCGTGGCCTCCTTGACTCCCTCCTGCCACACGTAATTGGTCATGAAACGAAGCATAAACTGGTCACCGGAATAGTAACTCGTATCGGCCTTCACCACAAAATCGACGCGGTTGTGGGGAAAGTAAGGCAGCAGCAGACAGCCCTTGTTACCGTTCCACACGTCGGCAGTATCGCCGGTTGCATCAAGGCGTGCATAACGGTTCAGTTCGCCGACAGAGGCACCATACTCCTGAGCCTCATCGCCTAAACGCTCGGAGACATGCTTGTAGATGACGCTGAAACGCTCAGCATGACGGTAATAATAGACCAGCGAAGAGTCAAAGTCGGCACAGCTGACACCATGCTTCTCAAGAACTGCTGCCAAATAGAGCGACTGCTGGAAGTCTCGCTCGTCTGACGTACCCGAATGAAGGGCCATGGACTTGGCTATATGATAGTCATAGAGAAGCTGCTCCATCTCCGAAGGCTGGATGACCTCGGAGGGAACCTTGGGCTTACAGGAAAAGAAGCACAATGGCATGGCAAACAGCAGCAACAGCTTCCTCATTCCTTCAATGTGATATGACTCAGCTCGCCACGGCAGAACAGCAACAGCAGGACTACTGCTACACTGATGCTCGCATCGGCGAAATTGAACACTGGACTAAAGAACACAAAGTCATGCCCTCCAACAACAGGCATCCAGTCGGGCCACGTGGATACTATCAGCGGGAAGTAGAACATATCCACTACCTTGCCCATCAGGAAGGGAGCATAACCCGTACCGAAGTCCACGAAGTAACTCACATAGTAGGGAGAAGACTCGTTGAACAGCAGACCATAGAACATACAGTCTATCAGGTTTCCCGCAGCACCAGCGAGCACCATGGACAACAGGACAATGTAAAGCACACGGACTCCAGGCTTACGCACCTGTCTATATATATAATAGGTAAGCACACCGATGGCTGCCACACGGAAGAGCGACAGGACAATCTTGGAACCAAGCTGCATGCCGAAGGCCATGCCGTTGTTCTCAATGAAGGAGATGTAGAACCAGTCAAAGACATGGATGCTCTCGTGCAACGACATATGTGTCTTCACCCACACCTTGATGGCCTGGTCAACAAGGAGTATAGCGACAATGATGACTGCCGCCAGACGCCCCTTGGTGAAAAGACGTGTACTCACTTCTTCTGGCTCATTTTGGACTCCACACTAAGAGTGGCATGTGGCACGGCACGGAGACGCTCCTTCGGTATCAGTTTGCCTGTGATACGGTCGATGCCGTAGGTTTTGTTCTCAATGCGTACAAGGGCAGCCTTCAGACCCTGGATGAACTTCTGCTGGCGAGCGGCCATCGTCATCACCTCTTCCTTGGACTGGGTAGTGCTACCCTCCTCCAGGGCTTTGTACGTGGGGGACGTGTCGTCCACATCGTTGGAGTCCTGGTTGGTAATCACTGCCATCATCTGGTCGTAATCACGCTGAGCCAATGCCAGCTTCTCGTTGATAATGGTACGGAACTCTTCAAGTTCCTCGTCGCTGTAACGTGTTTTCTCGGTTGACATGTTATTAGTTTTTAGTTATTTTGATATTCAGCTTAAAGTCATCAAAGTCTACCTCCGTTCCGTCGTTAGGTGCAATGGTGATGACATCTGCAAGTACCTGAGTACGGATATACTCTCCAAAGCGTTCGACAGACTTCGACACCTCTGCATGGGGAGCCAGGACGATGGATATACGGTCGGTAATCTCCAGACCGCTTTCCTTGCGGATGTTCTGGACACGATTGATGATTTCACGGGCAAGACCTTCCTGACGAAGTTCATCCGTCAGTTCCACTTCCAAAGCAACAGTCAGACTGCCTTCATTGGCCACAAGCCATCCGGGGATGTCCTCGCTGATGATGTCGACATCCTCTGCAAGTATCTCCGTGCCTTCCTCAAGACCGGTAACGTTCTTCAGAAGAAGACGACCCTCGCGCTCCAGTTCAGCGATTTGCTCCTGGCTAAGGGCATCGACAGCAGCAGCAACAGTCTTCATGAGTTTTCCGAACTTCTTGCCCATCGTGCGGAAGTTACACTTCACCTTCTTGACAAGCACACCCTGACCGTCCACAAAACGAAGTTCCTTCACATTGACTTCGTTCAAAATAAGCTGCTTGACAGCATCAATATGGGCCTTCTGCTCACTGCTGGCAGGTATCATGATGCACTGCAGCGGCTGACGGACCTTGATATTCACCTTGCGGCGGAGGGCCAGTACCATTGAGGTAATCTTCTGAGCCATCTCCATACGGGCTTCCAGTTCCTTGTCAACAATACTTTCATTATACACGGGGAAGGTATCCAGGTGGACGCTGTCCTTCTCACCGCCAAGGTCTTTATAGAGCTGGTCGGCATAGAAGGGGGCAAACGGGGCCAACAGCTTGGAAACAGTCAGCAAGCAGGTGAAGAGGGTGTCATAGGCCGAACGCTTGTCGGCACTCATATCCTTACCCCAGAAACGTTTACGGTTCAGACGTACATACCAGTTGGACAGGTCGTCGCTGACAAACTGGTCGATGAGACGACCTGCACGCGTCGGGTCGTAGTTGTCAAGCTCACGCTGCACACCTTTTATAAGAGTGTTCAGGCAGGAAAGTATCCAACGGTCAATCTCCGGAGCCTCCGATACGGCACCTTCGGGGGACGACTGGGGACCTTCATATCCGTCGACATTGGCATAGAGGGCAAAGAAGCTGTAGGTATTGTACAGGGTGCCGAAGAACTTACGACGCACTTCATCAACCCCCTCGGGATCAAACTTCAGGTTGTCCCATGGCTCGGAATTGGTTAACATGTAGAAGCGCACAGCATCAGAACCGTACTTCTCTATCATGTCAAACGGGTTCACGACATTTCCCACATGCTTAGACATCTTGTTTCCCTTGGCATCAAGCACAAGTCCGGACGATATGACATTCTTGAATGCCACGGAGTCGAAAATCATCGTGGCAATAGCGTGAAGCGTAAAGAACCAGCCACGGGTTTGGTCAACACCCTCGTTGATGAAGTCAGCGGGGAAGGCCTCACGCCTGTCTATCAGGTCACGGTTCTCGAAAGGATAGTGAATCTGGGCATAGGGCATCGAGCCGGAGTCAAACCACACGTCAATAAGGTCCGACTCACGCTTCATGGGCTTGCCCGTCGGGGAGACAAGTACGATATAGTCGACATATGGACGGTGAAGGTCTATTCGGTCGTAGTTCTCCTGCGACATGTCACCTACCACGAAGCCCTTCTCCTTGAGCGGGTTCGACGACATCACACCGGCCTGGACGGACTTCTCGATTTCTGCATACAGTTCCTCTATGCTGCCGATACATATTTCCTCGCCGTCTTCCGACCGCCAGATGGGAAGCGGAGTACCCCAGAAACGAGAACGCGACAGGTTCCAGTCATTCAGATTCTCCAGCCAGTTACCGAAACGTCCCGTACCCGTGGATTCTGGCTGCCAGTTAATAGTTTTGTTCAGTTCAAACATACGGTCCTTCTTGGCCGTACTCCTGATGAACCAGGAGTCCAACGGATAATAAAGCACAGGTTTGTCGGTACGCCAGCAGTGGGGATAGTTATGAACGTGCTTCTCAATCTTGAATACCTTATTCTGGGACTTCAAATCCATGCAGATGCTGATATCCAGTGTCTCATCCTTGTCCGTCAGCGTCTCGTCATAGGCGTTCTTCACATAACGGCCGGCAAACTTGTTCCATTCGTCTACATCAACGTAGTTCTTTACAAACTCCGGATCAAGGTCTTCGACAACAAAATACTTGCCCTGAAGGTCGACAACAGGACGCTCCGCACCCTTCTTATCAACAAGGACGATAGGACATATTCCGGCCTTCTTAGCGACAAAGGCGTCATCAGCACCGAAGTTCGGGGCAATATGCACAATACCGGCACCATCGTCCGTTGTCACATAATCACCCAGAATTACCTTGAAGGCTTCACCTAAGGGCTTAATGGCAGGCATCAGCTGCTCATACTCCATGCCGGCAAGGTCTGTCCCCTTATAGCGTCCGACGATTTTCCAAGGAATCACCTTGTCGCCAGCTTTATATCCGGCAAGGTCGGCGTCTCTTCCTTCTTCTCTCAGATAGGCAGAGAGGCGAGCCTCAGCCAGCACAATGGTAACGGGTTCTGAGGTATAAGGATTGTAGGTCTGAACTGCTACATAGTCAATCTTCGGACCGACACAAAGGGCGGAATTTGCCGCCAAGGTCCACGGCGTGGTAGTCCAGGCAAGGAAATATGCCGTACCCCACGCTGACATCTCCGGCTTCGGGGATTTTATCTTGAACTGCGCCGTACAGGTCGTATCCTTCACGTCACGATAGCAGCCAGGCTGGTTCAGCTCATGGCTTGAGAGACCCGTTCCTGCTGCCGGAGAGTACGGCTGGATGGTATAGCCCTTATACAGCAGGTCCTTCTGGTAGAACTGCTTCAGAAGCCACCATAACGTCTCTATATACTTGTTGTCATAAGTAATATAGGGATGGTCCAAATCCACAAAATAACCCATCTTTTCGGTCAACTCACGCCATTCAGCAGTATAAGCCATCACATTCTCACGGCACTTGTGGTTATAATTCTCCGTGGAAATGTAACGCTCTGACTCCTTGTTGTCTATATCTGCCTTCGTAATTCCTAACTCTTTCTCTACACCCAGCTCAACGGGAAGTCCGTGGGTGTCCCAACCGGCTTTTCGCTTTACCTGCATGCCCTGCATGGTCTTATAGCGGTTAAAGGTGTCCTTGATGGTTCGTGCCAGGACGTGATGAATGCCCGGATGACCATTAGCCGAGGGAGGACCCTCGAAGAATACGAATTGAGGACACCCTTCGCGCTCTTCTACCGAGCGCCAGAATACATTCTCCTTACGCCACATGGCCAGCACGTCGTTGTTCACCTGTGTCAGGTTCAGGCCATTGTGTTCGGCAAATTTCTTGCTCATTTTTCTATCAGTATTTTTTATCTGTTCTCAAATTGACGTGCAAAAGTAATCAAAAAAACCGACACAGATAAATATATTAATATATTTTAAGAGCCAACATAACACTTTTTCTTCAAAGAAAACAACAGCAACGACAATTTGATGCATAAACATCGGCTATCCATGCAAGGAAATGCCAAATTATCGAAAAAAGACACACCAGCATTGCATATCAAAAAAATATTCGTACCTTTGCACTGATTTTGCAATAATCACTACAAACATACATCATCATGAAGAAAAAACTCAAGAAGGTACTCGTATTAGGATCGGGTGCCCTAAAAATCGGACAGGCCGGTGAATTCGACTATTCCGGTTCACAGGCCCTGAAAGCACTACGTGAAGAGGGAATCGCAAGCGTTCTCGTCAACCCAAACATTGCCACTATCCAAACATCTGAGGGTATTGCAGACAAAGTCTATTTCCAGCCTGTAACACCTTTCTTTGTTACGGAAATCATCAAAAAAGAACGTCCTGACGGCATCCTTCTGGCCTTCGGAGGACAGACGGCCCTCAACTGCGGAACAGAGCTGTACCAAAGTGGAGTTCTGAAGGAATATGGTGTAGAAGTGCTTGGAACCAGCGTCGAAGCCATCATGAACACCGAAGACCGAGACCTCTTCGTCAAGAAACTGGCAGAGGTTGAGTTGAAGGTTCCCGTAAGCCATGCAGTAGAGAACATGGAAGACGCGCTGAAAGCTGCTCATGAAATCGGATTCCCCGTCATGATACGTTCCGCCTATGCACTCGGAGGATTGGGTAGCGGCATCTGTCCCGACGAGAAAGCCTTTATTGAGCTGGCTGAAAGTGCATTCACCTTTGCCCCGCAGATTCTGGTGGAGGAGTCCTTGAAAGGGTGGAAGGAGATAGAGTTTGAATGCATACGAGACTCCAACGACCGATGCTTCACCGTGGCATCCATGGAGAATTTCGACCCACTGGGAATCCATACCGGCGAATCCATCGTCGTTGCCCCCACCTGCTCTCTGACAGAAGAACAGGTGAAAATGCTGCAGGACATCACCATCCGATGCGTCAAACATCTCGGTATCGTCGGCGAATGTAACATACAGTTTGCCTTCAACGCCACCACCAACGACTATCGCATCATAGAAATCAACGCCCGCCTGTCTCGTTCATCAGCATTGGCATCCAAGGCAACGGGCTATCCTCTCGCCTTTGTGGCAGCAAAGATTGCACTGGGCTATACCCTCGACCAGATTGGCGAGATGGGTACCACTTCTTCTGCTTACGTGGCTCCGAGTCTTGACTACATGATTTGTAAAATACCCCGATGGGACCTTACAAAATTCGCCGGTGTCAGCCGTCAGATAGGCTCGTCGATGAAGTCTGTCGGTGAAATCATGAGTATTGGACGATCTTTCGAGGAAATGATTCAGAAAGGACTTCGAATGATTGGGCAGGGCATGCACGGATTTGTCGGCAACGACCACACCAAGTTTGAAGACTTGGAAAAGGAACTGTCGAACCCCACCGACTTGCGCATTTTTGCCATTGCACAAGCACTTGAAGAAGGTTACACTATCGAACGAATTGAGGAACTCACCAAGATTGATACGTGGTTTCTGAAACGACTGAAGAACATCGTTGACTTAAAACATAAGCTGCAAACATACAATAAGTTAGAGGAAATCTCTGATGAATTCCTTTTAGAGGTTAAACGCGCAGGATTCTCCGACTTCCAGATTGCCCGCTTCGTCCTGAAGTCAAAATCGACCAACATGGAGAAGGAAAACCTGCAGGTGCGCCAGTATCGCAAAGAACGCGGCATTCTTCCTTCCGTGAAGAGAATTCCCACAGTGGCTTCAGAGCATCCGGAACTGACCAACTACCTCTATTTCACGTACACACACGTGCCCGCATTCGGAGACCAACAGAACGAAGCGTACAAACCCAAGCACGACATCAACTACTACCAGAACGACAAATCAGTAGTTGTACTGGGCTCCGGTGCCTATCGCATCGGCTCTTCGGTAGAGTTCGACTGGTGTTCTGTCAATGCTATCAATACCGCACGCAAGCTGGGTTACAAGAGCATCATGATTAACTACAACCCGGAGACCGTCTCGACAGACTATGACATGTGCGACCGTCTGTACTTTGACGAGCTCTCCCTGGAACGCGTACTCGATGTGATAGACCTGGAGTCGCCCCGCGGAGTCATCGTCTCTGTAGGCGGTCAGATACCTAACAATCTGGCCATGAAACTTCACCGCCAAAGCGTCCCCGTACTCGGAACGTCACCAGTAAACATCGACCGTGCCGAGAATCGTGACAAGTTCTCCGCCATGCTGGACAAGCTCGGCATTGACCAGCCTGCATGGCGCGCACTGACCAGCTTTGAAGACGTGAAGGAGTTTGTCGAAGAAGTGGGCTACCCAGTACTTGTACGTCCCAGCTATGTGCTGTCAGGCGCTGCCATGAACGTCTGCTACGATGACGAGGAGCTCCATCGATTCCTCAACATGGCTACTGAGGTTTCAAAAGAGTTCCCTGTAGTCATCTCGAAATTCATGACAGAGACCAAGGAGATTGAGTTTGACGCCGTAGCCGACAAAGGCGAAGTTGTAGAATACGCCATCTCTGAACATGTAGAGTACGCTGGTGTACACTCGGGCGACGCCACGATGGTCTTTCCCGCACAGCACATTTACTATTCGACAATCCGCCAGATCAAGAACATCTCCCGCAAGATTGCCAAAGAACTGAACATCTCCGGACCGTTCAATATCCAGTTCCTTGCCAAGAACCGCGAAGTGAAGGTTATCGAGTGTAATCTTCGTGCATCCCGCTCGTTCCCCTTTGTTTCAAAGATTCTGAAGCGTAACTTCATTGAAACCGCCACCCGCATCATGCTCGACGCGCCCTACGAACGTCCTGACAAGAGCGAGTTCGACATTGACAGAATCGGTGTCAAAGCCAGCCAGTTCTCATTTGCCCGTCTGCAGAATGCAGACCCGGTCCTGGGTGTTGACATGTCGTCAACAGGTGAGGTAGGATGCCTTGGAGACAGCTTGAACGAAGCTTTGTTAAACGCCTTGATTGCAACAGGTTACAGCCTACCAAAGAAGAGCGTACTCATCTCCTCAGGTGCAGCAAAGGGGAAAGTCTCCTTGCTGGAACCTGCCCAGCAGTTAGTAAAGAAAGGGTTCGAGGTTTACGCCACGGGGGGAACCGCGAAATTCTTCAATGAGAATGGTGTCAAGGCCACTCCCGTCAGTTGGCCAGACGAAGAAGGAGCCAACAACGTCATGGACATGATAGCAGCTCACAAGTTCGACCTGATTGTCAACGTTCCGAAGAACCACACGAAGCGCGAACTCACCAACGGTTATCGCATTCGTCGCGGTGCTATCGACCACAACATCCCATTGATGACAAATGTCCGCCTCGCCAAAGCCTTCATCGAAGCCTTTACTGCCATGAAGATGGAGGACATCCAAATTAAGCCCTGGCAGGAGTACAACAACTAATCACGGTCGTCCAGCACGCGGAAGCGTGAGCGAATCTTATCTTGGGAGGCAAAGTCCAGTTCTATGGTCTTTGCCTCTTCTTGGTTAGGCTCACAGACAACTAACGCCTCCCCCCAGGAGTCACAGATGACGCTCTCTCCGAGATAATGGCAGAATTTATCGTCGCCAACACGGTTGCACCCAATCAGTAGACACTGATTCTCTATGGCTCTGGCCCTGGTGAGCACACGCCAGGCTTGCTGCCGGCTTTCCGGCCAATTGGCTACCACAATGATGGCATCATACCGTCCCGCCTTTCCGTAGCGTGACCACACGGGGAATCTCAAATCATAGCAGGTGAGCAACAGAAAACGGCGGCCATGATATTCAATGACGACATGTTTGTATCCCGCCTGAATATAGCGTTCTTCATGTCCGTATGTAAAAAGATGGTGCTTGTCATAAAAGTCACATCCGTTCTCCGTGACAAAGTAGTGACGGTTTCTGTAGCTCCCGTCAGGAAGCCTTACCAGCAGACTTCCGCTTAACGCACAATGCTTGCGGGCTGCCGTTGTTTTCATCCACGTCAAAGCGTCAGAATCTTCAGATTCGGCCGATTCCACCGAATTTACGGAAAAGCCCGTTGACCACATCTCGGGCAACACATACAAATCAGAACCGCTGTTTTCACGTATCATCCGGTCCGCCTTCTCAATGTTCTCAGCAGGACTTGCCCAAATGGTGTTCAATTGCAGAATCGTTATTTTCATAGATAGAAGTCTTTGGTGAGTTGCTGATACCATTCCGAACGCACTCCAGGAGAAAGCTCTACCACTCCGTCTTCGGTCTCCAATTCACACGGATGTTTGCGAAATGCCAGAAGAAAACGCCTTGGAGACTTTCCTGGTGTTGTACGGACGGAACACTGCCGGGTCTTGAACAACCCTGATAACGATGCCTCGTTCTCCAATCGCGAAAGACAGTCGAAGGGGACAATTACCGAAAACTCCCCATCGTCACGCAGCAAGCGCACGACGGACTCCACGAGGCTACGGAAACTTAACAGCGTGGTATGACGTGCTACATTCCGCAGCCCGTCAGGACATGCCAGGCCTTCATAGAAAGGAGGATTGCATACGATGGAATGGTATCTTTCACCCTCATTGGCAAACATCACAGCATCCGCCTCTTCGATGACGATATTCCGGAAGGGAGAAGCTTCCACGTTTTCTCTTGCCTGTTCCACCGCGGAAGAAACGATGTCAATACCCTTAACCTGCGCCTGCGGATAACGCTGCGCCAGCATCAAGGCAATCAGCCCCGTTCCGGTACCTATGTCAAGTATCGTATCCCCCCCCCGAGCCCAGGCACCGAGGAGCGTCCCGTCCGTCCCGACTTTCATGGCACAACGGTCCTGAAAAACGGTAAATTGACGGAATTTGAAAAAATTATTAGCCATTTCGAGGGCAAAGATACTAATAATTCATAATTATTAGTTCCGAATCAACAAAATTTTTGTAATTTTGCACCCCAAATAGGCGCATAAGAAACATGAAAAGTAATCAGAATAACAAATCATTTTCAATGATTGCAGACATTGATGGAGACATTCAGGACCTCATGAGCGTCCCTACGCCCAACCAGCTTCCCATCCTTGCCGTACGCAATCTTGTATTATTCCCAGGTGTAGTCTCTCCCATTCTCATCGGAAGAGAGTCGAGCAGCACCCTCATCAAGCGTGCCGAGAAAAGTGCGACGGTGATAGGTATTGTATGTCAGCGTGACCCGGAGGTTGACGAACCCGGCTATGAAGACCTTTATGAATATGGCGTCTTCGCAAAGGTAGTCAAGCAACTGACGTTGCCCAATGGTAACATCACCGCCATCGTCCAGGCCCTGGGACGTCTGCACCTGACAGGCATCGTCCATGAGAAGCCTTATCTGATAGGCGAGGCAGAACCCGTTCCAGAGATTCAGCCAGAGCCTAATGACAAGGAGTTTCGTACCGCCGTCGCAGACCTCCGCCAGCAGGTGAACGACTACATCAACATGAGTGAAGACATTCCTGACGAAGCAACCTTTGCCATCCAGAATATCACCAACGACGTGATGGCCCTCAACTTCACCTGCTCCAACATGCCGTTCAGCATCAAGGAGAAGATGTTCCTCCTGGAGACGGAATCGGTAAAGGAACGTCTGTTTGCCACAATGAAAGTGCTGAACCGGGAAATCAACCTGCAACACTTGAAGGCCGACATCCGCAACAAGACGCGCGAAGACCTGGACGAGCAGCAGCGTAATTACTTCCTACAACAGCAAATCAAGAACCTGCAGGCAGAAATGGGCAACGGCGAGTCGTCGCCCGAGAAGGCAGAGCTGATAGAGAAGGCACAGCAGAAAAACTGGTCGGCCGATGTCAACAAGACGTTCTACAAGGAACTTGAGAAACTGGACAACCTGAACCCCCAGAGCCCAGACTACAACGTGCTGCTGACCTACCTGCAGACGATGGTGTCGCTGCCCTGGGAGGAGTACACTAAGGATGACCTTCACCTGAAGCGGGCCCAGAAGATTCTTGACAAAGACCATTACGGGATGGAGAAAGTCAAGGAACGCATCCTGGAGTACATGTCGGTACTCTCGTTACGCGGTGACCTGAAGAGCCCCATTCTGTGTCTCTACGGTCCTCCGGGCGTCGGCAAGACTTCCTTAGGCAAGTCTATCGCGTCCGCCATGAAGCGTAAGTACGTGAGGATGTCGCTGGGCGGACTTCACGATGAGGCAGAAATCCGCGGTCACCGTCGCACCTATATCGGAGCCATGCCCGGCCGTATCATCAAGAGCATACAGAAAGCAGGCAGCTCAAACCCAGTATTCATCCTCGACGAGATAGACAAGATTACGCAGAACACCGTCAACGGCGACCCTGCGAGTGCGCTGCTGGAAGTGCTCGACCCAGAACAGAACAATGCTTTTCACGACAACTATCTTGATGTCGACTATGACTTGTCGAAAGTGCTTTTCATTGCCACCGCCAACAACCTCTCCACTATCCCCGGCCCGCTTCGCGACCGCATGGAAGTGATAGAGGTGAGCGGCTACATCACGGAGGAGAAGATAGAAATCGCCAAGCGCCACCTGATTCCCAGGGAACTGGAGAACACGGGTCTCAGCACGCTGAAGCACGAAAAACTCACCTTCAGTAAACCGGCCATCGAGATGATTATTGAGCGTTATACCCGTGAAAGTGGTGTGCGCCAGCTGGAGAAGCAAATCAACAAAGCCATGCGCAAACTGGCCTTCAAGCGCCAGCTGGAAGGTGACATGCCGTACACGAAAATTACGCCTAACGAAATAGAGAACTTGTTAGGAAATCCCCCATTCTACCGGGACATCTATCAGGGCAACGACTATGCCGGCGTGGTGACGGGTCTTGCGTGGACAAGTGTCGGCGGCGAGATACTCTTCATTGAGACATCGCTCTCCAAGGGCAAGGCTGGCAAGCTTACGTTGACGGGCAACCTCGGCGACGTCATGAAGGAATCAGCCGTTATCGCCCTGGAATATGTGAAGGCCCATGTAGATGCGCTGGCCGTTGACTACCGCATCTTTGAGAATTGGAACATCCACATCCACGTTCCCGAGGGTGCCACCCCGAAGGACGGCCCTTCTGCCGGTATCACCATCGCCACCTCCATCGCCTCTGCACTCACCCAACGAAAAGTGCGCAAGAACACGGCCATGACCGGTGAGATTACCCTTCGTGGCAAGGTGCTGCCTGTCGGTGGCATCAAGGAGAAGATTCTTGCCGCCAAGCGTGCAGGTATTACCGACATCATGATGTGCCGCGAGAACGAGAAGGATGTCAACGAGATTCCCGCGATATATCTCAAAGGCGTCACTTTCCACTATGTGGAGAACGTCCAGGACGTATGGGACTTCGCCCTGACGCAGGAGACGGTGAAGAACCCCTTAGTCTTCGAGATTCCGGAAGACGACAAAAATAGTCAGAAGAAATGACGTTTGAACTGCAACATACTGATGCCTATAGTGATGCCCGTACAGGTGTCATCACTACTGACCATGGGCAGATAAAAACCCCCATCTTCATGCCCGTAGGTACCGTGGGCAGCGTCAAGGGCGTCCACTTCTCCGAACTGCGTGAGCAGGTAAGGGCACAAATCATCCTGGGCAACACCTACCACCTGTACCTGCGTCCAGGCCTTGACACGCTGCGCAAGGCGGGAGGGCTTCACAAGTTCAACACGTGGGACCGTCCCATCCTGACCGACTCGGGCGGTTTCCAGGTATTCTCGCTGACCGGCATCCGTAAGCTCCGTGAGGAAGGGTGCGAGTTCCGCAGTCACCTGGACGGCTCAAAGCACTTCTTTACCCCAGAGAACGTTATGGATACGGAGCGCGTCATCGGTGCCGACATCATGATGGCCTTCGACGAATGTCCTCCAGGACAGAGTGACTACCAGTATGCCCGTAACTCCCTGCGGCTGACGCAGAAGTGGCTGGACCGCTGCATCAGGCGTTTCGATGAGACGGAGCCGCTGTACGGCTACAGCCAAAGCCTGTTCCCCATCGTCCAGGGCTGCACCTACAAAGACCTGCGTCAGGATGCTGCCAAGCATGTAGCCGACAAGGGTGCCGACGGGAATGCTATTGGCGGCTTGGCTGTCGGCGAGCCCACCGAGGTGATGTACGAGATGATAGAGGTGGTCAACGAGATACTTCCTAAGGACAAGCCCCGCTACCTGATGGGAGTGGGCACGCCACAGAACATCCTGGAGGCGATAGAGCGCGGTGTGGACATGTTCGACTGTGTCATGCCAACCCGTAACGGCCGGAACGCCATGCTGTTCACGTACGAAGGCACCATGAACATGCGCAACAAGAAGTGGGAGAACGACTTCTCCCCTATTGACGCTACGGGGTGCGAGATAGACCGCATACACTCAAAGGCCTACCTGCACCACCTCTTCAAGGCTCAGGAGCTGCTTGCCATGCAAATAGCATCCATCCACAACCTGGCGTTCTACCTGCGTCTGGTAGGCGATGCCCGCACGCATATCGAGCAGGGAGACTTCGTCCAATGGAAGCGTAGTGTCATCGACCAATTGGGAAGAAGAATATGAAACGTCTCGACCGCTATATCATCGCCAAGTTCATCGGGACTTACATTTACTCCATCGTCCTGATTATCTCCATTGCCATCGTCTTCGATGTCAACGAGAACCTGCATAAGTTCACCAATCACAATGCTCCGCTGAAGGCCATCGTCTTCGACTACTACGCTAACTTCGTGCCCTACTTTGCCAACCTGTTCTCCCCGCTGTTCGTCTTCATTGCAGTCATCTTCTTCACGTCCAAGTTGGCGGGCAACTCCGAGATTATCTCCATGCTGGCCAGTGGCATGAGTTTCCGGCGGCTGATGCGTCCTTACATGATTTCCGCTGCGCTGATTGCCGCGCTGAACTTCTATCTTGGTTCCTTCGTCATCCCGAAAGGCAATGTGGTAAAGATGGAGTTTGAGCGTCTTTACAAGAACAAGCGCGTCAACACGTCAGCCTCGAATGTTCAGCTGCAGGTGGGCAAGGGCATCATCGCCTACATCAACCAGTACGACGACAACTACAAGACGGGCTATGGCTTCTCGCTGGACAAGTTCGAGAAGAAGAAACTGGTGAGCCACATGACGGCCAGCGTCATTCAGTACGACACCATCAGCGAGTCGCGTTTCCACTGGAAAGTGAGGAACTACAAGATAAGGACGCTGAAGGGTCTGCGCGAGGAAATCGTCAGCGGTGCCGAACGCGACACGATGATTATGATGGAGCCGCTGGACCTGGTGTTCTCCAAAGGACAGCAGGAGACCTACACGACGCCGGAACTGCGACAGTACATCTCCAAGCAGAAGGACCGCGGCTCCACGAACGTCGTGCAGTACGAGGTGGAGTTCCACAAGCGCATTGCCATGTCCTTTGCCTCGTTCATCCTCACCGTCATCGGAGCCTCGCTCTCGGCACGCAAACGCAAGGGGGGAATGGGCATGTATCTCGGCATCGGCCTGGCCCTGAGCTTCGCCTACATTCTGCTGCAGACCGTCTGCTCCACCTTTGCTATCAACGCCAACACGCCTCCCATGCTGGCGGCGTGGATTCCCAACATCATATACTTCTTTGTAGCCTACTACTGCTACAGGCACGCCCCCAATTAAAACCAACAACATGAAATTTGAAGAGACATACCTTAATGACAATATCCTCGATGCGCTCTACGACATGCACTTCGAGGACATGACGCCCATCCAAGAGCGGTGCATCCCCGAAATACTCGACGGACACGACGTCCTCGGCGTTGCCCAGACGGGTACTGGCAAGACCGCAGCCTACCTGCTACCCATCCTGTCCATGCTGGACGACGGCGACTACCCCAAGGATGCCGTCAACTGCCTCATCATGTCACCCACGCGGGAACTGGCACAACAGATAGACCAAGCCTTCCAGGGGTTCTCATACTACATGGACGACATCTCCAGCCTCCCTATCTACGGCGGCAACGACGGCAACCGCTACGACCAGGAAATCAAGGGGCTGAAGAACGGTGCCGACGTCATTATCGCCACGCCGGGCCGACTGCTCAGCCACCAGAAGGTAGGCACGCTGGACCTGTCGCGCGTGTCGTTCTTCGTGCTCGACGAGGCCGACCGCATGCTCGACATGGGCTTTATTGACGACATCCTTGCCATCACCAAGCACCTTCCCTCCAGCTGCCAGCGCATCATGTTCTCGGCAACGATGCCGGGGAAGATTCGCGAGCTGGCCGTCTCGCTTCTGAAGAACCCCGTTGAGGTGAAGATAGCCATCAGCAAGCCCGCCGAGAAAATCCGGCAGTCGGCTTTCGTCTGCTATGAGCCCCAGAAGCTACGTATCATCAACCACCTGTTCAAGGAGGGCAACCTGCAGCGCGTCATCATCTTTGCCGGAAAGAAAGACCGGGTCAAGGAGGTGGCACGCGAACTCAAGAAGATGAGAATCAAGTGCGCCGCCATGCACAGCGACCTCTCCCAGTCGGAGCGCGACGAGGTGATGTACCAGTTCAAGGCGGGCATGGCAGACGTTCTCGTTGCCACCGACATCGTCAGCCGTGGCATTGACATCGACGACATTGCAATGGTCATCAACTACGACGTTCCGCACGACTGCGAGGACTATGTCCACCGCATCGGCCGTACTGCACGTGCCGAACGCGACGGCGTCGCCATTACCCTTGTCTCCGACCGCGACATGCTGCGCTTCAACAAGATAGAGCAGTTCCTGGACAAGACTATCGAAAAGAACCCCATGCCGGAAGGTGTCGGCGAAGGCCCCATCTACCAGATGGCTGAGAGGAAGTCCTCCGGCTGCGGACGCGGCAGAGGACACGGCCGCGGACGCGGCAGGAAGGGACACGGCGGGAAAGACCGCGGCAGAGGTGCCAAGGGCAAGCAGCATAGCAAAGCATCGTAGCGGTAATGCTCTGGCACATCTTTTGCATGCATTCACCCTGAACCCTATATTATAAGAAAGGAATAAAATGACGAGTCAGTTTTCGCCAAAAGTATCAGAGATATTAGCATACAGCCGTGAGGAGGCAGCACGCCTTGCCAGCTCCACGGTTGGCCCGGAGCACTTGCTGCTGGGTATGCTGAGAATTAACGAAGGTCCGGTATCCAACGTCTTCAAGCGGACTAACATTGACGTAAAGTCGGTCAAGTCGGCATTGGAGGACAAGGTGCGCGAGGACAACCTCGGAGCCGCACTCCATACCTCTGAACTGGTGCTCAACGAGAAAGCCTCCAACATCCTCAAGCTGGCGGTCCTCGAAGCACGTATCCAGAGGACCAACAAGGTTGACGAGCAGCACCTACTGCTGGCTATCCTGCACGACAAGATAGACAACGGTGCCAAGCAGGTACTGGAGATGAACAACCTCAACTACGAGGATGTCATGGCCCTCATCCACACCCCGATCAAAGACGGTGTGGGACTACCTGACGAGGAAGAGGAGGAATACGAGACCGCCGGCCAGCCAACGGGCAGCAGCACCGCCTCATCACGTACTGCCACGCAGTCGAAGCCATCGTCGAAGACCCCTGTGCTCGATGCCTTCTCGACAGACCTCACACAGGCTGCCGCTGACGGAAAACTTGACCCCGTTGTCGGCCGTGAGAAGGAGATACAGCGCGTCGTGGAGATTCTCGGACGCCGCAAGAAGAACAACCCCATCCTCATCGGCGAGCCCGGTGTAGGCAAAAGCGCCATCGTCGAAGGACTGGCCCAGCAGATTGCCCTGCGCCACACTTCCCCCATGCTCTTCGGGAAGCGCATCGTCAGTCTTGACATGACGGGCATTGTGGCCGGTACGAAGTACCGCGGACAGTTCGAAGAACGCATCAAGGCCCTGCTGAAGGAGCTGGAACAGAACGACAACGTCATCGTCTTCATCGACGAGATACACACCATCATCGGTGCCGGTTCCACCCCCGGCTCCATGGATGCGGCCAACATCATGAAACCCGCGCTGGCCAGAGGCACCATACAATGCATCGGCGCTACGACGCTGGACGAGTACCGCAACTCCATCGAGAAGGACGGAGCGCTGGAACGCCGCTTCCAGAAGGTACTCGTGGAGCAGACGACAACAGAAGAGACGCTACAGATACTCCATAACATCAAGGACCGCTACGAGCATCACCACCACGTGCGCTACACCGACGACGCCATCGAGGCATGTGTCAAGTTGTCAGCACGCTATGTCACCGACCGTTTCTTCCCCGACAAGGCCATTGACGCCATGGACGAGGTGGGTTCGCGCGTACACCTTTCCGACATTCGCATACCGCCGGAGATTACGGAGAAGGAGAGACAGATCAAGGTTGTCAAGGAGAAGAAGAACCAGGCCGTCCGCGACCAGAACTTCGAGCTGGCCGCCGGCTACCGCGACCGTCAGACGCAGCTGGAAGCCGACCTGAAGGAGCTGAACGACCGCTGGCTGGGCGGCAACACGGAGGACTACAAGGAGGTGACGGAGAAGGAGGTTGCTGACGTGGTGTCCATGATGACCGGCGTTCCCGTCCAGCGCATGGCCGAGGCAGAAGGCATCCGTCTGAAAGGGATGTCGGCAGAACTCAAGGGTGCCGTCATCGCCCAGGACCAGGCAATAGACAAGATGGTGAAGGCCATCCAGCGTAACCGCGTAGGGCTGAAAGACCCCAACCACCCCATCGGAGCCTTCATGTTCCTCGGACCGACAGGCGTTGGAAAAACGTACCTTGCCAAGAAACTGGCCGAATTCTTGTTCGGCTCCAAGGACAGCCTCATACGCGTCGACATGAGCGAATACACGGAGTCCTTCAATGTCAGCCGGCTCATCGGAGCCCCTCCAGGATATGTCGGCTACGAGCAGGGAGGACAACTGACCGAGCGCGTACGCCGCCGCCCCTACTCCATCGTACTGCTCGACGAGATAGAGAAGGCTCACGGCAACGTGTTCAACCTGCTGCTCCAGGTGCTTGACGAAGGCCGTCTGACCGACGGCAACGGGCGCCTCGTAGACTTCCGCAACACCGTCATCATTATGACCTCCAACGCCGGAACGCGACAGCTGAAGGACTTCGGGCGCGGCATCGGCTTCAACGCCGGCAGCATGGGGGCCGACATGAACGAGAACGACAAGGAGCACGCACGCAGCATCGTGCAGAAAGCACTCTCCAAACAGTTCTCGCCGGAATTCCTCAACCGCCTGGACGAAATCATCACCTTCGACCAGCTGGACCTTGGCGCCATCAAGCAGATCATCGACATCGAGCTACAAAGCCTCTACCAGCGCCTCGGCGAACTGGGCATCACCGTCCGGCTGAGCGACGAGGCCAAGGAGTTCGTGGCCACCAAGGGCTACGACGTGCAGTTTGGCGCCCGTCCCCTGAAGCGGGCCATCCAGCATTACATCGAGGACAGCCTCTGCGAACTCATCATCAACGAGGAATGCCACGGAACCGTCAGCATCGACAAGGTCCCCGACAAGGACGAGCTCCGCTTTGAGGTGCTACACTCCTGACATTCAACGAAGAGCAAGGGCCGCCATTCACAGCAGCCCTTGCTCTTCGTTTAGAGGGGAACAGAGGCTTGCGCGAAGGTACTGAACTGACTTCTCGTTGGCAAAGAAAGCCATTTGCTGCCCCCCGGCACACCCAGCCTCTATCTCCCTTTATCTTCCCCTATCCTCCTCTATCTCCTTCAAGAAGTTTTTGCACTGACAATGTCCCGTGTTGAGGGCCGCAAAGTCGGCTTTTGAGGGCCGCAAAACCGGCTTTTCAGCCCCGCAAAACCGGCTTTTCAGCCCCGCAAAAGCCGACCTTTCACCCCCACAAAAGCCGACCTTTCAAGACCTAAAATCTCCCGCATCCCGCGTCCCCACTGGCTCCGCAGCCATTTTTGACCATACCGCACCCTCCGGGTGTAGGCGGGTGTCAGCAGTTTTCTTTCCTGCGCGTAGCGCGCGGGCACGAACATCACAAGAGGACGACCTTACCGGCATCGTCGGCTCAGAGATAAGCAGATTCCTCTTCTCTTCCAGATAATGAAGTGAGAAAGGGAGTGAAAGGTATCGTTCTTTCAGAAAGCCTTGAAGTCTCATTATTACAAGCAGAAATGGTATTGAAAAGAGGACAATGGCCAAAATTCTATTTTACCAAAAACGGAAAAGGTGGTATTGCGAGAAAGACTTATCTTACACATGTCGAAGGACGGTTGGTCACTTCATTTTGGCCTCATACAGAAGTTAATCACACAGATGGTGCAAAAAAAGAATTAAAAGAGATATTTGACAATGATATTCCATTTGATACTCCAAAGCCTATTAATCTGCTAAAAAGGATAGGCGAAATAGCAACAGATAAAAAATCATCTGTTCTTGACTTCTTTGCGGGTTCTGGCACAACTCTTCACGCTATAATGCAACTAAATGCTGAAGATGGAGGCCATAGGCAATGCATCCTTGTGACGAACAACGAGAACAATATCTGCGAGGAAGTGACCTACGAACGGAATAAACGGGTAATTAATGGCTACACCACTCCCAAAGGCGTAGAAGTTGCAGGCTTAAAAGCAAATAACCTGCGTTATTACAAAACGGATTATATCTCTCGTGACAGGACTCAGAAAAATATGAGGAATTTGGTGACTGCTGCCACAGACCTGTTGTGTATCAAGGAAGAACTGTATGACGAGGAAAAAACATTTGGGCGATTTAAGCTAAAACCCCAATTGGCCCGCTATTTCAATAATGGAAGTAAGCACATGCTGATAGTCTATCGAGAGGAGTTGATAGACGAGATAGCAACTGAAATAAAGAACCTATACTTTGGTAAGATACGCCTCAAGATCTATGTATTCTCGCCTGGCCGCTATGCCTTTAATGACAACTTCCGCGAAGTGGAGGATAAAGTGGAACTGGTGGCTCTACCAGCAGCTATCTATGATGCTTATCAAAATATTGCCAAAGCGCAGAGAAAAACTGTTTGAAAACGAGAAAGAAGAACAAAAAACCCCACCGATTTGTTCTTCGCAGAGCAAAGCGTCCTTGAGGTCGAGCGAGAAGGGATAATTGCATAACATGATGAACATCATAAAGGTAGTCATACTATTCCCGCATCAAGCGGACATACCATTCATCAGAAGCGGATCGGTCCCAGTAGACCTTTCCGTCACCACCCAAATCCCATTGTTCGACTATTTCTCACTGACTAATGTTATGAGTGGTCGTATGCTCTTGATGCGCCACTCGGTTAAACATTACGAGACAAAGGAATTAAAAGGCTTTGTATTCATTTTCTTAGAGATTCTTTATAATTTCATCAATGTATTTATCCGACACATTCGATATTTCTTTCTTGTCGTAAATGGTAAGAAGGTTGATGCATGTATCCGCGGCTTCTACTACCACGTTCAAAGTAATAACTCGAAGTCCTCCCCGTTTACCGCCGCCTTTACTCTTTACCCCAAGACGAATTTTTCTTTTGCCGCCCCCAAGAGAAACACCCGCTTCAGGATTCGACATCAATTCGTGTTGCATAGCATCAATGTCATCAGCCAAAGAATGATAGCGTCTGGCAAGACGCTTAAGTTGGCGATAGAATTCTTCAGTATAGTTGAATGTCACCATAAGTTATTATGCTTCAGACCTCAACTCAGACACCAAATCGTCAAGGTCGGAAAGATTCTTTCCGGCAAATTTACCTTCCTTAGCCTGCTGATAGCCAAGAATGATAGTATCGGCAATAAATTTCTTTTCTGCTTCAATAGCAGTATTCTTTGTGACAAGTGTGCCGATGGTCACACCCTTTATGGCTCCAAGAATCTGTTTCAGACTTGGAACGAGGCTTGCGTCCTCAATGTTCAATACAATCTGCGTCATACTTTATCATATTATGATTCCGCTGCAAAATTAGGAATAAAATCTAAATAAAACAAGAATAGCAATGAAAGAAATCAAATACCAAAAAAAGTATGTGTGCAAGTTGGTGGATGAAACCATCGACCTGCTTCGACTCTCTGGTCACAGGAAGACGTTGATATTCAAGGCTCCGACAGGCTCTGGAAAGACGGTAATGGCCTCGCAGTTGCTGGCCGACCTGACGGAGGAGCTGCAGAGTCGTGGCGACAGTCCTTACCAGCAGGTGGCATTCATCTGGATAGCCCCCAATAAACTGCACCAGCAGAGCTACTTCAAGATGAAGAACTACTTCACGGAGACCCGCCTGCTGCGGCCTGTGATGTACGACGAACTGGACCAGAGCGAGGGCGTGATACATCCGGGCGAGATTCTGTTTGTGAACTGGGAAAGCATCAACAAGGAGAAGAACGTGATGGTGCGCGACTCAGAACAGCAGGCCTCGCTTTACGAGATTACCCAGAGGACGCAGGAAGAACTGGGGTTGCCCATTGTCGTGGTGATAGACGAAGAACACCTGTTCTGGTCGAAGTCGGCAGACAAGAGTGCGAAGGTGCTACAGAAGATTAACCCCAAGGTGGAAATTCGCATCTCTGCCACGCCCAAGACCAACTCTGACCACAAGGTGACCATCAGTCGTGAAGAAGTGGTGAAGGAAGAAATGATTAAGAAACAGGTGGTGCTGAATCCTGACATCACCAAAGGATATAACGATGAGAACGAGCTGAACATCCACCTGATTCTATGTGCCCTGGAAAAGCGCAGGTTGCTGGCAGAAGCCTACAAGCGGGAAGGAAAAAATATAAATCCGCTGCTGCTGATACAGTTGCCTAACGATACCACCGAGAGCATGACAGCTGAGGATGCTGCTATTGCTACACAGGTGAAGACCTATCTGAGGGCTGTTAAGGATATTACGACGGAGAACAAGAAACTGGCTGTATGGCTGTCAAGCGAAAAGGAGAACTTGGAAGGTTTGGAAAATCCGGACAACATGACGGAGGTTCTGCTGTTCAAGCAGGCCATTGCCCTTGGATGGGATTGTCCACGTGCCGCCGTATTGCTCATTTTCCGCAAGTTGCAGAGCAATCAGTTTACCATTCAGACGGTAGGGCGTATTCTCAGAATGCCAGAACAGAAGTTCTATAAGGACGACCTGCTGAATGTAGGATATGTCTACACGGACATCAGCAAGGACCAGATACAGATAGTGGCCGAGGACATGGACTATCTGAACAAGGATGCCTTGCAGGCTATCCGCAGGGAGAACTTGCATAACGTTGCCTTGACCTCTTACTACAGCGTCTATAAGAGTTCAGACCGTAACCGACTGGGGCCAGACTTCAAGAAAGAGTTGATAGACTGTTTCAGCAGGAACTGGTTAGTGAAGTGGCAACAAATACAATTCAGCTTCAGCCTCACCACCGCCCCCTCTCCAGAGGGAGAAGGGAGTAGTTGGTCTGCTGTGATAGAAAACAAAAGGCAGGCGGAACAGAACGAACACATCAAATTTGATGTAACCCGTTTAGGTGTAGAAGTTCCAGAGAATATCGTGTTTCAGAACGAAGTGGGCATCATAGACATAGACAAGCAAGAGCGCAGGGAGTTTGCCAAGAGCGCTGGCGAGGTACATCGCATCTACATCGACTACTGTCGCTCACTATTAGGTGGTTTTGAGAAGGCACACAGTACGGATGTATAAGAATGGTGACGAAGGCAAGCAGCACTATAGCATTCCATACGAAAACTCACAGGGTGAGAAGGCGCTGTTCTATGTGGACTTCGTCATCAGAATGAAGAATGGGCAGGTCTTTCTGCTTGACACGAAGACAGAGAACAGCGACCCAGAAGCACCCAACAAGCATAATGCGCTGATAGACTACATAGCAGATAAGAATTTGCAGGGAGGCGTGATTGTTGAGAAGAACGATGTGTGGTATTATTCGCCTTTGCATATTGACAGCACAGCAGATGTAAGAGGATGGGATGCTTTCTATCCCCATGAGTTGGCTATTTATCGATGGCCTGCAGCAGCCGCAGGAGACTGTCGGGGTCGGTCCACTTGAAGCCCTCGGTGGAGATGATGGTGTTGAAAATGCGGCGCTGGCTCTTAGACAGCTTGTGCTGTATCACACGTTCGTGAGCTAACAGGAACTTCCCCTGGAACTTCAGAAAATACATATTCTTGATGGGCATCTTCGAGGCTGCGTCCGAATCCAGGTCGACAGCCGTCGTGTTGACCATGCTGCCGCCCAGTTCAATGTTGGTCAGCTGCTTGTTGTTGACCAGCATGCCACGATAGGCTTCCAGGTCCATCAGGTCGGCACAATAGACGAGACCGAGGGAGTCGACGGGATAGGCCAGCAGAGTGTCTATCTTCTGATAGTGGCGGTCGTCGAACTTGACACTGGCAATGTTGTCCATATTGGCCTCCATCGTCGTTGTGCCGCGCTTGTAGAGCAGACGTCCGTTCTTCAGGAAGACGTTGGCGAAGGGCTGTGAGAGCACTCTTCCGTCAGTCAGTTCGATAAGGGCGGGCTTGAACTCTTCATAGACGGTGACCTTGCTCGTTATCTCCTGAGCAAGTACAGGGACCATTGACATTGTTAACAGCAAGGCTGCCAGAATAAGTTTTCTCATACGACTTCAAACATTAAAAAGCCCACCGATGAACATATCAGTGAGCTTAGGTTATACATTGCGGTGCGTACGAGGCTCGAACTCGTGACCTCCAGCGTGACAGGCTGGCATTCTA
>CAMHIM010000013.1 GCA_946185225.1 uncultured Prevotellaceae bacterium
TTGGTGGCGGTTCTGTGTCTTCTGTGGATACTGGTCGCTATAGCAACGGTATCGAGCTGAACGCTGTGCAGCGTGCTAACCCGGAGATGCAGAAGCGTGCCTACAACCTGGTGCGTGCGCTCTGTGAGGAGGATGTGAACCCCGTTGTTTCTATCCACGACCATGGTTCTGCCGGTCACCTGAACTGCCTGTCAGAGCTCGTTGAGGAGTGCGGTGGTGAAATAGACATGACCAAGCTGCCTATCGGTGACAAGACGCTCTCGTCGAAGGAGATTATCGCCAACGAGAGTCAGGAGCGCATGGGGCTGCTCATTGACGAGAAGCACATCGAACATGTGCGCAAGATTGCCGAGCGTGAGCGTGCTCCGCTATATGTCGTCGGCGAGACTACTGGCGATGCCCACTTCTCGTTCAAGCAGGGCGACGGTGTGAAGCCCTTCGACCTCGACGTGGCTCAGATGTTCGGTCACTCGCCGAAGACCATCATGAAGGATAACACCGTAGAGCGTCACTACGCCGATGTGGATTATCCCAGAAAGTCCGGAACACCTGGAATATCCGAAAAACAACTGAACGAATACCTTGAGCGCGTTCTCCAGCTGGAAGCCGTGGCCTGTAAGGACTGGCTGACCAACAAGGTGGACCGCTCCGTGACTGGCAAGATAGCCCGTCAGCAGTGTCAGGGCGAGATTCAGTTGCCTTTGAGCGACTGTGGTGTCGTAGCCCTCGACTATCGTGGCAAGAAGGGTATTGCCACAGCCTTAGGTCATGCACCTCAGGCTGGTCTGGCTGACCCTGCTGCAGGCTCGGTACTTTCTGTAGCCGAAGCCCTGACCAACATCGTCTGGGCACCGCTGGCCGAGGGTATGGATTCGCTGAGTCTCTCTGCCAACTGGATGTGGCCATGCCGCTCTCAGGAGGGTGAGGATGCCCGCCTGTATGCTGGTGTGAAAGCCCTCAGCGATTTCTGCTGTGAGCTACACATCAACGTGCCCACTGGCAAGGACTCGCTGTCACTTTCCCAGCAGTATCCTAACGGCGAGAAGATTATTTCCCCGGGAACGGTCATTGTCTCGGCCGGTGGTGAAGTGTCTGACATTAAGAAAGTCGTATCACCCGTATTGGTCAACGACAAGAACGCCTCACTCTATCACATCGACTTCTCATTCGACGAGCAGCACCTGGGCGGTTCTGCCTTCGCACAGAGTCTGGGCAAGGTGGGCGACGACGTGCCTACGGTGAAGAACGCAGAATATTTTGCTGATGCCTTCATGGCTGTACAGCAGATGATTGAGAAGGGCTGGATTATGGCCGGTCACGACATCTCGGCCGGCGGTCTTATCACCACCCTGCTGGAGATGTGCTTCGCCAACACAAAGGGCGGACTTCACATCAACTTGCACGACATCTGCAAGGACGGCGACATTGTCAAGGCTCTCTTTGCTGAGAATCCTGGTGTGGTCATCGAGGTGAGCGACGAGCACAAGCAGGAGTTCAAGGACTTCATGGAAGAACAGGGTGTGGGCTTCGCCAAGATTGGTTATTCCGTACCTGACAGCCGCACCATCGTAGTGAAGGCTGACGATAAAGAACTGACCTTCGACATCGATGCCCTCCGCGACGTTTGGTACAAGACATCCTACCTCCTCGACCGCAAGCAGAGCTTCAACGGCAAGGCTAAGGAGCGCTTCGAGAACTACAAGAAGCAGCCGCTGGAGATGAAGTTCAATCGCGATTTCACGGGTAAACTCTCGCAGTATGGCCTGTACCCCGACCGCTGGAAGAATGGTCAATCGTCAATGGCCAATGGTCAATCCCCCAAGGCCGCCATCATCCGTGAGAAGGGTACTAACGGTGAGCGCGAAATGGCTTACTGCCTCTATCTGGCAGGCTTCGACGTGAAGGACGTGATGATGACCGACCTGATTTCTGGTCGCGAGACTCTCGAGGACATCAACATGATTGTCTTCTGCGGCGGTTTCTCCAACTCCGACGTACTTGGCTCTGCCAAGGGTTGGGCTGGCGCCTTCCTCTTCAACCCAAAGGCCAAGGAGGCCCTCGACAAGTTCTATGCCCGCAAGGATACGCTCTCACTGGGTATCTGTAACGGTTGTCAGCTGATGGTGGAACTCGGCCTTACCGGCACAGCAGGAGCAAAAATGCTGCACAACGACTCGCATAAGTTCGAGAGCGAGTTCATTACGTTGAGCATCCCCCAGAACAACAGTGTGATGTTCGGCTCGTTGAGCGGCAACAAACTCGGCCTATGGGTGGCTCACGGAGAAGGAAAGTTCTCGTTGCCCGAGGCAGAGAGCGCCTACAACGTGATTGCCAAGTACAACTATGCCGGCTATCCTGCCAACCCCAACGGTTCCGACTACGATGTGGCAGGTATCTGCTCTGCTGACGGTCGTCACCTGTGCATGATGCCTCACCTGGAGCGTGCCGTATTCCCCTGGCAGAACGCCTGGTATCCCGCCAACCGCCGCAACGACGAGGTAACACCTTGGATTGAGGCATTTGTAAACGCACGTAAGTGGGTGGAAGCTCAGAAGTAATGAATATCTATTGGGATTCATTTAAGACATTCTTTAAGATTGGCATATTCACCCTCGGTGGTGGATATGCCATGATTCCGTTGATAGAGGAAGAAGTCGTCAACAAGCACCAATGGGTGAAGCGCGAGGAGCTGCTGGACCTCATCGCCGTAGCACAGAGTTGCCCCGGCGTCTTTGCCGCCAACATCAGCATCTTCATCGGCTACAAGCTGCGACATACACCTGGTGCCGTCATCACCTGTCTGGGAACCTGCCTCCCCTCGTTCCTCATCATTCTGGCCATCGCCATGTTCTTTCATCAGGCCGAGGAGAACCCCGTCATCGCCTCCATCTTCCGTGGCATACGCCCCGCCGTGGTAGCCCTGATAGCCGTCCCCACCTTCAACCTGGCAAAGAGTGCCCACATCAACTGGTCGAACTGCTGGATACCCATCCTGTCAGCTCTGGTCATCTGGGCCATGGGAGTCTCCCCTATCCTCGTCATCGTGGCAGCAGCCATCGGCGGCTGGCTCTACGGAACTTTCGTCAAACCGACAGAGTAGAAAGAGAATGATTTACCTGTACCTTTTCATCACCTTCTTCGAGATTGGGCTGTTCGGCTTCGGCGGCGGCTACGGCATGCTATCGCTCATCCAAGGCGAGGTAGTACACCACCATCACTGGCTGACAACAGCCCAGTTTACCGACATCGTAGCCATCTCGCAGATGACCCCCGGCCCCATAGGCATCAACTCTGCCACCTACTGCGGCTACACGGCAGTCCACAATGCCGGCGGCAACTATCTGCTGTCCGTTCTGGGCAGTGCCACCGCCACCTTCGCGCTAGTGCTCCCGTCCCTGATACTGATGATTCTCATCAGCCGGATGCTGATGAAATACATGAAGACGCCTCTGGTGCAGTCCATCTTCGCGGGACTGCGTCCTGCCGTGGTGGGACTGCTGGCTGCCGCCACCCTGCTACTGATGACGCCTGAGAACTTCTCGACACCATCGCAGAACCTGTGGCAGTTCACTATCAGCGTCCTGCTGTTCATCGCCACCTTCGTCGGTACGATGTGGGTGAAGGTGAATCCCATCAAGATGATTCTGATGGCGGGCTTTGCCGGTCTACTGCTACTCTACTGAACTACTTCTACACAACCAATATGCAAAAACTACTTACTCTACTGCTCTGCGCAGCCACGCTGACGCAGACAGCCGACGCACAGACGAAACGGCCCAACCGCCGGCATGCCTTTGTCACTGACACCTTGATGGTTCACGACCCCGTCATGGCCTGGGAGGACGGCACCTACTACCTGCTCTCCACAGGCCACGGCATACAGTGGAGCACATCGCAGGACCGTAAGACCTGGACGGTGCAACCCACCCCATTGCTCAAGGAGCTACCAGCCTGGACGCACGACAGCGTTCCCGGCTTCAGGGGACACGTCTGGGCACCGGACATCATCCGCAAGGACGGTCTCTGGTGGCTGGCCTATTCCTGCTCTACCTTCGGCAGGAACACGTCGGCCATCGGACTCATGGCAAGCGAGAAACTCACGGGGCCGTGGCGCGACTGCGGTCCTATCGTCTGCTCACGCGAGAAACGCGACCCATGGAATGCCATCGACCCGGCTTTTGCCATCGGCGAGGACGGAACACCATGGCTGGCGTGGGGCTCATTTTGGGACGGTATCCAGCTGGCACGCCTTGACCATACCATGCACCTGGCCGGCACTCCAAAGACCATTGCGCGGCGCATCAGTCTGTGTGACACACTGAAGTGTGAACCGAACCCCACGTCCAAGTATGCCGGTCGCAATGCCATCGAGGCTCCTTTCATCCTGAAGCACGGCGGGTGGTACTACCTGTTCGTGTCATGGGACTACTGTTGCCGGGGAGCCCTGTCGAACTATCGGGTAGTCGTAGGACGCTCACGCACCATCAGCGGTCCCTACCTGGACCGTCACGGCAAGGACATGGCCCAGGGTGGCGGCACGCTCTTTCTGAAAGGTGACAAGCGCGAATACGAGGCGGCTGGTCACTGTGCCGTCTATGACCTGCCCAAGGGCGAGACCGTCTTCGTCTGCCATGGCTATAGCATCCCACTGAATGGAGCAAGCCTCCTCATACAGCGTCCCGTCCATTGGACGGACGACGGCTGGCCGGAGTTGTAATCAGTACAAATAAGGAAGCCCCGCTGCTCTTGGTGAAGAGCAGCGGGGCTTCCTTATTTATTCAACGGTATGGTCGGAACCGCTACTTCTTCTTTCCCCAGTAGGTCTTCGTACCGTTGATGCCGGCATAGACGATGGTATGGTGACGCGGGAATGCCTCCCAGTCGCACTCACGCTGCACGAGCAGTTCTACACCATTGGCCGTCAGCGTATTGGTTTCCGCATTGAAACTCCATGTACCGTTCTTCCACGGTCCGCTGGTAATCTTGTGGTCGGCAGTGAAGGTCATCTCCGTCGAGGTCTTCTGCACACCCTCCTGGTAGCTCAGGTCTATGTGTTCCCAAGTACCGACGAGGTCATCCTCGACTATCTCCACCTGCGGAACGCCTGCATAGCGTTCGGGCATGACAACCGGCCAGCCGGAACTTGTCCAGCGGATGCTGCGCACATGCCCCATCATCAGCGCGTTGGATTCATTGATGCCATCTATGCCTCCAGGGAAGCGGGCCTGAGAGCAATAGTACCAGTTACCTTCACCGTCCTCGAAGATGGCACAGTGACTGATGCCTACCCATCCGTAGCCCTCAGAGAACTTATAGGGGTGGGTGACAATGGGATAAGCCGTGCCGCCATTGGTCACGTTCGTCCCGTCAATGCCATAGTACGGTCCGGTAATGTTGCGCGAACGAACCACACGTGTGTGGTAAGGCACGTCAAGTCCGTCGTAAGCCATGAACAGGTAGTACCAACCATCGTGGTAGACAACCTCGGGACCCTCGCTGCCCTGCCAGCGCGACCAGTAGTTACCGGTAGTAGCAAGACGGCCTGCCACGCGCACTCCATAAGGAGCAATATCGGATGCTGTACCCCACTTCTCCGGCAGTGCGTTAAGCGTCATACCCGTCTCCGGATTCAGCTGTACGGCAGCCAGTCCGTTGTGCCATGAGCCATAGATAAGCCAGTGCTCGTTCTCTGGGGTAATGATGTAGCAGGGGTCGATACAGTTGAAGCGGAAGTAGGCATTCCAGTCATTGACGGAGGTACGTGCCCAGTTCAGACCTTTGTCACTGGCGTTGGTGATAACATAGCCCTTGTCTTCCCAGATGTTGGAAGCCGGGTCCGACGTTTCCATCACGCCGATGAACGCACGCTCCGTCCATGAGTTGTCGAAGTTAGCGGTGTTGTTGGCGGCTCCCGTCTTGATATAGTTATCCACCACCACGCTGTAATACATGCGGTAGAGGCCGTCCTTCACCTTACGGGCACACGGAGCCCAGTAGGCATAGGTGGGATTCTTGATTTCAGCCAGTCCCATACGTCCGCGGATGGCATTCAGCGAGTCCTTAATCCACAGAGGTGCCGTACGCATGGTACCGCCCAGGTACTCCCAGTTAATCAGGTCCTTCGAGCGGCGTCCGTGGAAGTGACCGCCGGCCTCATGAGCATTACCGTAGCTGGCATCCGTCTGGTACATATAGTAGTAGCCGTCGTCAGCCTTCATCACCGTTGGGTCATGCACGTTAGCCAGGTTCCACTTCGAGCGGTTGCTCCAGCCCGAGATGCTGGTATAGTTGTCATCGTAGTCAGGAGCCAGCCAGTCGGCAAGAACCTCCTCGGAGGTCCGCTCCAGCGTGGAGAAAGAAGTCACCTCCGAGTAGACCACGTTTTCAGAGCCATAGGCATAGGCCCTGACATAGTAGGTAGTGCCTGCCTCCAAACCAGCAAGCACAGCATTGTAGCTGCTTCCCTCAACCACATTGTCGTTGATGGTGGGCTCGTCTGTGGCAGCATAGCAGAAGCCTCGCTTCAGTACACCGACACTACTGCCGGAGAAAGTTGCCGACACGGTAGCCTGTGAATATGTGATGTCCGTCACTTCAGGAGCTGACAGGGAAGCATTGATGACGACACCGCCGATGTCCCCTGTTTCATTCTCATCATCATCGCCACAGGCAACCGGAACAAATCCGACGCACAGGGCAAGCAACAGGTGAAATATATACTTTGTTCTTTTCATAGTAATCTGATGTGTTATGTTCATAATCATTCATTTACTCTTCTCCCGTTTCCTACTCGTCAACCGTCACTGGTTCTTCCTTCTTGCTCGATGATGACTCCCAGCCCGGATTCTGCTTCAGGTTGTTAAGCATCTTTGTCTCAGAATCAGGAATGGGGAATACGTAATTCTTCGGACTGATAAAGACGCGCGTAGGATGGTTCTGCTCGTGAACATAGTTGAACGAGAGTGGATCTGCCGTCACGCGAACGCCATAGAGGTTATACACCTGCTGGTAGCGTGGCAGCGACGTCTCTGTCTGAGCCGTCTTTCCCTCGAAGAGCATCCAGCGGCGCTCATCGAAGAAGCGATGGTCCTCGAAGGCGAGTTCCACCCGACGCTCGTTCTGTATGCGCTCCCGGAATTCTTCCTGGTTAAGCCCCTGGTCAGACCAGGAGGGCATACCGACACGCGCACGTACCTGGTCGACATATTCGTAGGCCTCACTGGTTTTTCCGCACTCGTTCAGTGCCTCTGCAGCGTTCAGGAGTATCTCCGCATAGCGGATGATGGGACATCCGTGGGTGTATGCCTTCGGGCTCTTGAACGACATGTTGTTCAGGAACTTCTTCGTATAATAGCCCGTCGTCGTGCCACCATGCAGGGAGCCGAGATGGGTACCGTTAGGATAGGAGACATCAATCTCACACTCCTCTTCCTCGTTCGCATCACCCCATACGGTGCCGTGGTGAATGATGGTCTGTTCCAGACGCGGGTCGCGGTTGTCGTAGGGAGCATTCTCATTGTACGTGGGGTCCTTGTCAATGGGCAGACCATTGATGGTCTCGTAGGCATCCACCAGGTTCTGCGTCGGGTTGGTACGTCCCACGGAAGTCACGGAACCGCTGAAGCCGTCGGGTGTCAGATAGATTTCTATCTCTCGTGAGTTCACCCATTCCGAGCGGCTCAAGATGTACTCGTCGTTCAGGTGGGGCAGGGAGATGAAACAGTTGTAATAGTCCTCGTCGGGCGTTCCCGTCGAGTACAGGCGGTAGGGATTTCCCTGCGTACTGTTCTTCGTGATGAAGTCAATCGCTGCATCGGCAGCATCCTCCCACCACGAGACGTTGTTTTCCGTGTTGTTCAGCGGTGAAGCCTTGTAGAGCAAGGCACGTGACTTGATGGCGTAGGCAGCTGCACCGTTCACACGTCCCCAGTTGGAGTTCTCGTCCGCATAGCGGAAGGGCAGTTCGTCCTTGATAGCGTCGCATTCGTCAGCCACGAACTGGAATACTTCGGCTGCCGTCTTACGCGGGAGGTTCATGGTATTGATGTCACCCGGCTCGAACAGGACAGGCTGTCCGTTAGCATCCTCGGCCACGATGGGCACGCCGCCGAACCAGCTGGCCAAATCCATGTAGAAGATGGCACGCAGCAAACGGGCCTCCGCACAGTAGCGGGTATAAAGGTTTGCATCATCGTCACCAGTGTCAAGGTTGCCCACGACATCCTCACGGGCGTTCTTCAGGAACTGGTTGCACATGCGGATGGCAGCCCAGTCCTCGCCCCAGTAACGGATGGCAAACCAGTGGTTCTTAGCACTGTAGCCGTCGCTCTGGATGCTATGGTAGCGGTGAACGCTCCAGTAGGACGTGGCATTGTCGGTCATACAGTCGCGTGATGCTGCCAAATACTGACCATCCGTGTAGCCGAAGAAAGCATCGGGCAGATAGGTGTAGATGACCGCCAGGAAACCACGCGTATTCTCGAACTTGCTGAATACCTGCTCCTCCGAAAGCGACAGGTCGACCTCCTTGTCCAGGTCGGTACAGGACACCATTCCTCCTATGGTCAGCAAGGCGAAAGCAATATTATAGATTGTCTTTTTCATATTCTTACGTGTTTAGAAACCAATATTGAGTCCAAAGGTGAACGTCTTTGTCTTGGGATACCACCAGCAGTAGCTCATCGGCTTTTCCGGGTCAAGACCCTTGGGCAGGTGGCTCCAGTTAGCCAGGTTGTAGGCACTGAAGTAGACGCGGCATTTCGTCATGCTGACTTTAGAGATTAGGCTCTTCGGCAGGGAGTATCCTACCTCGATGTTACGCAGCGACCAGAAGTCTCCATTCACAATCCAGATGTCGTTCTGGTCGGTCGACGTGTCACGGTTGGAGTCTACAGTGGTCCATCCGCCCCACGTGGGTCGCGGATACTTGGCATTGACGTTACGCGGGTCTGTGGGGTCGTCGGTATAGTAGCCCCAGGTGTTGACAACCTCGTGCATACCGTGGTTAGCATAGCCGCTCCAGGCCACCGAGCGCTCCAGGAACACGGAGCGGTGCAGATAAGCATTGACAATAGCACGCGCGTCAAATCCCTTCCACTCAAAGCCTACCCGGAAGGTAGGAATGAATTCCGGTATCAGGGTGTAGGTAATGGGCAGACGGTCCTTGTCGTCAATCATCCGGTCGCCGTTGACATCCTGGAAGACAGCCGTTCCCAAGGGCTGGTTGCCGCCGGAGAAAGAGTTGTAGGGGTACTTTTCCGGGTTGTCGATAGCATCCTGCTGCGAAGTGGCAATCTTGTCCGGATCGCTGGCCCACTGCATAAAGCGGTAGATGTTCCATCCGCCGATAACGGTACGGTTCTCCCATTCGTAAATGGTGGCGGCAGTGGCATAGTCGCGGATGGGTCGTCCCGTCTTGCGCTGCCACTCGACGTCAGGTTCCGTCTCGTCCATCTCGGTAATCTTGTTCTTATTATACGTCAGTTGCATCTCGGCATAGTACTTGAAGTCGCCAATCTTGTTACGGTGGCCTATCACAGCCTCGAAGCCGCGACTTTCTGCCTTGCCATAGCTGTCCTGTGCCATAGCCACGCCCAACATCGAGGGAACGGTCGAACGGTCAACGAGTATCTGTGAGCGCCACTCCTTGAACCAGTCGAAGGAGCCATACAGTTTTCCACCCACGAAGTCGAAGTCGGCACCGACGTTCAGCATCCGGGAGATTTCCCAGATATTGTTCGAGTTACCTGCCAGCGACTCCACGAAGCCCGACACGCCCGTCGCATTATAGCCGAAGCCGTAGCCCCAGTGTGAACCAGTTCCAGCTGCATACGTATTCTGGTAAGGATAACGGCCAGAGCCTGTCTGTGCCTGTCCGGCACGACCGTAGGAAGCGCGGAACTTCAGCAGGTCGAAGCCGCCCAGCTTCTTCAGGAATTTCTCCTCCGAAGCCACCCAGGCTGCACCGACGCCCCAGAAGTTGTCCCAGCGGTTGTCAGGTGCGAAGTTGTCGCAGCCCATGCGCGAGAAGTTGCCTGACAGCACATAGCGACGGTCGAAGTTATAGGTGAGTTGTCCGTTCCATGAGATGTAGCGGTTGGACGACTGGCTCTGCTGGGTGCCATAGTCGTCACCGGCCAGTTCGTTACGATAGGTACGGAAGAAAGCACGTGCATCGATGCCGTGCTTGCCAAAAGTACGATTGTATGACAGTCCGGCGTTGAAGTTCAAGTTATAAGTGTAGGCACGCTGGCGTCCTGCGGGGTTCGACATGGCCGAGTAGGTGAACGAACGCTGGTATTCCATATTCTCGATGTCCGTCTCGTCGGTAACACCCCAGTAGTCGTAGTAGTAGGCGTTGATGGTGTTACTCTGTTCAGTGGTGAAGGTCTCGTAGGCGTCGAAGCTGACCAGCGCATTGGCCTTCAGTCCCGGAACGAGATCGTCCAGATTGCCTGTCAGGTTTACCGTGGAGTACAGATTACGACGCTTGTTCTTGCCAAGTCCTGCAGAGCCGAGCAGACGGATGGGGTTCGCACCCTGTCCGGTATCCTGCGTAGAGAAGATGGTGCCGTTCGGGTTGTAGACCGGCTTCATCGGGTCGGCCTCCACAGCACCAAAGGTCACAATGGAGAACACGCTGTAGTTCGGCTGATTGATATTGTCAATACGTCCTCCCAGGTCGAGGCTTACATTGAGGTACTTGTTCACATTGATGTCAATGTTTGAGCGCAGGTTCCAGCGGTTCAGCACGTGCTGCGTGCTGTAATCGTCGTTGTACTCAGTGCCCTTGGTGTTCCACATACCCTCCTGACGCAGGTAGGAGAAACTGACATAGTAACGGGCCGTCTGGTTGCCACCGCTAATCTGCAGGTTGGTACGGTAGGTAGGAGCTGTGGTACGATAGAGTTCCTCAAACCAGTTGGTATTGAAGTACTTGTAGCGGTCGTTGCCCTCCAGCGTCTCACCGTTGCTGACGCGACGGTACTTCTCAATGTCCTCTGCCGTGTAGATGGGTTCGCTACCGTCCAGGTACTTCACACGGTTCTGTGTCAGTGCCTGGTTGTAGGAATTCTGGGCATCGTAGTAGTTGCTCAGTTTGTTGAAGCCTATCTCCTGCGTGAAGTCGATGTGTGTCTTGCCGGCCTCACCACGCTTGGTGGTGACGACGATGGCACCGTTGGCACCACGCATGCCGTAGATAGCCGTCGAGGCAGCATCCTTCAGAATGGTGATGTTCTCAATGGGGAAGGCGTCGAGGAACGACATGTCGCGCTCCACATTATCGACGATGACCAGCGGACTGCGTGCATTGGCGTTCATGGTACGTACGCCGCGGATGTACATCGCCGTCTCCGACCATCCGGGTTCCGACGACACTTCATAGGTTTCCATGCCGTTGACCGTCGAGGTAAAGGCATTCTGCAGTATCGTCACAGGATGCTTCTGCAGTTCCTCTCCCGTCACGACAGACTTCGACTCTGTCGTCAGCCGCAGTTCCTTGCGGCCGAAGGGCACCGGAGTAGTCTTCGAGTACTTGTCCTCGTCGGCTTCCAGGGTCACCTGTAAGCCATTCAAGTCCACCTTCACCTGGGTGTTCTTGTACCCCACGCTGCTGACGCAGATCTCGTCACTGCCGCTGACCTTCTTCAGCGTGAAGTTACCATCCTTGTCCGTCAGCACAATACGATTCTGCTCGGCTACGTTGACGACGGCTCCTGCAATGGGCTTCCCGTCGGCATCGACAACGCGTCCCTTCAGCGTCTGCTGTCCCTGGGCCATTACCGACGACGGTGTGGCAAGCAGCACACCCAGTATAATCGTTGCAATATATCTTTTCATAATCATCTGTTTTCGTTTTCAGTTATCGGTTATTACCAGCCGGGGTTGTTCTCTATGCTGGTCTTCCACTCCTCGGCCTCAGGAATTGGGTAGAGGTACATCTTTTCCTCGAAGACGCGGTGCTGTGCCACTTTACGGACGATGGCACCGTTAGCCATCACGTCGACGCCGTAGATGTCACGGCTGAGAGCCTCGACAGCAACGTTCCAGCGACGTACGTCCCACCAGCGGTGTTCCTCCATGGCCAGTTCTACGGTACGCTCCTTGCGGATGAACTTACGCATGGCTTCCTGAGTTGTCAGGTCCGTACGGTCTGCCACCGAACCCACGATACCGCCGCGCTGGCGTATCTGGTCCAGCATGTCTATGACAATGGCGTCGGGACCACTGACCTCGTTCTCAGCCTCCGCATAACTAAGCATCATCTCTGCCAGCCCGATAATCTTCCACAGACGCTTGGCCGTTCCTACATGCTCGTTGTAGAGGATGGTTTCAGGAATGTACTTGCGCATATAGTAGCCAGTCGGCGTAGCATTGGGGTTGCTGATGGGGTTGTCGCGCTGGCCGTGAATGACATTGATGACACCATTGCCCCAGCTGACACCTTGATAGAGGATGGTTGATGCCATACGCGGGTCACGGTTCACCCACATCTTGTTGTCGTTATAGCCGCTGGCAGCATTGACGGTGGGCTTGCCGTTCGTATAGACAGGCGCACCGGTCTCGTCATACTCGGTGAAGGGTGACTGTCCGTCCACCATGTCGTACATGTCGACCAGGTTCTGCGAGGGGCAGTTGCCTCCGAAGCCACCCTCGCCCACCGGCGTGTCGGCCGAGATGTTTCCCCAGCCGATGTTACCGTCGTTACGGAAGAAGATGGTCTCCGTGTTTTTGTCGTTGTAGGGGGTCAGTGCCCAGGCGTTGTTATAGGCCGACACGCTGCCCTGGTCTACCTTCATCAGTTGGTAGAGGTCGCCGTAGTCATCGAAGAAGCTCTTGATGACATCGCGGGCCTCCTCCCACGTCACCTCGCTGTCGGCGCTGTAGCGCGGGCTGGCCATGAAGAGCATGATGCGGCTGCGGAGCGCACGGGCTATAGGCTGACTAATGCGGCCGCTCTGGTCGGTACCTACGTCGGCATAGCTCTTCAGGTCTTCCTCGCACTCCTCCAGTTCCTTCAGGATGAAGTCCACCACATATTCCTTGACGGTGGGTCGCTCGGTATAGCCTGTGACAAGGTCGCCGTCCGGCTGCAGCACCTCGGTCACAACGGGAATGGGACCATAGCGCAGGAAGAGTTCCCAGTAGAACCAGGCGCGCAGGAAACGTGCTTCGGCAATGTAGTTCTTCTTGTTGGTCTCATAGAGTTCTTCGCTCTGGTCGAGCGGATGGGGTACCTCCTCGATGCGGTTGACAATGATGTTGCACTTGCGGATGGCGCGGTAATAGTGCTCCCACGTAGCCGTCAGTTCCGGCGCACCAAGGCCGTTGAAGTAGTCGCCCACGTTGAAGGAGTTGCGCACGCCACTGGTCGATGAGCTGCACTCTGCCAGGTCAGTAGCGGCGTCGAGCCAGGAGTTGTTGATGCGCAGGGCACCGTGGCGCAGGAAGTTATAGGTGTCAAGATGGAACTGTTCTATCAAAGCCCAGTCGCCCATGACGTCTTCCTCGGTCAGCTTGTTGCTCGGTTCCTTGTCCAGGAAGTCGCTGCACGATGACAGCGTGAGCACCATGGCTACCGAGGCAATGACTGTATATATGCTGTTTCTTTTCATAGTCGTCATGCGTGTTTAGAATGTTACGTTAAGTCCTACGTTCACGGTCTTCATGATGGGATAGCGGTTCGAGCCGTTGCTCTCCGGGTCGACGAGGTCGTCCAAGTGGTCCCAGGTCACGAGGTTGTTGGCGTTGGCGTAGATACGGCACTGGCTCATGCCCACCTTCTGTATCCACTTGGCCGGCAGGTTGTAGTACACCTCCACGTTCTTCAGTCGTACGAATCCGCCGTCCTTCAGGAAGAAGGAGTTGAGTCGCTGGTTGTGGTTGCCGTTAGCCTCGTAGTGCAGCAGCGGATACTTGGCATTGGCCAGGTTGTATGCCTCCGTCTGGTTGGGGTTCCACCGCTTCAGGTGAATGTCCTTCACCTTGCCTCCGTTGACGAAGGCAAACATGGCGTCACTGTCATAGTAGCGGCTGACGTGGTCCACGCCCTGGAACATGACCGAGAAGCCCACGTTCTTGTAGTTGGCACCGAGGGTCAGTGCATAGGTATTCTCGGGAATGTCGCTGTAGCCGATGTAGGTGACGTCACGGTCGTCAATATAGCCGTCGCCATTTACATCCTTGTACTTCAGATCGCCCACCTGTGTCTCGCCGAAGCGGGAGACGGGCAGTTGTCCGCCATCGATGTCGGCCTGGGTGATGAAGCCTTCACATACCAGTCCAATGTACTGGCCAATGGGATGTCCCTTGCTCTGGCGCCATGCGTCCTTGACGAGCGGTTCGTCCATCTCGACAATTTCGTTATGGGCATGCGAGTAGGTGGCACCGATGTTGTAGGAGAAGTCCTTGCCGATGCGGTTGTTGTGGTGCAGTTCCAGCTCATAGCCCTGGTTCTTGGTCTTGCCCAGGTTGCCGGCAGCCATGGTGACGCCGGCCCACTCGGGACGGGTGAGGTAGCTGGTCAGAATGTCGTTGCGCTTCTCGTAGAAGAGGTCGACGCTACCTGTCAGCAGACCGTTGAAGAGGCCGAACTCCAGACCGGCATTATATTTGTGGGCACGTTCCCAGGTCACGTCATAGTTGGGGAACTGTCCTTCATAGATACCAGGCTTCCACGTGTTGCCGATGAGGTAGTCAGAGCTTATCATGTACCACTGTGGCTCGTACAGGAACCGGCCGCCGTTGTACACGTCGTTACCTACCTGTCCGTAGCTGACACGCAGCTTCAGGTTGTCCAGCCACTTGACGTTCTTCATGAAATCCTCCTGTGTAAGACGCCAGCCCAGCGAGAAGGCAGGGAAGAAGCCGAAGCGCTTGCCCTTCATGAAGTTCTCAGAACCGTTGTAGCCCATGTTGAACTCTGCCAGGTACTTGTCGTCATAGCCGTAGGTGACACGTCCCACCAGTCCCTGATAGCGGTGACGCAGTTCGGCGTTGTTACGCAGGTCGTTCTGGTTGTAGAGCACCATGGCCGTCACGTCGTGCTTGCCGAAACGGCGGGCATAGTTAATCTGAGCCTCCAGGTAGAGCTTATAGACGGTGCCATTGCTACGCGAATAGCCCAGCTCACCGTCGGCATTGAACTTGTTGTAAGCATAGTAGCTGGTATAGTCCGCACGGTCGTTCAGCTCGTAGGTGGCAAAGCTGGCACCGAAGAGCTTACGGTAGTAGGAATCGTAGTCGAATGAGGCCATGCCGCGCACGCTCAGACCGGGCGTGAGCCAGTCCATCTTGTAGTCGGCAATGAAGTTAGTCTCGTTGATGGTATTCACTCCTTTGTAATATCCACCGTTGGTCAGTGCTGCCACGATGTTGGTCTGGTAGTTGGCATTGCCGCCATAAAGTGTCTTCTCGGTCTCGCCGATGTAGGCCTTGGTCGAGACGGGGAATATCCAGTTAGGCACGTGGTTCAGGAAGCCGAACACCTCGTAGTAGGTGGCGCTCTCATTGGTATTGGAGCCGTAGCGTTCCTCGAAACGGGTACCGAAGTTGACGGAGAACGTCAGGTCCTTGGTCAGGAAGAAGTCCATGTTGGCACGGAAAGCATAGCGGCGATAGCCGGGGCTGCTGCTGTTGCCATACTTGTCGGCACTGAGGTTCTTAATCATGGAGTGCTGGTTGTAGTACTCTCCGGAGGCATAGTAGCGCATGCGCTGCGTACCGCCTCTCACGCTGACGTTGTAGCGCTGTGCGGGAGCCGAGGAGTTGAGCACCTCGTCGTACCAGTCAACGTTGGGGTATACCAGTGCCTCGGCACCGGTCAGCTGTCCGTTGACGCTCTTGCGGTACATCTCGATGTCGGCAGCGGTGTACTGTGCGGGCAGTCCGTCGTTGGCCAGTGCCTCCTCCATGAGCAGCACGCTCTCGTAGCTGTTCAGGTAGTTAGGCGTACGGGTGGGCTTCATCCACTGGAAGTTGGCGGTGAGGCTCACCTCCGGCTTCTGCTGCTTGCCGCGCTTTGTGGTAATGAGCATGACACCGTTAGCACCGCGCACACCGTAGACGGCGGTAGCCGAGGCATCCTTCAGCACAGAGATGCTCTCGATGTCGTCGGGGGCTATCTGGGAGAACGAGCGTTCTATGCCGTCGACGAGCACCAGCGGTGAGCCGTCGCCGGCGAACGTAGCACGTCCGCGGATGTTGATGGTGGCGTCGTCCATGCCGGGAGCACCAGAGGTCTGCGTGGTCACCACGCCGGCTACCTTACCGGCCAGGGCCTGCGACACGTTAGCAGCAGGCGTCGACAACAGGTCCTTGCTGGACACCTGTGAGATGGCGCCGATGACGCTCTCTTTCTTCTGGGCGCCGTAGCCAACGACGACGACCTCCTCAAGGGTCTTGTCGTCCTCCTTGAGGACTATCTTCACACCGTTGACGGCAGCCACCGTCTGGGTGGTATAGCCCACGTAGCTGATACGCAACTGAGCCTTGGGTTTCACCTGTATCTTGAAGTCTCCGTTGTAGTCGGTCACGGTACCGTTGGTGGTGCCTACCTCGAGCACGCTGGCGCCGATAATCTCCTCGCCATTGCTGTCGGCAACGTGTCCGCTGACGGTTATCTTCTGCTGGGCCGATGCCCCTAACGTAAGGAGCATGAAGGCCGTAAGCAGCCATAATTTGCGAATGATATTTCTTTTCATAACGAATGCTTTTCTGATTTTAATACTCATTCATCAGCGCCTGTATCTCTGCGGGACTGATAGCCTTGTCGAAGATGCGTACGTCGTCGAACTCAAACGCGGCATCGTTGTCAGTCCAGTTCCAGGCCTGGTTGCCGCCCAGGCACACCTTGCGCAGTTCCGTATTGGCGGTGTAGAGTCCCGTCATGACGTTGCCGTCACCCGAATTGCTGACGTGCCATGAGTTGGCAAGCGTTCCGTCGTGGTAGATGGCGGCGGTGTTCTCGGTAAACACTGCGGTGTAGAAGTGCCACTCACGGTCGGAGAGCCAGTCGTTGTCGCCGTGGTAGAGCGTCACCGCTCCGGCATCGTTCTGGGCGTCGTTGAAGTCGCAGTAGCCCAGGTAGTTGATGCTCGTTACGCCACGATATTGCAGGGCAAACATCGGATAGCCGTTGTCGGCGCCTGGTGTGGTGCTGCCATAGGCGGTGAGGAAGGGTGCCCACATGTAGGACGAACTCTCGCCGCACTGGCTGGCGTTGACCCAGAAGGAGATGCTCATCTGCTTGGTTTCCGACGAGTGCGACAGGGCGTCCTCGGGCAAGTAGAGCCAGTTCTGGCGTGGTGTCGACGATGCGGCGTTACGGAAGATGATGCCGTGCTTGTCGTTCTTGTTGACGAAGGAGCCGGAACCCTGTATGGTCAGCCCGTCCTGGGTCTCGAAGTCAAACTGCAGCACAGCCTCCGGAGCCTTCACCTCGCCGTACTCATTCATAAGCTTCAGGATTTGCTCCTGCGTGAGTGCCTTGTCGTAGACCTTGAAGTTGTCGAACATAAATCCGGCGTCGGGGTCGCCCCAGCTCCAGGCCTGGTTGCCGCCCAGACAGACGTATTTCAGGTCGGCGCCATTGGTGAAGAGTCCGCTCAGGACCTGTCCATCGGACGTCCCGTTCAGCTGCCACTCATTCTTCACCTCGCCGTCCATGTAGATGATGGCACTGGTCTTGGTCATGGTCACGGTATACAGGTGCCACTGCTGGTCCTCGAGCCAGTTGCCCGAGAAGATGTAAGCGGGGTCGTTGGCTTCCCATGCGTTCTGATTGTACACATGGTTCTTCTTGTCGACGTTGAGCTCGCCGCCAAAGTCACTCCAGCCATTGCAGTTGACCTGCATCAGACCGCGGCTCTGCAGCATGAGCATGGGCGCACCGTTGTCAACGCCAGGGGCAGTGTTGGCATAGGCCGAGAAGAGCGGTGCATACGGATAGGCTGTAGGGGCTCCCGCATACTCGGCACTCACCCAGAAGGCGATGGTCATCTCCTGAGTCTCGGCCGAGTGGCTCAGCACGTGGGAGGGCAGCAGCAGGTAGTTCTGGCGGGCTGACGCCGAAGCTACGTTGCGGAACACGACGCCCTGATCGCCGCCAACGTCGACAAACGAGCCACCGCCGACGATGGTCATGCCGTCCTGGGTCTCGAAGTCAGTCTGGTAGACTGCGTTGGGCAGCTTGACGTTGCGGGGAACCTTCGGGCACTGCACGTCGGCTGCGTCGATGGTGTTGCGCACGAAGTTGATGTTGTCAACATACAGGTCGCCCTCGTCGCCCCCTATATATAAATAAGGTGCAGTGTTCAGCCGCTCCACCAGTGCCTTCCAGCTTGCCAGGTCGGCAGCGTCGGTGTAGGTCTGCTCGAAGGCTGTCTCGCCGTTGACGTAGATGACGTAGCCGTTGACGTTGAGCTGGGTGACGACCCACGCCCACTTGTCGGGCTGCTGCAGCGTGCTCTCGTTGTCACTGTTGACGTCAATGGACTGCTCGTCATACTGGATGCGTCCGTTCTGCGACAGTTGCAGCACATTGCCGTCCTCCAGTGCCTCGCCGGCAAAGGCGAAGAGCCGCGAGAGCGGATGGCTGCCGTCAGTACGCACCTGCATGGCAATGGCTCCGCCAGTCTGCAGCGCGACGGTGGTGAAGGGGTTCACCATGCGCACGTAGCCGCTGTTCAGGTGGAGCACTTGACTGTTGAGCGAATCGTCGGCCACGAGCTCACAGGTCTCGCCGCCGTAGGCGTTGATGTACGCCAGTTCATCCATACTGGTCGCCTCATCATCGAAGAGGACTTTGGCTGCTGTCAGTTTCTGCGTCGTAGGATAGACGGTCCATCCGTCTGCAGCGGGGTCGTCGCGGCCCCAGTCATCGCCGCACGACGTGAGGGAAAGGCCAGTCCACCCCAAGATACCGACAAGAGCCATGAAGGTTTTTGAAATCTTCATAAGTAACTCAAGTTTTAGGTTATTATTGTTTATTAGTTATTAGTATTGTTGTCAACTTTACACTATACGGGGACAAAGATAGGGAATATTCAGATAACTTCCAAATTTTTCCTAATATTTTTTATGCAACTGTTAATTCGTTCCTCAGACTGGTGTTGACGGGAGCGAAAGAGAATGGTTTTCTTTTCACCCCCTCACCCTGGCAAAGATAGCGGCAAAAGCGCTTTAACAGGGACACTCTCGGAAGAACTCCAGCACCAGCGACTGACGGGGACGGAGGGACAGGTCATGCAGAAGGCTGACCTCGCAGCCAGTCAGCACGTCGCGCGCTTTGGTGTCGGATCCGATGACCTCGGCATAGCGGCTGACACGAAGTACTGCGGTACGGCTGGTGCCGTTGAGTACGGTCAGTACACGCTGGTCCTCATACTGACGGGCTATGACGTAGACACCATCCTGAGGAATGAAGTGCTTCTGGGTTCCTCGGGTAACGGCAGCAGACGTGCGACGCCAGTGGAGCAGCCGGGAGAGCCACTCAAACATTTGTTGCTGGGCCCGGGTGCGCCCTTCGACAGCAAAGGCATTACGGCGGTCGCCGGGAAACCCTCCGGGAAAGTCACGACGCACCCGTCCGTCACACCCCTGCTTGGCACCACTCATCAGTATCTCTGTACCATAATATAACTGGGGGATGCGCCGGATGGTGAGCAACAGCGCCAGTGCCTGTTTCAAGACACTCACATCCTGGCCGTCTCCCAGGAACCGGTCGGTGTCGTGGTTGTCGAGAAAGGCCATGACACTGGCGGGATTACGGTAGAGATAGTCATAGCAGAGGGTATTGTACACCCGGTTCAGCCCGTCGAACCAGTCGTCGGTCTCTTCGCCCTTGGCGCGGTTGACGCGGTCGAAGAAAGTGAAGTCCATGACGGTGGGAAGGGCATCCTGCCAGGCAGCAGTAAAAGCAGGCTCGGTCACCCAGGTTTCACCGACGATATTGAAGTGGGGATACTCTTCCCGCAACTCTCGCATACACTGTGCCATGGGGCCGGCGTGTACGTAAGGATAAGTATCCATGCGCACACCATCAATACCCACGGTCTCTATCCACCACTTGACATTCTGCGTCAGGTAACGACGCAGATGACGATTACGCAGGTTCAAGTCAGGCATGTCCGTCGTGAACCATCCCTCAACGGTCTCACGCCGGTCAACCTCAGCAGCGTACGGGTCGAGAACGGGCGTCAGCTTGTAATTGGTCAGGTAGTCAGGTCCTTCGATGCGGTTCACCCAGTCGCGGAAAGGCAGGTCAGTGAGCCAGGGATGGTCCGTGCTGCAGTGGTTGAACACCAGGTCCATGACAACCTTCAGCCCCCGTGCATGCGCCTCATCGCACAGCCGCCGGTAGTCGTCCAGACTGCCCAGTCGCGGGTCCACCCGGTAAAAGTCGGTAGTGGCATAGCCGTGATAGGTCGATGTGTGCTCCCTGCCGTCAGGCGAGTTGTTCTCCAGCACCGGTGTGAGCCACAAGGCAGTCACGCCCAGTTCGACAAAGTAGTCCAGGTGTTCCCGGATGCCATTGATGTCGCCGCCGTGCCGCATGGAAGGCTGTCGCCGGTTCTCCCGGTAGGGTGCCATTCCGCTGACGTGCGACAGATGCCGACTGCCTCGGGCAAAGCGGTCGGGCATCAGCAGGTAGAGCACGTCGGACATGCTGAACCCTTGTCGCTCGTCACCAGCCCGCTCACGGGACTTAAGGACGTATTCCTGCCGGCAGTCGTCCAGCATCAGCGTCAGCACACCGGGACGGGCAGCGGTGAGGTCCAGATAGACAAACAGGTAGTTAGGGGAATCCGGGCGCACCACACGTTCCACTGACACATCGGGGGAACTGACGGTAATATTACTGACACGTCCCACACCGGGGCCGCTAATCATCAGCTGCAGATGGGGGTTCCTCATTCCCGCATACCAGTGCAGGGGGGCTATGCGTTCTATCTTCATGGTGCGAAGATACGAATAAAAACGGGAAAGTCCTTAATTATTCTTAAAAAATGCACTTCGCACCCCCAAAAAGGGCTACTGTCTTTTTGTTTTCCGAAAAAATAACTATATTTGCGCAGCAAAGCCAACAAAGTCGGAGAAGCGACCAAGTAAAAACAAGCCAAAGCTAACTACACCTATCAACCATGACCTTCAGGAAGAGAAACATAGGCCTCATTCTCACTGGCATTCTCATGCTGTCCCTGCTGTCCGTAATGTGTACCGACAGCAGGGACAGTATTTTCCACTCTTCCTCTGAAGAGGTGAAGGTAAGTCCGCTGGCTCACCGGCTGGGTTTCACCAAAGACCGGCCGCTGGTGATGGGCATGAACACCAGTTATGCCCCTCTACAGTACGTTGACGAGAAAGGCACGCCGATGGGATACGACGTGGAGTTCACAAACATCCTCATGCATCGTCTGGGCATTCCCTTTGCCTTCTCGCCCAACCACTGGGACAAGATGTCGCCGGGCATCCTCAGTGGGAAGTACGACATGGGAATGATGGTCTATTCGCCATACCGCAAGGACCTGACAAACTACTCGAGCGCCGTCTTCCGCATGTACTACCAGATAGCGTATCGGAAGAAGGAATATTCCGAGTTTGACTTCCGTCACCTGAAGGGCAAGTGCATTGCCTACATGAAGTCACGCCCGATAGGTCTCATGCTTCGCGATGCGGAGGCTGAGGGCATCCCCATTACCGACCTGAACGAGGCGTTCACAGATCTTGCCAATGGCAAGTATGACGGTCTTATCTGTTATCGTTTTCAGGCTACCCACAACATCACCCACCTGCACCTGCAGGGCGTGTTGCAAGCCGACGAACTGTCGCTGGAGCCTCGGGAGTACTGCTACGCCAGCTCGTCGAAAGAGCTGATAGACTCCATCAATGCCGAACTGAAGCGCATGGAGGATGACGGCATCATAGAGGAAATCTACGGGAAGGAGGTCATGACGCGTTTCGGAGCATTCCGCATTCCTACCTGGGTATGGCTGTTGGTGGGACTGCTCTTCGTGGTATTCCTTTTCATCTTCAGCATCAACCGTTATCTGTTGAGCAGACGTCTGCAGGCTGCTTTCCGCGAAGTGTCCGAGAAGAATGAGGCCCTCCGCATTGCCAACCAGCGGGCAGAGGAGTCCATGCGCATGAAGTCCATGTTCATCAAGCAGATATCCCATGAGATACGCACCCCGCTGAACATCCTCAGCGGCTTCACCCAGGTGCTCACGTCACCCAAGGCCGTACTGACTGACGACGAGCGGGCCGAGGCGTCGGAGGAAGTCCAGAAGAACACGAAACGCATCACGGGACTCATCAACAAGATGTTGGAGCTGTCGGAAATAAGCAGCCATACCGTTCTGGAACGCAGCGACACGACAACGTCGCTCCAGATTGCCCAACAGGCCGTACACAACTCAGGCATAGAGGAGGCAGCACACATAGAGTTCCGATGCATAACGGAACCTGGTGCAGACACACTTTTCCAGACGCACCTGCGGTCGGCAGCGCGCATCCTGGAACTGCTGCTCGACAATGCCATCAAGTTCACCCGTCCCGCTGAAGCCCTGCTACCACTGGCTGGAGGAACGAAGAAAGAACAGGTGACGCTGACGGTAAGCCACGGTCGTTTCGTCCTGGAGGACACCGGTGTAGGCATCCCTCCGGAGGAGTCCGAGCACATCTTCGACGAGTTTGTACAGCTGGACGAGTACTATGACGGAACGGGCATCGGTCTGACGTCAGCCCGTAACATGGCCCGAAACCTGGGTGGCGACGTCATACTGGACACCAGCTACAGCGACGGGGCGCGTTTCGTCTTTACCTTGGGAACCTGAGGAGACTTACTACCATTTCACTTTCTTCCGCTATGAGCGATGAGTGTCCGCAGCTCGTCATTGAAACTATCGGCAGCCATCAGTTGCTCAATGGTGAGATGCATGCGGTATCGCCAGTAGTGCCGCGGGTTGGCAGGAATGTTTATTCTCTCTGCATTCTGGTCGGGCAGCCTCAGCCGTTCGTCCATGCTGAGCCAGTCCTGCAGGGACAGCAGACAGAGCATGGAGGGTGAAGTGAGATGTCGTGATATGATGTCCCTGGCCAGCCACCCTGGCAGGGGGTGAGGTGCCTCACCACTGCGATAGAGCATGGTGTTGTAGTAGTCCTGCGTACGCTCCGGGTCCTCGTCCCACCACTGCCGGAGGGTGGACATGTCGTGGGTAGAAATGGTACATACGGATCGGTAAGGATTCTGCGAGAGGTGCCCGAAGCGCGTATTGGGTGACTTGGGCATGGACTGTATCTCCAGACTGAGGATACGCAACTCGTTCATGACCCATGGCACACAGTCGGGCACCATACCGAGGTCTTCGGCACAGACGAGCATACGGGTGGCCTGTGTCAGTCGCGGCAGTTTCTTCATGGCTTCCTGATACCAGTACTGGTTGTTGCGGCGGTAGAAGAAATCATCGTACAGCCGGTTGAAAGCAACTTTCTGGTCGTCACTGAGCTGTTCATAGGCGGGCTGGAACTGAACGGCAATACGCGGATGCCACCGGTCGGCACGCTTGTGGTCAATCAGGAACAGGTCGTCGCGGAAGGTGACACCATAGGCGGCGATCTCCTCACGGCTGAAGGCAAGCGCTGGCTGGAACTGGCCGAGCAGTCCGCTCTTCTCGGGCATGGGAATCTCCCAGATACGGAAGAAGCCCAGCACGTGGTCGATGCGGTAAGCATCGAAGTACTCTGCCATCTTGCGGAAGCGGCGCACCCACCAGGAGCAGCCGTCCTTCATCATCTCGTCCCAGTTGTAGGTAGGGAATCCCCAGTTCTGCCCGTCGTCGGAGAAAGCGTCGGGCGGTGCTCCCGCCTGTCCGTCAAGGTTGAAGTAGCGCGGCTCCACCCTGGCCTCGACACCGTCGCGTGAGATACCAATAGGTATGTCGCCCTTGAGCACGACATGCTGACGGCGCGCATGCTCGTGGGCACTGTGCATCTGACTGTCCAGGACATACTGTACGAAATACCAGAACGTCACATGATCGTCCGTGCGTCCCCGGTCCCGTTGTACACAGAAGCGGGCATAGGGTTCAAGCCACTCCTTGTTATGCTCGTAGAACTCCTTATAGGAGGTGCGGCGGCGCACGGCAGACCACTCCTGACGGAAGAGTTCCCTGAGATAGGCCATCTTTGCCTCCATCATGCGTTCATAGTCTATCTGGGGCAGGGCGTTGAGCTGACAGCGGAGCTTCTCGTAGTGTTCCCGTCGCCCGTCGTCGGCCAACGGCGGCAATTGCCGGAAGTCAGCAAACTGCGGGTGCAGGGCATAGATGCTGATGGCGTTGTAAGGATAGGAGTCCTGCCAGGTATGCGTAATGGTAGTGTCGTTGACAGGCAACAGCTGCAGCACGCGCTGATAAGTCAAGGCACACCAGTCGACCATCATCTTGAGGTCGCCAAAGTCCCCTACCCCATAACTGCCCTCGGAGCGCAGCGAGAAGACAGGGACTACCGTTCCCGCTGCCTTCCACGGATAAGTGGGGAACTCTGCCTGAGACAGCTCATAGACCAGCACCTCGTTGGCTTCCATGGCAGCAGGTGTCAGCAACCGGTTCATGCCCGTCTCCCACACGGGTTTCGCATCGCCCTTGCACGGCAGTGCCACGAACTTGAACTCCAATGTCTCAGGCAGCGTATCGGCATCGAGCGAGACCACCCACTCGTGGCACTCATGCTCTGCCATGGGCAGTGCCTGTGCCAAGTCCCAGTTGCCGAGACGCTGGCCACTGCCCGTCATAGCAAGCCGCTGCCCGCCGTATAGTTGCGGAGCCCGCACCTTCAGCCGTAGCGTACGCGCAAAGGCGGTGGTGTCGCTAAACTGCCGCTTGCGCGGGTCAATGCATTCGGTGAAAGCCGATGAGTAGCGGTAGGCATCGTCAGGAATGTCGCGCCAATAGTCATAGACACGGTAGACGGTACCCCTTTTGGCCGCGAACTCCAGGCGGTGGGGAATGGTGGTCCACTCCTGCCGCACCTCCCGGACGTCCCTCATCAGCGAGTAATAATAGTCCATGTAAGGAGCCGTACGCACGGCCTTGCTCAACTCACAGGTCCAGTGAACGCCATCGGTCGTCCCCATCCGGTGCTGCTGCAGGGCTCCGCTGTCTGTCAGCACGTTGAGCACAAGCTGCTCACCGAAGGAAGTGCGGTAGTGTAGGTTAAACTGTATTCTCATAGGTCTTCCGTTTTTTTCGTCTGATTTGTCTTCTCGTAGTAAGTATGGTACAAAGATACAAAAGAATTATTACGAAGTAGCATTATTTCCCTGAAATTTACTTACTTTTGTATCAAATTATGACAAAGGCGCCTCTCGTTGTCCCGGCCATCTGTCTCATCGCAGGCATCCTGACTGGCCACTATTGCCCTACAACCATCACAACAGCGATGGTTGTACTGGCTTCTTTGACGGCCGTAGCACTCTTGTGCGGTCGGTGTCCGCTATGGCAGCATACAGCCATCGCGCTGGCCATTACCGCTGTAGGCGTGGTACTCATAACGGCCAGTCAGCATACCCCCGCCTCGGAGCCGGGCGTGCTTGACCGCAGCCGCACCTACTTCCTGCAACAGCGAGAACAACTGCTGGAGCGATACCGCGACATGAACATCAGCGGCGAGGAGTATGCCACCGTGGCGGCGATGACACTGGGCGACCGGCACGGTCTGCCCGAAGAGTTGCGGGATGCCTACAACACAAGCGGCGCGGCACATGTACTGGCTCTCAGCGGACTGCACCTGGGCATCATCTACGCCCTGCTGTCGCTGCTGACGGTAGGCCGGCGGCGGCGCATCGTCACACAGGTACTCATCATCCTGAGCATCTGGGGCTTTGCGCTACTGGTGGGCCTTCCGCCCAGCATTGTGCGGGCGGCAACGATGCTGACGGTGCTTGGACTGCTGCAGCTGGGAAACAGGGACTGCCTGACGCTGAACGTCCTGGCCTTTGCCGCCATCATCATGCTCTGCCTCAGTCCGTCATCGCTCTTCAGTGTCAGTTTCCAACTGTCCTTTCTCTCCATGCTGGGCATCATCTTGTTTTACCGTCCTCTCTACGACCTGCTGCCACCGGCTTTCCTCCAACAGCACGGTCTGGCGAAATGGGCATGGGGCATGACATGTGTGAGCATCGGTGCCCAGGCGGGGGCAGCACCACTGGTGGCTTACTACTTCGGGAACTTCCCCATGCTGTTCCTGCTGACGAACTTCATCGTCATCCCAGCCATCACCCTGATTCTCTATCTGTCACTCCTGGCGCTGCTGTTGCCTTTCCTGTCCTTGCTTCCATTGGCACTGGCGACGGTGACGGGATGGCTGAACGCCACCCTGCGCTGCGTGGCAGACATTCCGTGGGCTTCGATAAGCGGGCTAACCCCCTCCTGCACACAGACCGTTGCGACATACGCGGCCATCCTGGCAGCAGCGTTGCTGCTAAAAAAAATGAGAAGGACGTCTCCGTCCTTCTCATAGAAAGTATTCACTCAGCAAACTCTTACATATAGCCGAGCCAGCGGAGAATGTCGTTGAGGTTGGCTACTACCATAAGCAGGATGAGCAGACCGAAGCCGACGTACTCAGCACGAATCATAAAGGCCTCGGAGGGCTTGCGGCGGGTGATTATCTCGTAAAGGAGGAACAGCACGTGACCGCCGTCAAGAGCAGGGATGGGCAGGATGTTCATGAAGGCAAGGATGATGGACAGGAAGGCGGTCATCTTCCAGAACATGTACCAGTCCCACATTGGCGGGAAGAGGGAGCCGATGGCTCCAAAGCCTCCGAGCGACTTGGCACCCTCGGCGGTGAAGACATACTTCATGTCGTCGACATAGGAAGCAAGGACGTTCCAGCCGTACTTCACTCCTGCGGGGATGCTCTCCAGCAGGCCATACTCGATGGTGACGGGCTGGTAGACTCCAGCCAGCGTCTTGACGACAAAGCCAACCTTCAGGTCTTCCGTCAGACAGGTCTGCAGCGTGTCGGCACGTCCGTCGCGCTCGTAGGCGATGGTGGCTGTACGGAGCCGGAGGCTGTCGGCTGTCGTGGAGGCAACGGCCAAGAGGTCGGAGAGACGTGCCACCTGGTCAGTGAACTCGTTATAGGAGTCCACGGGAGTGCCGTTAAGTGCGGTAATGCGGTCGCCCTTCTGCAGACCGGCGGCAGCGGCGGGCGTGCCGGGAAGGATGCTGTCAACGACGGCCGGAATGAGGGGGCGTACGAAGGAAGGGTCGGCCTTGAGCATGTCGAGCAGGTTAAGGTCGCCGGGCAGCGTGAGGCTCATGGGTTTGCCGTCGCGGAGAAGGTCCACGCGGGTAGCCTCAGAAAGCTGGCGGTAGAGGTCGGCGGAGAAGTCCTTGAGCTCTCCTTTCTCTGTAGCGAGAAGGATGTCGCCGTCCTGGAAACCATATTGCTTGGCCTGGGTATTGAACTTCATACCGTAGGTCATGTTCTTCACCGGTACGTAGGAGTCGCCCCAGGTAAAGAGTATCATGGAATAGATGAAGAGGGCAAGGAGGAAGTTAACCAGCACACCGCCAACCATGATGAGCAGACGCTGCCAGGCGGGCTTGGTACGGAACTCCCACGGCTGCTCAGGCTGCTTCATCTGCTCGGTGTCGAAGCTCTCGTCAATCATGCCGGCAATCTTACAGTAGCCGCCCAGCGGCAGCCATCCCATGCCGTACTGCGTGTCGCTCTTCTTGGGCTTGAACTTGAAGAGGGAGCCGTCCCACTTCCATACGCGGAGGTCGAAGAACATGTAGAACTTCTCGACACGTACGCCGAAGAGCTTGGCGAAGAAGAAGTGACCGCCCTCGTGAAGGAGGACGAGAAGGCTGATGGCCAGGAGGAACTGGAGAAGTCGTATCAGAAATATTTCCATTGTTTTTTGTTATTTCGTTATGTCGTTGTTACGTTAAAGCAGCTCTGCTGCAATACGGCGTGCCTCGGCATCCGTTTCTATGTACGTCTCGTAGTCGGGATTCTTGTCGAACGTGGCGCGCTGCATGGTCTCGGCAATGACGTCTGCCATCTGTAGGAAGCGGCAGCGGTCCTCCAGGAAGGCGCGGTTGACGACCTCGTTGGCAGCATTGACGATACACGGCATGTTGCCGCCACGGTCAATGGCCTCGAAGGCCAGTGCCAGACAGCGGAACTTCTCCAGGTCAGGCTCGAAGAACTCCAGTTTCCGGGCACTGAAGAGGTCCAGCCGGTCGCCGCTCAGGGGGAGCCTCTTCGGAAATGAGAAGGCGTACTGGATGGGCAGCCGCATGTCGGGGATGCCGAGCTGGGCCTTGACGCTGCCGTCCTGGAACTGCACGGCACTGTGGACTATCGACTGCGGGTGGACGAGCACCTGTATCTGGCGGGCATCGACACCGAAGAGCCACTTGGCCTCGATGACCTCGAAGCCCTTGTTCATCATAGAGGCGGAGTCAATGGTTATCTTGGCTCCCATGTCCCACGTGGGGTGACGCAGCGCGTCAGCCTTGGTCACGCGGGCTATCTCCTCCATCGTCTTCAGACGGAAGGGTCCGCCGGAGGCGGTGAGCAGGATTTTCTCTATGGGGTTCTGGTCTTCGCCTACGATGCTCTGGAAAATGGCAGAGTGCTCACTGTCAACGGGCAGGATGGGCGTATGGTACTGCTGCGCCAGCTGGAGGATGAGCTCACCGGCCACGACAAGCGTCTCCTTGTTGGCCAGGGCGATGGCCTTGCGGGCCTTGATGGCATGGATGGTGGGCGACAGGCCGGCAAAGCCCACCATGGCGGTGAGCACCATGTCGATGGGGGCAGCCTCAACGATTTCGTCCAGGGCACGGGCACCGGCATACACCTTGATGTCAGGCAGGTCGCTCAGAAGCGACTTCAGCTCGTCGTAGCGCTTCTCGTTGGCAATGACCACGGCTGCAGGCTGGAACTTCCGGGCCTGCTGGGCCAGCAGTTCGACGCGGTTGTTGGCCGTCAGACAGTAGACCTCGTAGAGGTCGCTGTGTTCCTCGATGACCTCAAGGGCCTGGGTACCAATCGACCCCGTAGAGCCGAGGATGGCTATTTGTTTTTTCTTACTCATCGTTTATTGCAAAATCGGGCACAAAAGTACAAAAAATAATCGATAACATCCTCATACGTTATTAAAAAGTAACTTTTTTACTCATTTATTTTGGTGGTTCGGAAAATACCCTTATTCAAGTTTCGCAAGTTCCTAACTTGCGAAACTTGAAGTCACCTCTTGTGAAAAAAGCCCTCATGCCGATACCTCTTCGTGTATCCAGGCGATGACGCTCTTGTGCATGCGCTGCTTGAAGGCGGCGCTGAAGGTGCTGTAACAGCGGTAGCCGCTCTCCTGGGCCAGTTGCTGGGCGACGATGGGCTTCTGTGCAGCGGCAAGCTCGCGGTAGCGGGCTATGAAGTGACCGATGCGAAGGTCGTGGATGTATTCATAGTAACTGATGCCCTGACTGGTGAAATACTGGCTGAGATAGTAGTGGTTCACACCGACGGCTGCCGAGAGTTGCGACATGGTCAGGTCTGTCTGCAGGTAGAGCCCCGGCCCCTCGCAGTGCTTCGCCAGCAGTCGGGCGATATGTGAAGCCTCACCCTTGGGAGTGGGGTTCTTTGTTTCGCAAGGCGGCACATCCGGGCGCTTGCTCAGGCAAGCGTCACTTTGTGCCGGACTGGGAGTGAGGCTGTCGGCGCTCAGGTCGCTCAATGTATCCACGCGCCACAGCAGGAGACCCGCCAGCGGGAATCCGATGAGGTGGGCGATGGTG
>CAMHIM010000014.1 GCA_946185225.1 uncultured Prevotellaceae bacterium
GACCCCCTGATTAACAGTCAGGTGCTCTAACCAACTGAGCTACTGAAGCAGGTGCAGCGGATTTTTCTTTTGCGGGTGCAAAGGTAAGTGGTTTTTCGGAATTGTGCAAACTTTTCGCGGAAAAAATGAAGGGGAACGCAAAAAAAATACAAAAAAGCGAGGAAGTAGTGTGGTAATTGAACATAAAGGTGTAATTTTGCAGGGCATGAAGCAATGCTAAAACTCTCAAATGATGAAACATCTCATATCCTTTGTGCTGATGCTGGCCGTCTTGTTGCCGGCAGTGGCACAGACTCCTGACAATCATAACTTCGAGGTGGGCAAGAATCTCGACATCTTCAACGCCCTGTATAAGAATCTGGACCTGCTCTACGTGGACACGCTGGATCCTGGTGCGACTATCGCGGCTGGTATCAAGGGCATGCTGCGCTCACTGGACCCCTATACGGAGTACTATGCCGAGGGTGACACGAAGAACCTGAAGATGATGCTGACAGGGAAGTATGCCGGAGTGGGGGCGCTTATCCGCTATCACCAGCGGCTGAAGCGTGTGGTGATAGACGAGCCTTATGCCGGCATGCCGGCTGCCGAAGCGGGGGTGCGCAAGGGTGACATCATCCTGTCCATTGACGACTCTGTGATGACCGACAAGGACGTGAGCTACGTGAGTAACCACCTCCGCGGCGATGCCGGGACGAGTTTCATGCTGAAGGTGAAGCGCCCTTCGACGGGTAAGACGCTGAAGATGAAGGTGACTCGGCGAAATATCAAGCTGCCGGTGATGAACTACTATGGCATGCGTGCCGGCGGGATAGGCTATATCAGTCTGAGCTCGTTTACGGAGGACTGCTCGAAGGAGATGAAGCGTGCCTTCATTGAGTTGAGGAAACAGGGTGCCACCAAGCTTGTCCTGGACCTTCGCGGCAATGGTGGCGGCTCGGAGTCGGAGGCCGTGGACATTGTTAACATGTGGGTTCCGCAAGGGGTGACCATCGTCGAGAACCGGGGCAAGGTTCCTCAGGGGAACCGTGAGTACAGGACCCGCATGGAACCCATTGACACGGTGATGCCGATGGTGGTGCTGGTGAACGGCGAGACGGCTTCGGCCTCGGAGATTACGGCGGGTTCGCTGCAGGACCTGGACCGTGCGATTATTATAGGTACGCGTACGTACGGCAAGGGTCTGGTCCAGGTGCCGCTGGACTTACCCTATAACACGAACCTGAAGGTGACGACGTCTAAGTACTACATTCCCAGCGGCCGCTGCATTCAGGCCATCAACTATAAGCACAACGGCCAGCAGGGCTACAAGGAGCGCATTCCCGACTCGCTGACCCACGTGTTCCGCACGCTCCACGGGCGTGAGGTGCGTGACGGCGGCGGCATCACGCCCGACCTGGAGGTGAAGGCCGACACGCTGCCGAACATAGCCTACTACCTCTCGGCAACGGGTGCCGACTCCACGGAGGTGCTGTTCGACTATGTTGTCGACTACATCCATCGCCATGAGACGGTTGCCCCTCCGACGGAGTTCCGTCTGTCCGATGCTGACTGGCAGGAGTTCAAGGAGCGGGTCGTGAAGGGCGGATTCAGCTACGACCCCGTCAGTCGCAAGCAGTTTGACGAGCTGGTGAAGACGGCAAAGTTTGAAGGCTACTATGACGATGCCCGTGAGGCTTTCGATGCCCTGGAGGCGAGGCTGAAGCATGATGTTGCCAGCGACCTGGAGAAGCATCGTGAGGTTCTGACGCACATCCTGGAGCAGGACATCCTGTCGGCCTACTACTACCAGAGTGGCAGTTTCCAGCATGCCCTGCAGTACGACCGGCAGCTGGAGGAGGCCGAGCGTCTGCTGAACGACGAGGCCAGGTACCGGCAGCTGCTGGAGCCCTGACGTAAGAAAGAAGAACTACTGACTACTACTACTAAGATGAATAAGAGAACATTGTTACTGACGGCCTTCCTCGTTACGGGCCTTCTGAGCCGTGCCTTTGAGGTGCGTGAGCATTATGACCACTACAGCGAGTGGCTGGTGGAGTCGGAGATGCAGCGTGTCGCTCATCCCTACAACCTGGACTTCTCGCCGAGCAAGACCCGCTGGGCGTATAGCCTCGGCATCGAGCTGGAGTGCATGTTCGACACCTACCTGGCCTATGGTAACGAGGCTGTCGGCGACTACGTCAGGGAGTATCCGGAGAAGATGGTTAAGAGCGACGGCAGCATTGAGCGCTACAAGTACAGCGACTTCAACCTGGACAACGTGCGTCCCGGCCACTTCCTGTTCAAGTACTACCAGGCGTACCCTGCCGACAAGGAGCTGACGGCGCTGGCGACCCTCTTCCGCCAGCTGCAGAACCAGCCGCGGACCGAGGAGGGCGTGTGGTGGCACAAGGAGGTATACAAGCAGCAGGTGTGGCTTGACGGCATCTTCATGGGTCTGCCTTACTACGTGCTGGCTGCTCCTGTGCTGGACCCAGACAACGTGACAACCTACTACGACGATGCTGTTGACCAGATTAAGAAGACCGAGCAGCACACCTATGATGAGGCCACGGGGCTGTGGAAGCATGCCTGGGACGAGACGCACAGCATCTTCTGGGCCGACCCGGAGACGGGGCTCAGCCAGCATACGTGGGGTCGGGCCCTCGGCTGGTTCTCGATGGCCATGCTGGAGGTGCTGGAGACGCTGCCTGCCGACTACGACCGCCGCCAGGAGCTGCTGCCGCTGTTCCAGAAGGTGATGGCCGCCGTCGTGCGCTACCAGGATGCGGCGAGCGGCGTGTGGTATGACGTCCTTGACGTCACCGACCCGGATAACTACCTGGAGGCAACGGCCTCGTCGATGTTCACCTACTGCATGCTGAAGGGAGCCCGGCTGGGCTTGCTCGACGAGAGCTACCTGCAGAAGGGCATTGACGCCTACCGCAGCCTGGTGCGCGAGTTCGTCCAGGAGAACGGCGACGGCACCCTTTCGCTCACCCGCTGCTGTGAGGTGTCCGGCCTGGGGCCTGAGAGCAACCCCAAGCGCGACGGTTCCTTTAAGTACTACATGAGCGAGAAAATCCGCGACAACGACGCCAAGGGCATCGGTCCCTTCGTGTGGGCGTCGCTGGAGATGGAGCAGATGGGCTATACCGTCGACAACCTGTTTGACACCCCGGATCCGGTTCAGCCCGAGGAGCCTGTGGCTGACGCCCGTGTGTGGGACTTCACCCATTGGAGCGCTGCCACGGTGAGCAACCTGAAGGCCGATGCCGGATGGAGCGACATAGAGAAGGCGTCGGCCTCAGCGCCTACCGATCTTTCCCGTGACAACTGCTTCTGGCAGGTGGAGAAGGGCGAACAGACGCTGACCGCCAACGGAACGGCCATTGCCGAGCTGGACGGTCTGCGGTTTACCAATACTGTCAACCGCGCCCTGGCCATTGCCGTCAACTACCAGAACGTCATCGACGACTTCAGCTACCACGGCCCGTCGTACCTGTGGCTGGGCAGCAGGAACATCAACTACTTCCTGATTCCCGACGTGCAGCCGGGCGACACCGTCACCCTCGGTGTGGAGTCGCACAAGAACGAGTCGCGCGGCGTGCAGCTCTATGCCGGCGAGGATAACAGCGGTGCACTCCTGTTGTCGCCCACGGGCGAAGCAGTGCCCGAGGTCACGGCCTACCGGGAACTGCGTTGGCTGATGCCCCTGGATGCCGAGCAGGGTAGTGTCACCGTCCGTAACACCAACGGCTGCCACCTCTACTTCGTCCGCGTCAGTCCCAAGAAGACTGACACCACGACGGCCGTAGCATCCGTCCGCCGCTCATCGGAGCCGTCCGCCACGTACACGCTGACGGGCCGGAAAGCCGCTGGTGCCCTGCTCCCCGGCGTCTACGTCCGCAACGGCCGGAAGTGGGTCGTGAACAAAAGCCGACATTGAGGCCTTCAAAGTCGGCTTTTGCTTGCCTCAAAGTCGGCTTTTGCTTGCCTCAAAGTCGGCTTTTGCAGGCATGAAAGTCGGCTTTTGAAGGGAGCGCCCTCCGGTGCGCAGTCACTGCCGCCGTCCTTTTTACGGCCTCCAGCGCGTTTTTTATCCGAAAAAGTTTGCGGGAACCAGGAAAATGTCGTACCTTTGCACCCGTTCAGCGGAATGAGGGACTTGCAAGAGTCCCTCATTCTTGTTTTTAATGACACAGATTGAATGATAAGTAAAGACGTAGTAAAGACATGTGTGGAAGAGTGGCTGCAGGGCAACGACTACTTCCTGGTGGACGTCCAGATGGACGGCAGTGACCGTATCGTAATTGAGATTGACCATGCTGACGGAGTCTGGATAGAAGACTGTGCAGCACTGAGCCGCTACCTTCAGGAGAAGCTGGGCGAGGAGCTCGGCGACTACGAGCTGGAGGTCGGTTCGGCCGGCATCGGCCAGCCGTTCAAGGTCGAGCAGCAGTACGTCAGCCACATCGGCGACGAGGTGGAGGTGCTGCAGCAGGACGGTGTCAAGCTGAAAGGAGTGCTGAAGGCAGTGGAAGGCCGCCAGTTCACCGTCACCGTCCAGGAGAAACAGCACGTGGAAGGCAAGAAGCGCCCCGTACTGGTGGCAGTCGACAAGACCTACTCCATGGACGAGGTGAAGTCGGTGAAGTACCTGCTGGCCTTCAAGTAAAGAGCAGAGCGAGAAAAGCAAAAACAAAAACAAAATACAAATGGCAACAAAAAAAGAAGTAAAAGGTTCCAGCATGATTGAAACCTTTCAGGAGTTCAAGGAGACGAAGAACATCGACCGCACGACGCTGGTCAGCGTACTGGAAGAGAGCTTCCGCAACGTCATCGCCAAGATGTTCGGCTCCGACGAGAACTTCGACGTGATTGTAAACCCCGACAAGGGAGACTTCGAGATTCACCGCAACCGCATCGTCGTAGAAGACGGCGAAGTCAGCGACAAGAACAAGGAGATAGCCCTGAGCGAGGCACAGAAAATTGAACCCGACTACGAAGTGGGCGAGGAAGTCTCCGAGCCCGTCGACTTCGCCAAGTTCGGCCGTCGCGCCATCCTGAACCTCCGACAGACACTGGCATCGAAGATTCTGGAGCTGGAGCACGACTCCCTGTACCAGAAGTACAAGGACAAGGTGGGCACCGTCGTCAGCGGCGAAGTCTACCAGATGTGGAAGCGCGAAGTGCTGCTCATGGACGACGAAGGCAACGAGCTGCACCTGCCCAAGTCCGAACAGATACCCAACGACAACTACCACAAGGGCGAGACCGTCCGCGCCATTGTCAAGGAAGTACAGAACGAGAACAACAATCCCCGCATCATACTCTCACGTACCAGCCCCGTCTTCCTGGAGAGACTGCTGGAGGCAGAAGTCCCCGAAATCAACGACGGACTCATCAGCATCAAGCGCGTAGCCCGCATGCCAGGCGAGCGTGCCAAGGTCGCCGTCGAGAGCTACGACGACCGCGTAGACCCCGTAGGAGCCTGCGTCGGCGTCAAGGGAAGCCGCGTCCACGGCATCGTCCGCGAACTCGGCGGCGAGAACATCGACGTCATCAACTTCTCCACCAACACACAGCTGTTCATACAGCGCGCCCTCAGCCCAGCCAAGGTGAGCAGCATCACCCTCGACGAGGAGAACCACAAGGCAGAAGTCTACCTACAGCCCGAAGAGGTCAGCCTCGCCATCGGTAAGGGCGGCATGAACATCAAGCTCGCCTCGATACTCACCGAGCACACCATTGACGTCTTCCGCGTAGTCAACGAGTCCGAAGAGGACGAGGACATCTACCTCGACGAGTTCTCCGACGAGATAGACCAGTGGATCATTGACTCCATCAAAGCCATCGGGCTCGACACGGCCAAGGCCGTCATCAATGCACCGCGTGAGATGCTCATTGAGAAAGCCGACCTTGAAGAAGAGACCGTCGACCACCTACTGGAAGTATTAAAAGCAGAATTTGAGTAATTGTTTATGGGAGTAAGATTAAATAAAGTATTAACAGAACTGAACATAGGACTTCAGACGGCAGTAGACTTCCTGAAGAACAAGAAGGAACTGGGCGAGGTCAAGGATGACACCACGTCGAACACCAAAATCAGCGACGAGCAGTACAGCGCGCTGGTCAAGGAGTTCAAGGGCGACAAGGACATCAAGACCCAGGCACAGACCCTCTTCCCCAAGAAACCGAAGCCCGAGAAGAAACCCGAGAAACCCGCCATTACGAAGGCGGAGGACCTGCTGGAGCAGCGTCCGCAGTTCAAACCCCTTGGAAAGATAGACCTCGAAACGGTAGGCAAGCCCAAGGCCGCCCCTGCCGCCGAACCTGCTGCTCCGGTGGCAGAGAAACCTCAGCCCCAGCCTCAGCCGGAACCCGAGCCCGAGGCACCTGTCGCCGTACAGCCGGAAGAAGAGAAGGCCCCCGTCGTTGAGGCTCCCGCCGAAGAACACGTGGCAGAAGCCCCCCAGGAACCCGTAGCCGTGGAGACAGCACCCGCCGAGGAAGCTCCTGCCGAGCAGGCAACACCCAAGGAACCCGCCATCTTCACCCTGAAGAGCGAGGCAAAGCTGGCCCCCAAAGTGAACGTGCTGGGCAAGATAGACCTCTCAACCATCAACCAGAGCACGCGCCCCAAGAAAAAAACCAAGGAGGAGAAACGCAAAGAACGTGCCGAGAAGGCTGCCGGCGGAGAGAAGAAGAAACGCGTACGCATAGGCAAGGAGCGCGTCGACATCGAGGCCGAGGCCAAGAACGAAGCCCTCAACAAGCAGAAGAACAAGCAGAAGAGCAAGGGCGGCAACCAGAACTTCAGTGACAACGGTGGCCAGCAGGGCGGCAAGAACAAGAAGAACAAGAACCGCCAGGCCGTGAAACCGCTGGAGGTGAATGAGGAGGACGTAGCACGCCAGGTCAAGGAGACACTGGCACGGCTCACCTCGAAGAGCAACCAGAACAAGAAGGGCGCCAAGTACCGCAAGGAGAAGCGCGACGCCGTGCAGGAACGCATCAGCGAGGAGATGGCTGCCGAGGCAGCACAGTCGAAGGTGCTCAAGCTGACCGAGTTCGTCACCGTCAGTGAGCTGGCAACGATGATGAACGTCGGCGTGAACCAGGTCATAGGAACCTGTATGTCCATCGGCATCATGGTGTCCATCAACCAGCGACTGGATGCAGAGACCATCAATATCGTGGCAGAAGAATTCGGATTCACCACCGAGTACGTGTCGGCCGAAGTGCAGAACGCCATCACCGAGGAGGAGGATGACGAGAACGACCTCATCAGCCGCGCACCCATCGTCACCGTGATGGGTCACGTAGACCATGGTAAGACCTCGCTCCTCGACCACATCCGCAATACGAACGTCATTGCCGGCGAGGCCGGCGGCATCACCCAGCACATAGGTGCATACAACGTGAAGCTCAAGGACGGACGACAGATAACCTTCCTCGACACCCCTGGTCACGAGGCCTTCACCGCCATGCGTGCCCGTGGTGCTCAGGTAACCGATATTGCCATCATCATCATTGCTGCCGACGACTCCGTCATGCCTACCACCAAGGAGGCCATCGCCCATGCACAGGCTGCCAATGTCCCGATGGTGTTTGCCATCAACAAGATAGACAAGCCCGGTGCCAACCCCGACAAGATCCGTGAGGACCTGGCCAACATGAACCTCCTCGTCGAAGAGTGGGGAGGTAAGTACCAGTGCCAGGAAATCAGCGCCAAGAAAGGCCTTGGCGTCGACGAACTGCTGGAAAAGGTCCTCCTTGAGGCCGAGATGCTCGACCTGAAGGCTAACCCCAACCGCAAGGCAACGGGCAGCATCATCGAGTCATCACTCGACAAGGGCCGCGGCTACGTGTCGACAGTCCTTGTGTCGAACGGAACGCTGAAGGTAGGCGACGTCGTCATTGCAGGTACCGCCTGGGGCAAGGTGAAAGCCATGTTCAACGAGCGTAACCAGCGCATTGAGCAAGCCCGTCCCGCAGAACCCGCCATCATCCTGGGCCTGAACGGTGCACCCACCGCCGGCGACTCCTTCCACGTGATGGAGAGTGAGCAGGAGGCCCGTGAAATTGCCAACAAGCGTATCCAGTTGCAGCGTGAGCAGTCGTTGCGCACGACCACGAAGCTGGGTCTTGACGAACTCTCACACCGCATCGCACTGGGTGAGTTCCACGAACTGAACATCATCGTCAAGGGAGATACCGACGGTAGTATCGAGGCACTCAGCGACTCGTTCATCAAGCTCTCTACCGAGAAGGTGCAGGTGAACGTCATCTCAAAGGCCGTGGGCCAGATCAGCGAGAACGACGTCATGCTGGCCTCCGCCTCCGACGCTATCATTGTAGGCTTCCAGGTGCGCCCGTCGGCAGATGCCCGTCGGCTGGCCGAGCATGAGGGAGTGGAAATCAATACCTACTCCATCATCTATGACGCCATCGACGAAGTGAAGTCAACCATGCAGGGCATGCTTGACAAGGTGAAGAAGGAGATTGTCTCCGGCGAAATCGAGGTCAAGCAGGTGTTCAAGATTTCCAAGGTGGGTACTGTCGCCGGCGGTCTCGTTACCGAGGGCAAGGTCCACAGCAAGGACAAGGCCCGCGTCATCCGCGACGGCATTGTTATTCACACGGCCGCCATCGGAGCCCTGAAACGCTACAAGGACGATGCCAAGGAGGTAGCTACCGGACTGGAGTGCGGTATCTCACTGGTCAACTACAACGACATCCAGGTGGGTGACATTATTGAAACCTTCACCGAGATTGAGGTAGAGCAGAAACTATAAGAATGCCAGAGAAGAATGAGTTTGTCCGTCAGGTAGCCGAACAGAAGTACGAGTTCGGCTTCACTACGGACGTCCATACAGAAATAATAGAAAAGGGACTGAACGAGGACGTCGTCCGGCTCATTTCTGCCAAGAAGGGGGAACCCGAGTGGATGCTCGAGTTCCGCCTGAAGGCGTTCCGCTACTGGAAGGAACAGCAGGAACCGACATGGGGACATGTCCACGTTCCGCCCATCGACTACCAGGCCATCAGCTACTATGCCGACCCAACTACCGGGAAATCCGGAAAGTCCGGACAGCCCGGAACCATCGACCCTGAGCTGGAGAAAACCTTCGACAAACTGGGCATACCCCTTGAAGAGCGGCTGGCTCTCTCCGGCAATACGGCGGTGGATGCCATCATGGACTCTGTGTCGGTGAAAACCACCTTCAAGGAGAAACTGCGCGAGAAGGGCGTCATCTTCTGCTCCATCGGCGAGGCCATCAAGGAACACGGCGACCTGGTGCGTCAGTACCTGGGCTCCGTGGTACCTTACAGGGATAACTTCTTTGCTGCCCTCAACTCGGCCGTGTTCAGCGATGGTTCCTTTGTATATATTCCCAAGGGAGTCCGCTGCCCGATGGAACTGAGTTCGTATTTCCGCATCAATGCCAGAAACACGGGCCAGTTTGAACGCACGCTGATAGTGGCCGACGATGACTCCTACGTCTCCTACCTCGAGGGGTGTACCGCTCCCATGCGTGACGAGAACCAGCTGCATGCTGCCATCGTTGAAATCGTCGTGATGGACAGGGCAGAGGTGAAGTACTCCACTGTGCAGAACTGGTATCCTGGCGATGAGGAAGGCAAGGGCGGTGTGCTGAATCTGGTGACGAAACGCGGCGACCTGCGCGGAACAGGCTCGAAACTCTCATGGACGCAGGTGGAGACAGGTTCGGCGATAACCTGGAAGTACCCGTCTTGTATCTTAAGGGGTGACAACTCGCAGGCAGAGTTCTATTCTGTGGCTGTTACGAACAACTACCAGGAGGCCGACACGGGCACCAAGATGATTCATTTGGGAAAGAACACAAAGTCGACCATCATCTCAAAGGGTATATCGGCCGGACATTCACAGAACTCGTACCGCGGGCTTGTGCGTGCTGCCGCCACTGCCGACAATGCGCGTAACTACTCGTCGTGCGACTCGCTGCTGCTTGGCTCGAGCTGTGGTGCCCACACCTTCCCCTATATGGACGTACACAACGATAGTGCCATCTTTGAGCACGAAGCGACAACCTCAAAGATTTCGGAGGAGCAGCTCTTCTACTGCAACCAGCGTGGCATCCCCACCGAACAGGCCGTTGGACTTATTGTGAACGGCTATGCCAAGGAAGTGCTGCAGAAGCTACCCATGGAGTTTGCTGTTGAGGCTCAGAAGTTGTTATCTGTATCATTAGAAGGAACAGTAGGATAAAGATATGTTAGAAGTAAAGAACTTACATGCCAAGATAGGCGACAAAGAGATACTGAAAGGCATAGACCTTGTCATCAATGACGGAGAGACGCATGCCATCATGGGACCGAACGGTTCGGGCAAGTCGACGCTGTCGGCTGTGCTTGTAGGTAATCCGCTCTACGAAGTGACTGAGGGTGAGGCTTATTTCAATGGTAAGAACCTGTTGGAGATGAAGCCTGAAGACCGTGCTCACGAGGGGATTTTCCTGTCGTTCCAGTATCCGGTAGAGATTCCAGGCGTCTCTATGACAAACTTCATGAAGGCTGCCGTCAACGAGAAACGCAAGTATCAGGGACTGGAGCCGATGAATGCTGCCGAGTTCCTGAAACTGATGCGCGAGAAACGAAAGGTGGTGGAACTGGACTCGAAACTGGCCAACCGTTCGGTGAACGAAGGGTTCAGCGGCGGTGAGAAGAAACGCAACGAGATATTCCAGATGGCAATGCTCGAACCGAAACTCTCCATCCTTGACGAGACAGACTCCGGACTTGATGTGGACGCCATGCGTATCGTGGCCGAGGGGGTCAACAAGTTACAGACCTCACAGACATCGTGTATTGTCATTACCCATTACGACCGCTTGCTCGAGATGATTCGTCCGCAGTTCGTCCATGTGCTGTATAAGGGTCGTATCGTCAAGACCGGCGGCCCTGAACTGGCCAAGGAGATTCAGGAGCACGGCTATGACTGGATAAAAGAGGGGATAGGTGAAGAATGAACTCAGAGCAGCAGTATATAGAACTCTACGAACAGGTCCGGCAGACCATCTTTGAACATGCGCCGGAGCCGATGAATGCTGTGCGCGAACGTGCCTTCGAGCACTTCAAAGCCCATGGATTCCCAACGAGAAAGGTGGAACGCTACAAATACACGGACATGCAGCAGCTCTTTGCACCTGACTACGGCCTGAACCTGAAGCGACTGGAGATGGACGCTGACCCTTATCAGGCCTTCCGCTGTGACGTGCCCAATCTCTCCACTTGCCTATACATGATGGTCAACGACTCCTTCTGCAACAGAACTCCTGCGAAAAGTCTGCTGCCTGACGGGGTCATTATCGGCTCTCTGCGCGATTATCCTGACATCGTCAGCCGTTATTATGCCGGGCTGGCAAAAACCGACGAGGATGCTGTGACGGCACTAAACACGATGCTGGCGCAGGACGGAATGCTGGTGTATGTGCCGAGAAATGTCAAGGTGGAGCGGACCGTGCAGGTCATCAATATGCTGAAGTCGCCTCATCGCAGTTCCTCTTCGATTCCTTATCTCATGTTCAGCCGGCGCGTGCTTATCGTGCTGGAGGAGGGAGCTGAGGTAAAGCTGCTCTTCTGCGACCATACGGCCGACGACGCCCACTTCCTGACGACTCAGGTGATTGAGGCCTACGTCGGAAAGAATGCAACACTGGACCTCTATTGTCTGGAAGAGACCCATCACCGGAACGTCCGTATCAGCAATGTATATGTTGACCAGCAGCGCGACAGCCGCGTCCGACATAACGTGATTACGCTGCACAACGGCGTTACGCGCAATCGCCTGGACCTCACTCTTAATGGTGAGGGTGCCGAATGCGGATGCTACGGGTGTGTGATTGCCGACAAACAGCAGCATGTGGACAATAATACGCTGATAACACATCACGCCTCCCATTGCATGAGCAACGAGCTTTACAAATATGTGCTGGACGACAAATCCACAGGAGCCTTTGCAGGAAGGGTGCTGGTGGTGAAGGATGCCCAGAAGACAGTGTCGCAGATGACGAACCAGAACCTGACGGCTACGAAGGAAGCCCGTATGTACACTCAGCCCATGCTGGAAATCTATGCAGACGACGTGAAGTGTGCCCATGGTTCTACCGTCGGGCAGTTGAACGATGCTGCCATGTTCTACATGCGTCAACGCGGCATCGCCGAAAAAGAAGCACGGACATTGCTCCAGCAGGCTTTTGTAGGGGAGGTCATTGACCACGTTGAACTTGAACCTTTGAGAGACCGACTTCGCCATTTGGTTGAGAAACGCTTCCGGGGTGAACTCAACAAATGCGAAGGCTGCAAATTGTGTAAGTAAAACCTCCAATGGAGACTCGCGTGAAGAGAGTCTCCATTTTTTTTCTTTTTTCTTTTTTCTTTCTCTTTGCAATATATGGGGAAAGGCTGTCGTATATATAAGTAGAAAGTTCAAAAGAACGAAATGACAGAGACAGACATAAACCTGATCCAGGGACTGCGTGAGCAAAGCCCCAAAGCCCAAAGACTGGCACTCGAACGCTATGGCAACGAGGTCTTCGCAATGGTAGCGAGGATGTTGCCAGCGACAGAGGATGCCGAGGAGGTGTATCAGGACGTGTTTGTGAAAGTGTTCAGAAACATCGCGACATACGACGCCGAGAAGTCAGCACTCCGTACGTGGATATCACGCATAGCCTACAACGAGGCTGTCACGTGGTTGAGGCATAAGCGCCAACCGGTGATTTACTTCGAAGACCGCGAGGGTAGGACCGAGCAACTGTCGGATGCGGAGGTGGAAGAGACGCTGGGCCACGCCAACGAAGAAATGGTACAGCTGATTCGTGCAGCGTTGAAGCACTTGCCGCCTGAGGAACGAGCCATCGTCACGATGTTCTACTACGAAGAGATGAGCCTGAAAGAGATAGCCTACGTCACAGAGTCGATACCTACGACGGTGGCTTCGAAGCTCAGCAGAACGAGAAAGAAAATATGTAAAATCATCAAAATGTTGCAATCATGACAGAGGAGAAAATCAATGCACTCAGACAGACGGACACGAACCTGCACGACGCCCTAACGATGGACGAAGCAGAACGTCCCCGGATGCCCGCTGACCTCAACGAGCGACTGATGCAGCGCATGGCCGTCGTTGAAAAGCCGGTGAAGCGTCGTATAGTCTGGCCCTGGATTGCTGCTGCTTGTGTGGCTGGCATCATGATAATGTGGCTGATGCCAGTCTCACCCCCGGCTCCTCTCCAAGAGGCGAGGGGAGTAGTAACTCCTGTGTCTCAAAAGGTGGAAGAACCCCAAGTGACGAAAGCCGAGACTGAAGTGGAAAAGCCAGTCGTCGTTCACGTGAAGGTCAGAAAGAGCGTTCAAAGAAATCGGAGAACGATAAACACCCCGATTACTCCGATGCCCCAAGCCGCAGAGCCTGCAACCGATCTGGCTGCCGTGCAAGAAAAAGAAGTATCTGTTCCCCTCCCTTCAGGTGAGGGGCAAGGGGGTGGGGCTGTTGTTACCCTGACCGAACGCGATATCCCCATTACCCGTCCTGAGAACTACAGATATACGCCCGAGGAGATTGCCCTGATGAAGAAACAAGCTAACGAGGCCTACCTGAAGTGGGCGCAACTGGAACTTGAGATTGCAAAATACAATTTAGAACAAACAGCTCAAAAATAAGAATCATATGAAACGCTTTTTTATCATGCTGCTTATAGCTTGCAGCGCCATAACAACCGCCAGTGCCGATCCTACGGCTACCCCGCAGAAGAAGGCAGAGAGTGTCATCCGGAGTCTGGAAGGTATCATCGCATTTTATGCTGAGGAGGGAGGCCAGACACTGTCCGTCATCAAAAATCCTGAAACAGGTCTTGTTGAGGCAAGTGAACGCATCGCACCATTCACCTGTGAGAAAGAAGACCTGTGGAGCATACCCATCGGATTCCGCGATGATGAGCCTTTGTCGTATCAATACATGCACCTGCTGCCAGGCAATACAGAACTATTCACCCTGAAGGTGGTGACTAACAACGGACAGAAGAGCAAGGATGTACGTATTCGCACCAATAGTAAGCAGGAGATGTGGTTCATGTGCTGCAAGAACCCTGACAACCCGCAGTTGCGCGATGTATACGCCATCGTGTGGGAAGAAACCAAGAATAATAATGTCGCGGGTACCGTCTATATGATTACCTCGCTGCGTCCTGACATGTACGAGAAAAACATGACTGGAGCAAGTCTCTTGAGCGACAACAAGAATACGTTCACGATTGACGGACGTGTGGGCTATGACCTCACAGACTCCCTTTACGTGGTCTATATGGCCGACACAGCCGAGGAACTCAACAATGTGAGAGACAGTGATTTCGTGGCTTATATGCCTGTGGTGAATAAGCGTTTCTCATTCAGCGTGGAACTCGACAAGCGCAAGGTGGGCCGTATCCGTACCGTTATGCCCGACGGTTCGCTCTGCCATCTGTGGACAAACCTCGATTTTGTGCCTGGAGAGACTTACCGCATCACGACGCACAATGGCTATTACGATGAAGACCGTGACTATGAACACCGAGTGGGGCGCTACTCTGGTCATAGTCTGTTGAACGAGCCTCAAAGACGTGGGATTGATGACCAGGCGGTAGAGATTATAGATTCGATTCCCGAGGAATTCAGGAGCGTCGAAACAAATCCACGTCAGGATTGGCGAAACTCGCTCACCGCACAGCAACAGGCACAGATTGAGCTGAAAAGTGAAGTCGTTGGGCTGGAAATCGAGAAAATCATGGCTAATTACCAGTTAATCGCAGATGAAATGGAAGGCTTGCGCGATCAATACAAAATAGGCACTATCTACGAGAAGATTCTGAAGCAGAACAAAGAGTTGGACAAGAAGTTTCAGGATGTCATCAAGTTCGCCAAGGAGTGTCATTGTCCTGCCAGTGAAATGCCGACCCTATATAAGGATATTTTGCAGTTCTATACCGAGCAGAATAAGGGAGTCAGCGAGTTCTTTAAGAATTTCGGCTATAGCCGTGAAGCGAAGCCTGCCCGTAAACTCCAAAAGTACCTGAACGAGCAAATGGAGAAATACATCAAGGAAATGGAGAAATCTCTTCAATAGTTGAACCGCTAACATAGTGACAGTCTGCTATTCTTATGGAGTAGCAGACTGTCGCTTTTTTCAAGCGAGAAAATAAATATGGATAAAGAGTCGGTTGTTGCTTTTTTTTAGTACCTTTGTCGCGTTATATGGAAGAAGACATGTTTGACATACAGAAAATACGCAATGATTTCCCGATATTGAGTCGCGAGGTATATGGTAAGCCGCTGGTGTACCTGGACAACGCTGCCACGACGCAGAAACCTCTGTGTGTATTGGATGCTATGCGCGAGGAGTACCTGAACGTGAATGCCAACGTGCATCGCGGTGTTCACTACCTCTCCCAGCAGGCTACAGACTTGCATGAAGCAGCACGCGAGAAGGTGCGCTGCTTCGTCAATGCGAGCAAGGCGGAAGAGATTGTCTTCACCCGTGGTACTACTGAGGCTATTAACCTGGTGGCTTCCTCCTTCTGCCACTCGCAGATGCGTCCGGGGGACGAGATTCTTGTTACGGACATGGAGCATCACTCAAACATCGTACCCTGGCAGTTGCAGGCTGAACGGCTTGGACTCGTGGTACGACATCTGCCCATTACCGACGAGGGAAGACTGTGTGACGTCAAGACCATAGAGTCTTTCGTCAATGAGCGGACGAAAATCATCAGCATGGTGCATGTCAGCAATGTGCTGGGTGCCGTGAATCCCATTGGTGATGTCATTGCCCTGGCACACAAACACGGCATACCCGTGCTGGTCGACGCTGCCCAGAGTGCACCCCACATGAGGTTGGACGTGCAGGCGCTTGACTGCGATTTCATGGCTTTCAGCGGACACAAGATGTACGGACCAACGGGCATAGGTGTCCTTTACGGTAAAGAGGAGTGGCTGGAGAAACTGCCTCCATATCAGGGAGGCGGTGAGATGATAGATAAGGTCTCATGGGAAGGAACGACTTTTGAGCGTCTTCCTTTTAAGTTCGAGGCAGGAACTCCAGACTTTGTCGCTACTCACGGACTGGCCACCGCCATTGACTACCTTGACTCTCTTGGACTTGAGAAGATTGAAGAATACGAGTCTTCCCTGACTCGCTATTGCATGAAGCAACTGCAGACGTTAGATGGTATTGCTGTTTATGGCCCGTCGGAGCAAAGGGATGCGGTGATTTCCTTCAATATGGGAGAGATTCATCATCTGGATGTCGGAACGTTGCTTGACCGTTTGGGAATTGCCGTACGGACAGGACATCATTGTGCCCAGCCTCTGATGGAGAGACTTGGCGTCAGTGGCACCGTACGCGCCTCCTTCGCCTTGTATAATACGAAAGACGAAGTCGACGCGCTGGTGGCTGCTCTGCGTCGCATTCAGCAGATGTTCTGAAGTGCGGAACGGCATTTCAGAAGGGCTGATATCAGCCAGAGAATGCAGAGGAACCGGAAGAGTGCGGAACATCCAAGCGGGAAAATGGCAAGGAATGCAGCCGTCTGGACATGAAGTAAATGTAAAGTTTGACGGATGCTTACCGGACGTTCCAGTACCTGACTGTAGTATGTACTTAACCACTTAAGAAGTGAAAGGGGAAGGCTTAGTAGCTGACTAAGGCGGCTTTTTGGTGCATTGAGGGTCATTTCGTTGTTCATATCTGTTGTTTTTTATTGTTTCTGGGTGCAAAATAAAGAGTTAACACTGCACAATATGTTCAAACTCTCAACTATTTGTGTTAAAAACTTCGGAATTTAAGAAGATTTAACTCTTTTCGTCCTCTTTCTCTTCACGATGAAGGAATGCACAGTTCGTGCAGTCGGAAAAAATCCGTATCTTTGCGACGAAATAAGATAGAAAGTCATGTTGGAAAGTCATTATTACGACGGACTGGTGGAGGCTGGCTGTGATGAAGCAGGTCGTGGTTGTCTGGCAGGAAGTGTGTATGCGGCTGCTGTTATTCTGCCGCCGGACTATCAGAATGCAGAACTGAACGACTCGAAACAGCTCACGGACCGTCGCCGTCACTTGTTGCGTGATGTGATAGAACGTGATGCAGTAGCGTGGGCGGTAGGGATAGTCACGCCGGAGGAGATAGACCGAATAAACATCTTGAATGCTTCCATTCTGGCGATGCATCGGGCATTAGATCAGTTGAAGGTATGTCCGGAGGCTGTCATTGTCGACGGGAACCGTTTCAAGCGTTATCGGGAGCTTCCTTATACAACGATTGTCAAGGGCGACGGAAAATACCTGTCCATTGCAGCGGCCAGCATACTGGCAAAAACCTACAGGGACGACTACATGGACGAACAGGCTTTGCTTTATCCTCTGTATGACTGGAGGTCGAACAAGGGATATCCTACAAAGCGCCACAGGGAAGCCATCCGCCAGTACGGCATCACACCGTTACATCGAAAGAGCTATAATCTGTTGGGTGACGGACAGCTGGAGTTAAACTTTGGTGAATAGACGATGAGACATGACAAGTTAGAGACACAACTGAAGCTGATGCTCCTTCTGACGGAGAACCATAACTATACGTCGAAGGACATCTGTGAGCGAATGGGAATCTCACAGCGTAATTTTTACTATTACCTGGAGTTCTTTCGTGATGCAGGCTTTCTGGTGGAGAACAACAAACCTTTTTATCGTCTTAGTAAGGAATCGCCTTTCTTCCGGAAGTTGTCCGGTGCGGTCTCTTTTACCGAAGACGAGGCGTTGGCCCTTCGTCAACTGCTTGACAAGGCGGATTCTGAGGATTTGCAGGTGCAGCGCCTTAAACAGAAGCTGGACAGACTGTATGACTTGCATGTGCTAAACAACGTTCAGGTCCGTGAACAGATAGGCCAGAATGTTAGCCAGCTCTATGAGGCCATCAAACAGCATCGCTGTGTTGTTCTGAAGAACTATTCCTCCCCGCATTCCGACACCCAGCGTGACCGTCTGGTGGAGCCGTTCCTTTTCCTGCCCGGACATCGTGAGGTGCGTTGTTACGAGAAGGAAACGGGGATGAACAAGACCTTCAAGGTAATGCGAATGCAGCAGGTATTATTGCTTGATTTGACATGGGAGCACGAACGGGAGCACCGTCAGATGTATACGGATGTGTTCATGTTCAGTGGTGAAGAGTGGCTTCCCGTGCGTCTGCGGCTGAACAGACTGGCCTACCAGATTCTGCTGGAGGAGTATCCGCAGTCAGAACGCTATATCACTCCGGAGGAGAATGGATATTGGCTGCTCGAGATGAACGTATGCAGTTATATAGGTATTGGACGTTTTGTCCTTGGACTGTTTGATTCGATAGAAGTATTGGGAAGTGATGATTTCAAGAAGTTCATAAAACAAAGAATAAACCTCTTAAAGAAAAAGAAATGATGAAGAAAATGACAATTGTTGCAATGGCTTTTGCCACGATGATGGCAGCCAGTTGCGGAATGGGAACCATGGGTACCACAGGAACAGAGAAAACATCGTCAGCATCGACGTCGGCCAACGGTGGCCTGGGTGACGTTCTCGGCAGTGTGTTGTCGGGTGGCGGTGTCAATGCTATTCAGAGTGTGCTTGGGCTTGACAAGATGACGAAGGCCAGTCTGGTCGGTACGTGGAAATACAGCGGCCCTGGATGTGCCTTTACCTCGGAACAGCTGCTTGCCAAGGCTGGTGGAGAAGTGATTGCTTCAGAAATCAAGGATAAGCTGCTGCCTACCTATAAGTCTTTGGGACTGTCGTCATCCAACACTTACCTGAAACTCAACCAGGACGGAACGTTCTCTGCAAAAATCAAGGGAACACCGATTTCTGGTAATTATACATTCAACGAGAGTAACTCCCAGCTGCAGCTGCAGGGTTTGCTGCTGAATATCACATGTTATACGAAGCGTACCGGTTCGAATGTCTCTTTCCTCTTCGAGTCCAAGAAACTGCTGTCGCTTCTGCAGACGGTTTCTGCACTGAGTGGAAATACAACGCTGCAGACTATTGGCGATCTTTCGAAGAACTATGATGGGGTACGTATTGGCTTTGACATGAGTAAATAACGGAATAAACGTATCCTTGTTCCAGGTTGACAACCGTCTTGAAGGACTCTGACCCTTTCAGGACGGTTGTCATTTGGTTGTTGATGCCTTTCCCGGATAATTTGCATACAGCCTCCTTCTGGGTCCACAATCGGATGAACTCTACATCGGGGCGTACTGACTGCAGAATCTGCTGCTGTTCCTTTTCGTTCATGGTATATCGTACAAGGCTCTCGTTATAGGGCCTTATGGACTCAATGTCAGCACCGACCGGCAGATTACTGATGACACATAATACAGCTTCGCGGCAGTGGCTGAGGCTGAAGTGTATGTCGGGGTATCCGACAAGGTGTGGCTTCCCGTACTCGCCATATTCGAAAAGCGGAGCTTCGGTAATGCCATACTCTCTACGGAGGCCCTCACGGAGTAGCAGATACGCTGCTGCACACGTCTTGCGTCCCTGTTCGTGCTTGAACGACAGAGCTTGCTGGCGTCGTTGTTCCGAGAGGAGTGGGAGAGCGGCGTCGAAGTCGAATCCGGCAATATCGTCATTGATATAGAGCATCGTGTGCAAAGGTACGAATATTATTCTTAACACCCAAGTGCCGGCTCCATGATAATGAGGCCGGCACTTGGGTGTTCATATTGTTGTATTACTCTTTTTCTGTGGAATTGGCAAACTTTCCAAAGTACTGCAAACATGTGTCGCACCATTCGCGTGCGTTCTCAAGTTGGTGCTGCATGCGTTCCTCCACTTCTTGCCATCGTTGCTCGTCAATGTCGTTACGCACGGTCTTCCAGACTTGGCAGAATTCTTCCACCTCACTCACTCCGCGATGGTAGCGATACTGCATTTCCTCCCATAGTGTCCGTCCGCTGTTGGTACGGTATGTCCAGGGAACGTGGTGGAACCACAGCAGGTAGCGTTCAGGACATGTGCTGATATCGTCGTATAACGAGCAGTAGGGCTCTGGATACTGGCTGGTGGCATTGCTGCCGGTGTGTGAACGGTCGAATCCAATACCATTTACATCTGCCTGATGATAATAGACAGGGCACCATTCCAAGGGATAGCTTGCTTTGAAATCACTGGGGCCTGGGCCGTAGTGATGGTCGAACTTGAAGATATGATGTAGTCCTAAGGGCATCATATAGTCTACACAGGCTTCCCGGCTGCGGAGCATCACATTGAGCAGTAGTGCAGAGGATGCTTCGGTCAGTTGTGGCGCAAATGTCTGTGAAAGCCATTCACGGGCTATCTCTTCTGATGTCAGCGAGGGATTCCATGCCAGACGGCCGAAGGCATACCAGTTGGCTTGTGAGAAGTGGTGCCCGCACCAATTGGTGTCATTGCCGATGTTGGCGACACCGGCGATGCCTTGCAACTTTTCTGGTGCAACGAATGAGAAGAACTCCTTCCACATCGGGGCAAGGTATACCAGATGGCGTGATTGTCCTAAGTACTCTTGTGTAATCTGCAGTTCTGCTATCTGACGTGTGTGCTTCATTTGGTCAAAGATAGGGGCATAGGGCTCACGGGGCTGGAAATCAAGTGGACCGTTCTTTGATTGCAGGATGACGTTCGGACGGAATTGTCCGTCGAGTTCTGAAAACTCTGATACTGCTTGTTTTACACGGTCCTCTCCCTTGTGCTTGGCTCCATAGACGAACGACCGCCACATGACGATTCCATGATAGGGGGCCAGTGCGTCTGCCAGCATGTTCGCTCCGTCAGCATGCGACCGTCCGTAGTCAAATGGGCCTGGCTGGCCTTCTGAGTTAGCTTTTACCAGGAATCCCCCGAAGTCGGGTATGATGCTGTAGATTTCCTTGACTTTCTGCTGCCACCACTTTTTTACCTTGGGGTCCAGTGGGTCAGCGGTCTTCAGGTTGCCTATCACCATGGGTGATGCAAAGTTGACAGAGAGATAGACGCGTATGTTCCATGGGCGCAGAATGTCCGCAATCTCACGCACCTTATTTATATAAGGGGTGCTGAGCATCTGCGGTGATGCGTTAACGTTGTTGAGTACGGTACCGTTAATGCCGATGGAAGCATTAGCTATAGCATACTCCTTGATGTGCTCATGGGCTATGCTCATCTCTTTGTTCCAGAAGATGCTTGTGCCAGCATAGCCTCGTTCGATGCTACTGTCCAGATTGTCCCAATGGTTCAGGATACGATACTTAAAATAGGGTTTGGAACACCCCGTTTCTCCGCGCAGGAGCGCGAATGCTCCGTAGATAAGACCAGCCTGGCTGCCTGCAGTAATACGGATGTTGTCATGGTCACCGCTGATGACGTAACCCTCACGCTCTTCTGCTGGGTTGATGGTCAGTGTTACTTTTTTCCCGGTATAGAACTTGGCCAAGATGTCGGCTGCCTGTCCTTCTTCGCCTGTTATCTTGGCCGTGTTCTGCTCCGTATAGCGTAACCAGAGACGGCTGCCGTCTTCTGCTGCTATTCCCAGGGTGTAAGCCACGGTAAGGAGAATAATGAGGACTTTTTGTTTCATGAGACGTGTCTTAAATAGTTTCGTACTGCCTTGCGGGCTATGCCCAGACGGTTCTCCACCCATTTGTAGCCTTCTCCGGTAGTTTGTGAAATCTCGCTGACTCGCATGTCGTTCAGGACGTGCATGCGATAGATTCTCTTGCTTCCTTCCGGCAGTCTTGCCATGCCGCGTTCCATCTGTTCGGTAATCTCCCTGACGGAAAGGACTGACTCTGCTGTCTCGACGTTATGTGCAGCGTACCGCAGATAGTGCTCGTATTCGTTGCGTGAGGTGTGATGGCGGTAGAAATCGGTGATGAGGTTGCGGAGGATGGTGTATGCCAATCCCGGCAAGGTGACGTCAGAAATCATCTTGCCGCACGTCAGAAGTCTGACGAACGCGTCCTGAACAATGTCCGCTGCCTCGCCGTTTCCCCTTAACCGTCTGCTGGTAAATGCCAGCAACTCGTCAAGGTGGGTAATGTAATAGTTGGATATGAGTTCTTGGTTATTCATTGACAACAGGCTTGATGGTGCCGTCTTCGTTGTAGTAGAGGCGCTGAACCTTCAGCGAACGCAGATGTGTGATGTCGTTTGAAGGTACGCAGTCGTGATAGAACAGATACCATTGTCCCTTGTATTCTACGATAGAGTGGTGAGTGGTCCATCCAACAACGGGTTCCAGGATGACACCCTGATAGATGAAGGGACCGTATGGATTGTCACCAATGGCATAGCACAGGTAGTGGCTGTCGCCGGTAGAATAGGAGAGATAGTACTTGCCGTTATACTTGTGCATCCATGAAGCCTCGAAGAAACGATGTGGGTCACCGGCACGTAGCGGCTGTCCATCCTTGTCGAGAATGACCGCTGCGCGGGGAGCCTCGGCAAATTGCAGCACATCATCACTCATGCGTACCACACCGCTGGGGATGGCTGGTGCGTCGGCAGTGGTGAAGAGTTCACCTTTGTGGTCAGGAGCAGCACCCAGGTCAATGAGCCCGTTCTGGTCGCCATACTTGCCAAGGACAGGAGCCTGTCCGTTGGGCAGCGGACGCCACCACTGGAGCTGTCCGCCCCATAGCCCTCCGAAGTAGCAGTATATCTGACCGTCGTCATCTTTGAATACACAAGGATCGATGGAGAATGAGCCGCGGATAGGCTGATCCTGAGGGATGAACGGACCTTCGGGCTTGTCGGCTACAGCAACACCAAGGTGGAACACGCCGTCATAGCCTTTAGCCGAGAATATCAGGTAATACTTGCCGTCTTTCTCAACGACATCATTGTCCCACATCTGTTTCTCTGCCCACTTCACGTCCTTCACGTCGAGAATTACACCGTGGTCGGTAGCTTCGTCATTCTCAACATCATTCCATGAGAGCACGTGATAGTCCTTCATCTGGAAGTGACCACCATCATCATCGAAGCACTCGCCTGCATCCCAGTCGTGACTGGGGTATACATACAGGCGTCCGTTGAACACGTTGGCAGAGGGGTCTGCCATATAATCGCTTGGGAACAGGTAACGAGGTAATTTAGCCATAGTAGGATTTATTTATAAAGTTTGATGATTTCGTTGACTACGGACTTGGCCTGATACTGACGGTCGAAGAGCAGTGGGTAGTTGGTGCGTCCCTTGATGGGCCATTCGTTCAGCCATGAGTTGTGGTCGGCAATGCCCCAGAGGTTGATGCGTGAAATCTGGTGACGGTGACGCTGATAAATCTGGAAGAATTCCACCCAGCGGTTGTTGATTTTCTTTTCCATCTCCTTGGGAAGACCAGCGGCATAGGGGTTGTATTTTTGCTGGAACTCATAGTTCTGCGCAATGTCTGCCCCGCCGAAGCCGCTGGGGTTGGGTAGCACGTTCAGGTCCAGTTCTGTCATCATGACCTTCACGCCGCAGGCAGCAAAGGCGTCGATACTCTTCTCGTATTCGTCGAGGTTGGGATAGTCGAGTCCGTTGTGGCTCTGCATGCCGACGGCATCAATGCGGATGCCCTTGGACTTGAGCTTCTTGATGAGACGGCAGACTGCTTCGCGCTTGCCGGGTTTTGACATGGAGAAGTCGTTGTAGTAGAGTTGTACGTTGGGGTCGCTTTCTTGGGCAGCGCGGAAGGCTATTTCAATGAATTCCTCGCCCAATATCTTGTACAGCGGCGACTGGCGGAATGAGCCGTCGTCCTCGATGGCCTCGTTGACGACATCCCATCCGTAAATCTTCCCACGGAAATGTCCTACGACAGTCTTGATGTGCTTCTCGAGCCGGTCGGCCAGTTTTTCACGCGACACGGGGTGACCGTAGCTGTCGGTGAACATCCAGTCGGGAGCCTGTGAGTGCCACACCAAGCAGTGTCCGAAAAGGGTCAGCCCGTTCTCTTCGCAATAGCTGACGAGCTTGTCGGCTGTCCGGAAGTCAAAGATGCCTTCAGCGGGCTGAAGACACTCCGCTTTCATGCAGTTCTCGGCCACGGCCGAGTTGAAGTGCTGTCGGACGACGGCGGATGCCGCTGCATCCTGACCGTCCGACTGCCATTGATTTAAGGAGGTGCCGATGTAGCAATACTGGCCTAAGACGTCCTTCAGTCCCTGCTGGGCGTAGGCGTTTGCGGAACCTCCAACAACTACTGATATAAATAAAACTAACCTAATAACTTTTTTCATGTTGTGTAGAAGGGGTGACGTTATTTGTTGCGTGCCTCAATCTCCTTGTTTATCTCGTCAATCTTCTCGTCTGTCAGCTCATATTTAGAGATGATGAACATGGCGAGTGCCAGCAGGATGGCGGGAATGACACAGACGAGCCAGAGGATTCCTTCCTCGGCAAATGGGGTCTGGTCGATGACCTGGCTGTTGTAGCCTACGTAGGCTAATACGGCAGGACCGACAATGCTTCCGAAGGTCATTCCTGCCTTGAAGAACAGTCCTGTCAGGGCATTGACGATACCGGAGATGCGGCGGCCGGTTGTGTACTCACCATAGGAGATTACCTCAGGTACCAGTGCCCACATATAGCCTGTAGCTACGATAACGCCCGTTGACTTGATGAACTGTGCCACGTAGATCATTGTCATGCTCGGACTCTCCATCTTGGAGATGACGTAGAGCATTGCCATGCCGATGATGGCTGCACTGAGGAAGAGATAGAACATGTTCTTCTTGCCGACCATACGTTTGAACCAGGGAACGAGTGGCATGAACAGGAAGGCGGGCAGCGAACCCAGAGCCATGAATATCGACAGTTCCTGAGCCGAGCCATGAAGGTTGCTGTTCATGAAATAGGCACCGGCGGCGTTGCCTACCGACATCATTGCGAAGGCAGTGATGAAGAAGAAGGCAAGTACGCGCAGGGGGCGGTTGCGAAGGAACTCCATCCAGAGGTCGCTGACTTTCACGGTCTCTGTGGCTTTGGCGTCCATGACGACGCGTTCCTTACACTGTGAGAAGCAGAACAAAAGGAGGCAGAAACCTACGATGGCATAAATGGTCATCGTCGTAAACCATGCTGACGGGTCTTTCGGCAGACTGTCTGACGGTGCGCCGGCAATCAGGGCGATAAACAGGGGCAGTCCGGAGTTAACGGCCAGACCTCCAAGGTTGGCCATGAACATACGTACCGAAGTGAGGATGGTTATTTCGTCGGTGTCGCGCGTCAGGGATGAGTTCAGCGCTCCGTATGGCACATTGATGAACGTATAGAGCAGCTGCATGGAAATATAGGTGACATACGCATATATCAGCGACGGAGCAAAGCCGTTGTAGAAGCACAGGATGGCGAAGCCCGAGAGCGGGATGCCCACATAGAGCAGGTACGAGCGGTATTTTCCATAGCGCGGATTGCTCTTGTCGATTAGGGCACCCACGATGGGGTCCCAGATGACGTTAGCTACATTGCCTACAAGGAACATCACGGCTACTGCTGAAGGTGTGAGGCCGTAGATGTCGGTGTAGAAGAATAGCAGGTAAGTGCAGATTACCTGAAAAATGAGGTTCTGTGCCAGGTCACCGGACCCGAAGCCGATGCGCTGAATCCAGGAAAGTTTGTAGAATCCTTTGTTTTCTTGGTTAGCCATATTGTTATTGTTTTTCGTTTTATTGGGTTTATGCTGCAAAGGTAGTTGTTTTTCCTGTTTCGGGATGCTTGGAAATGTAACAGATTCATTCATATATGTTTCATGGCAAAGGAAAAAGTTTTCTTTTTCCGTCCGGTCAGAGTTTTTTTCGTAACTTTGCGATGAGAAAACCTATAAAATATAAATAGATGAGACGAATTCTTTTTCTTTCCTGTGTTCTCTTGTCAGCAGTCCTTACGGTACGTGCAAAGGTGGTGTTGCCCCAGTTGTTCCAGTCGGGCATGGTTGTGCAGCGCGGACAGGCCGTTCCTGTCTGGGGACGGGCTGACAGCGGTGAGACGGTGACCGTCGTGTTTCTGAAGAAAACCTACAGCACTACTGCTGGCGCAAACGGTCGCTGGCGTGTCGACCTGCCAGCCATGAAGGCCGGCGGTCCCTACACGATGGAAGTGAAAGGTGATGCGCCGAACGGCGAGAAGCTGGTGCTCAACGATGTCTTTGTGGGGGACGTCTGGCTCCTGTCCGGGCAGTCGAACATCGACGTGACGATAGAGCGTGTGTATCCGAATTATACCGATGAAATCGATGGTTTTTCGCTTGATAAGGTCCGCCTCTTCCGTGTCCAGAACGAGACGAGCACCCACGGTGTGAAGGATGATGTCCGTCCGACCGGCATCAACTGGAAGCCACTGACCAAACAGAACGCGTGGCTTTTCTCGGCTGTCGGCTCCTTCTTTGGAAAGCGCATGTTTGAAAAGACGGGTGTGGCCCAGGGAGTCATTGTCAATAGCTGGGGCGGCACACCCATCGAGGCATGGATATCCATGGACTCGCTGAAGACTGATTATCCGATGCTGGCGAAGCGCGTGGCCTTCTTCCAGAACGACAACTATGTGAGGGCGCAGATGCAGGCCAACGGCGAGGCCAGCCGCCGCTGGAACGAACTGCTCGATAAGGAAGACCTGCCGCATTCTTATGCTCTTTCTGCCTGCAAGGACGACGACTGGAAGACCGTCGACCAGAACAACTGGAGCTGGCGCGGCGTCGGCTCCGTATGGCTCCGTCAGCATGTCCATATTGATAAGGAGCACGCCGGCCGGCCGGCTCGCTTGTTGCTGGGCACCCTCTACGACCAGGACGTCACCTATCTGAACGGTAAGAAGATAGGAAGCACTGGCTACCAGTATCCTCCGCGCCGCTACGACATCCCCGAGGGTCTGCTTCAGGAGGGCGACAACGTCATTGCCGTCCGTTTCATCAACAAGAACGGCGCCGCCCACTTCATTCCCGAGAAGCCCTATATGCTCTGCTTCGGCGACGACCGTTTCTCGCAGAATCCCATGCCGAAGGATGTCATTCCTCTCAGTCCGTTGTGGAAGTTCCACCTGGGTGCCGAGATGCCTCCCTGCCCAGGCGGCGACGTGTCGTTGCAGAATATGCCGACGACACTCTATAATGCCGTACTCTACCCGTTGGCCCCCTACGCTGTCAGCGGTGTGGTATGGTATCAGGGCGAGTCGAACGTGGGCAACCCCGCCCCCTATGCCGACTACCTTCAGAAGTTGATTGGTTGCTGGCGCGACCTCTGGCAGCGTCCTGAGCTGCCCTTCGTCGTGGTGCAGTTGGCCAACTACGACGGGCGCCAGCAGACTGGCATGCCGCGTCCCATCGTCTATCAGGCAGAACCCACTAACAGCAACTGGGCCCAGCTCCGTGAGGCCCAGCGGCTGACGGCCCAGAAGATGGACAACGTGGAGCTGGCCGTGGCCATTGACCTGGGTGAGACGGTGGACATCCACCCGCTTCGCAAGAAGGAGGTGGCTGAACGTTGCGGTCTCTGCTTCGACCACATGCTTCATAACAACAAGGTGTTGCTGTCGCCTAAGGTCATTGCCTCGGAGACGCTTGATGACGGGACCGTTCTTCTGAAGACCGATCAGCCGATGAAATCGGGCGTTTTGTATGAATTCGAGCTTGCTGAGGCCTCCGGACGCTTTGTGAATGCCGAGGCTGTGGCCGACGGCTCGTCCATCCGTGTCAAGGCTCCGCTGTCGGCCCCTGCCCGTGTGCGCTACGGATGGAAGGACAATCCCGCCCGTGCCAACGCCTGCGGCCGGAACGGGTTGCCGATGGCTCCTTTTGAGCTGTTGACAGGCTTCTCCGAAAAGTAAAAGCATCAGAGATTTATGAAAAGCCGACTTTGTCCGTTGCAAAGTCGGCTTTTGCTTGCCTCAAAGTCGGCTTTTGCTTGCCTCAAAGTCGGCTTTTGCTTGCTTCAAAGTCGGCTTTTGTTGGTCGAAACATACCAGTTTCCGCAAAGGCGTATATTGTTTTTTATAAATAGGTGTCGCTGATAAGAAAAAAAGTAGTAACTTTGCACGCTGAAAACGAAACAACGTACATTATAGATAAAAAGAACAGAAAGCATTATGGCAAAGAAAGCTTTATTGATGATTCTCGACGGATGGGGAATCGGAAAACATGGTGAGGGCGACGTCATTTTCCGTACGCCGACCCCGTATCTGGACTACTTGACAGCCGTTTCGGCACACTCCCAGCTGCAGGCCAGCGGCGAGGACGTAGGTCTGCCCGACGGACAGATGGGTAACTCGGAGGTGGGTCACCTCAACATCGGTGCCGGTCGTATCGTATACCAGGACCTGGTTAAGATTAACCGTGCCTGTAAGGACGGTTCCATCGTGGAAAACCCGCAGGTGAAGGCCGCCTATACCTATGCTAAGGAGAACAATAAGAAGCTGCACCTGATGGGGCTCTGCTCGGACGGCGGCGTGCACTCCAGCCTCGCCCATCTGTTCAAGCTCATTGAGGTGGGTAAGCACTACGGTCTGAAGAACCAGACCTTTGTCCATTGCTTCATGGACGGCCGCGACACCGACCCCAAAAGCGGTAAGGGCTTCATCGAGCAGGTGACCAAGGTCTGCGCTGACAACGACGCAGCCATTGCCAGCATCGTAGGCCGTTTCTATGCCATGGACCGTGACAAGCGCTGGGAGCGCGTGAAGGAAGGCTATGACCTGATTGTCAACGGTACCGGTAAGCAGGCTGCCGATATGGTACAGGCCATGCAGGAGTCGTACGACGAGGGCGTGACCGATGAGTTCATCAAGCCGATTCACAACAGCAGCGTCAACGGCTGCATTGAGGAGGGCGACGTCGTCATCTTCATCAACTTCCGTAACGACCGAGCAAAGGAGCTGACCATCGTACTCACCCAGCAGGACATGCCCGAGCAGGGAATGAAAACCGTTCCCGGTCTGCAGTACTATTGCATGACTCCCTACGACGCCTCGTTCACAGGTGTAAACATCCTCTTCCCCAAGGAGAACGTGGAGAATACGCTGGGCGAGTACCTCTCGCAGCAGGGCAAGAAACAGCTGCACACTGCTGAGACAGAGAAATATGCCCACGTCACCTTCTTCTTCAACGGCGGACGTGAGGCCCCGTTCGACGGGGAGGACCGTATCCTCGTTCCTTCTCCCAAGGTGGCCACCTACGACCTGAAACCTGAGATGAGCGCCTACGAGGTGAAGGACAAGCTCGTGGCTGCCATCAACGAGAACAAGTACGACTTCATCGT